>JAJUIT010000024.1 GCA_029267465.1 Synergistaceae bacterium
GGGAAACTGAAGGACATCCTTTCGGACCTCCTGGGGCAGACTCCCTCGGAACTGAGGAAGGAACTGGAGAAGGAACTTCCCCTGGCGCGTTCGCTGGTCAACGGCCTTTCGGAGGAGGAACAGGCGCTCCGCCAGGCCCTTGCGCAGACGGCGGCCGTTGCCTGGGCCCGCTGGGAGCAGGCGAAGTGGGAAAGCGGGAGCCTCTCCTTCGACGACCTGATCCGCCACGCCTCTTCGGCCGTATCAGCCAACCCGGCCTACGGGAAGCGGTTCCACCACCTTCTCGTGGACGAAGTCCAGGACACGGACCCCCTGCAGGACAACCTCATCGGGGCGTTATGGAAGGCGGGGGGCGGCCGCCTGTTTTTGGTGGGCGACCTGAAGCAGTCGATCTACCGGTTCCGCCACGCGGATCCTGCCCTCTTCGCCCGCAGGATCCGCGAAGAGGCGAAGGAACCCGCGGGCCGGTACGTCCTGCTGGACCACAGTTACCGCATGCGGGAGGAACTGGTTCGTTTCGTGAACGGCTGTTTCGGGACTCTCTGGAGCGACGAGCTTGGGAAGGGTCTCGGGGTCGCCTACGAAGCCCTGCGGGGACCCGACGACGCGCCGTGGTGGCGCGAGCGCAACGGCCTCGAGACGGACCCGCTTTCCGTGCTGCTCGAGCCCCACGTGGAGGATCCCGATACGGGGAAACCGGAAAAGAAGGCCCAGGTCCGCCGAAGGCTGGCCGACAGGCTGGCGGCAAAGCTTGCATCCCTCCGGGGGAAACCCGCCTGGGACAAGGAACTCACCGTCCGCCGCCCCCTTTCCTGGAGGGACATGGCGGTCCTCGTGCCCGGAAGGACCCAGTACCCGGCCCTGCGGGAGGCATTCGAGGCCGCGGGCATCCCGGCGGTTTTCCAGGACAGCCAGGGGTTCTTCTCCAGGGGGGAAGTCTTCGACCTCGTCTCGCTCCTGAAGGCGCTGGCCGACCCGTCAGACCGGCTGGCCCTCTCCGGGTGGCTGGCCTCTCCCTTCTCGGGCCTTCGGAAGGAAGATGCCCTGCAGCTTGCCGATTCCCCCGGCGGGGAAAACCCGCCCTTTTACGAACGGCTGCGGGCAACGTTTCCCGAGGCATGGGAACGGTTTGAAGCCCTGAGGTCGCAGGCCCTCCTGGCGGGGCCCGGAGCTGCCCTGGCGGCCCTCCTGAACGAACCGGCGGCGCTTTTGACCGCCCCTGAGGCCGACCGGCCCCGGATGGCGGCAAACCTGGCGCGCGCAGCTTCTTTGGCGAGGGAGTTTTCCGCCGCCCGGGGGCAGAACCTCGCGGCCTGCGCCGAATCCCTGGGAAGCGCCCTCCGGCGGGCCCTTCCGGCAGAAGAGCCGGATTTTTTCTCCGAGGACGAGGACGTCGTCCGCGTCATGACGGTCCACGCCGCGAAGGGACTGGAGTTCCCGGTGGTCGCGATCCTGGGCCTGGATGACGGGGGCCGGGGGAATCACCGCGGGACCGCCCTGGTTCCTTCCGTTTTCCTCACCGGCGTGTCCTCCTCCCTTCCGGGGGACGAGAGCCCGAAGGCCCAGGCGGTTCTCTGGCACCGGGCCCTGGAAGAGCAGGCACTGGAGGAAGAGTGGGAACGCCTGTTCTACGTGGCCTGCACGAGGGCCCAGGACGTCCTTCTTCTGTGCGGCACCTGCCCGCTGGAAGAGGAAACCGGGATGCCCCGGCCAAAGGAGGGGACCTGGCTCTCGATGCTGGAAAAAGCATCCCCGGGAGTCCTGCGGGACGGGCTGCAGGACCCCCCGGGGGCTAACCCTGAAACCCGGCCGATCCCCGGAATTTGTCCCCTTTCCCCCGGGGCGGAAGGCAAGGCCGTGCCCCTTCTATCGGACCTGCCGGAGCTGGCCTCGGTTTCGGCCACCGGCTACGCGCTGTTTTCCTTCTGCCCCCGGGCCTGGAGGCTGCAGGTCCGCCAGGGACACGAGCTTGCCCTGGAAAAACCGGGACCGGGCGAACCGGGAGGTCCGGACCTGGGGAGCCTGGCCCACAGGGTCCTGGCGGAATGGGAGTTCTCCCCGGAGAGCCTGGACAGGATTCTTCCGGAAACCCTGGAGGGACCGACCGACCGGGCCCTGCTTCGCCTCCCCCCGGAGCTGAGGGCCCCGGCCAGGAACGACTCCAAACGAAGCCTCTTGCGGTCGGTTCTCTTGCGGTTCCTGGAAGCGCCCCCGGGAAAAACGCTCGCGGAGGAGCACCGCCGCGGGGCGCTCCGAAGGGAAGTCCCCTTCCGCTTCCGGCTTGCGGGCGGTCCGATTCTTCGCGGCGTGATCGACATCCTGTGGGAAGAAGGCGGGATCGTCCACCTGGCGGACTACAAGTTCGCCGCGGCGTCGCCTTTCCTGGAGCTTTTGGGGAAAAACCAGCTGGCCTTTTACGGGGCCGTTGCGAGCAGGCTCTTTCCCGAAAGGAAAATCGACCTGTCCCTGGTTTTCCTGAAGGAAGCCGAAGGCCTCCTTCCCCTCGAGGGACCGCCTGGCCCGGAAGCGGTGGAGGCCCGCGTGAGGGAGATGGCCAAGGTCGGCGCGGCAGGCCCGTTCCCCCGGGAGCCTCGATCCTGCCCCTTTTGTCCCTGGTTCAAGACTTGCGGGGAAAGCGCCGGGTCCCTAGAATAGAAAGGGAAAGCAGCAGAATGAAGCGGTGAGGAGGTTCGGGATGAAGCCGTCCGGCAGGGACCTGGTCCAGCGTGCCCTCGGTTTTGCGTGTTTTTGCCTGTACTTCGCCTACGTCCTCGTCCCGATCCTGCTTCTTCTGGCGGGATCCTTCGGCGAGCGGTGGTTCAGCACGCTCCTGCCGGAAGGGTTCACTCTCAAGTGGTACTGGGACCTCTTCACCAATCCCATGTACACCAAGGCCATCGGAAGAAGCCTCCTGGTCGCGGGCCTGACGGCCCTCATCAACGCGGCCGTTGCCATCCCTGCCGTGTACGCGGTCCATACCCTGAATCTCCGCTGGCTGCGGAACCTCTACGATTCCGTGATCCTGCTGCCGATCGCGGTCCCCCCCATCGTCATGGGGCTGGGCCTGATCCAGTCCTTCAACTGGCCCGGCTTTTCCCTCGTGGGGACCTGGCAGCTTCTGCTGGGAGCCCACGTGGTCTATACGCTTCCCTTCACGCTCCGGCCTCTTTTGGCCAACCTGGAGATGATCCAGTGGAATGTCCTGGAGGAAGCCGGCCTTTCCCTAGGGGCGGGAATGCCCTTCCTTTTCCGGCGGGTGCTGGTGCCGAACCTGATGCCCGGCATCCTTTCGGGGGCGCTGATGACCTTCGCCATGTCGCTGGGGGAGTTCCAGCTCGCGGTGATGCTCACCAGCTCGAACTCCCAGACCTATCCCGTGGTCCTTTACCAGGCCTTCTACGTGAGCACCGGGTTTGCCTGCTCGGCCACGATGGTGCTGATCGTGACGAGCCTGTTCACGCTGATGGGCGTTCTCTTCCTTGGAAGGCTTTTCGGGATGGGGAAAGCCCAGATCCTGTTCGGAGGAGGTTCCTGAGATGGCAAGCCGTCTTGTGGGCGTGATCGGCACATCGAGCGCGTCGCCGTCCATCGCGGCGCTGGCCTTTGAAACGGGCCGCCTGCTGGCGCAGAAGGGATGCACGGTCCTTTGCGGCGGCATGGGAGGCGTCATGGAGGAAGCCGCCAGGGGCGCCGCATCCGCCGGGGGAACCAGCATCGGGCTGCTTCCCCTCGAGGCGTCGGAGGCAAATCCCTACATCACCCACGCGATCGCGACGGGGCTGGGAGAGGCCAGGAACTTTTTGATCACCCACGCTTCACCGGTGCTGATCGCCATCGGGGGAGGACTGGGAACGCTCTCGGAAATCGCCATGGCCCTGCGGCTGGGCAAACGGGTCGTTGCCCTGCGCACCTGGACGGCCCGTGACGAGGAAAACAATCCCCTGCCGGTCCTCCCGGCGGAAAGCCCGGAAGAAGCGGTCCGGCTGGCTCTCGGGGAGACCGGGCCATGAGCGGCGTCGAACTGCGGAACGTCACGAAGGCGTTCGGGAAGGCCGTTGCGGTCCGCAACCTGGACCTCACCGTCGGCAAGGGGGAGTTCCTGGCGCTGCTGGGGCCCTCGGGGTGCGGGAAAACGACCACCCTGCGGATGATCGCGGGATTCACCCGCCCGGATTCCGGGGAAATCCTCATCGACGGCCAGCCCGTTTCTTCTCTCAGCGTGCGGGAACGGCGCGTGGGCATCGTTTTCCAGAGTTACGCCCTGTTCCCGAACATGACGGCCTTCGAGAACATCGCCTTCGGTCTCCGCGTGCGGAAGCTGCCCGAGGAGGAGGTTCGATCCCGGGTCTTTCGCCTCCTGGAGATGGTGGGCCTGGAAGACAAGGCGAACGCCAACTGCCGCCAGCTTTCCGGGGGGCAGCAGCAGCGGGTGGCCCTGGCGCGGGCCCTGGCCATCGAGCCGCGGGTCCTGCTTTTGGACGAGCCGCTTTCGGCCCTGGACGCGAAGGTCCGAAACAGCCTGCGGTTCGAGATCAAGAAGATCCAGCGGGAAAGCGGCATCACGACGATCTACGTCACCCACGACCAGGAGGAAGCCCTCTCGATCTCCGACCGGGTGGCGGTGATGCGCTCGGGGCAGATCGAGCAGGCCGGAACGCCCTGGGAGGTCTACGCGAACCCCTCCAGCCTTTTCGTGGCGGATTTCGTGGGCGTGAGCAATTTCCTTGACGTCGAGGTGAAAGCCGGGGGGACGGTGTTCTGGAACGACCGCCCGCTGGAAGTTGAAGGCGCGGGGTCGCTGGCCCCCGGCCCCTGGCGCCTCGTGATCCGCCCCGAGCGGCTGCTGCCGGTCCCGAAGGACGCGCAGGAGAAAAACATCCTGGAAGGGACCGTGGCCGGCCGGGTGTTCCTGGGGCCGATCCAGCGGGTGGCCCTGGACGTGGGAAAAGAAAGGATCCTCGTGGACCTTCTGAACACGGAGAAAGGGCACCTCTCGCCGGGAGAGCCGCTTCGCGTCTCGTTTTCCCCCGGCGATGGACGCCTGATCCGCCGAAGCTGACCTTCTCCGGGCGGGATCGCCCGGGATTTCAAACCGAAAAGGGGAGGTGCAGTCATGAAGAGAAAGCTCATCGCGCTGATGTCGATCCTGCTTTTGGCCGCCTTCGCAATCCAGGCGGCCGCCGCGGAACTGTACCCTGGGGAGAACGCCCTGCTCCAGAAGGCGAAGAAGGAAAAGGGGCTCAACAGCTACGACACGGGACCGACCTGGGCGAACTGGCAGGGGCTTTTCGATGCCTTCAAGGCCCGCTACGGGATCAACATCACCTACAACGACCTGGGCAGCGGGGCCACGGTGGTCCGCCTGGAGAAGGAAAAGAACAATCCCCAGGCCGACACCGCCTACTACTTCATGCCGTTCGGGGCGCTGGCGAAGGAAAAGGGCGTGACCCAGCCCTTCAAGCCCGTGAACTTCGAGAAGATCCCGCCGGTGCTGAAGGACAAGGAAGGGCACTGGTTCTGCATCCACAAGGGAACCGTGGTCTTCGTGGTGAACAAGCGCCTGGTGAAGGAGTCCCCGAAGTCGTGGAAGGACCTGCTGGACAAGAAATACGCCAAGTCGGTCGTTTACCTGGACCCCAGGACGACGGGAATCGGCTATGCCATCGTCATCGCCTCGGCCTACGCCAACGGGGGCAGCATCATCGACCTGGCCAAGGGCGTGGATTACCTCGCCGCCCTCCAGAAGGCGGGCAACGTCCGGATGATCGAGAAAACCACCGAGTACGACAAGTTCCTGAAGGGAGAAATCCCCATCTGGATCACGTATGACTGGAACGCCTACCGGGCCAAGTACATCGCCAACCTCGGCGACGCGGTGGAAATCATCCTGCCGAAAGACGGGACGATCACGGCTCCCTACGCCATCAGCATGGCCAAGGGGGCCCCGAACCCCAACACCGCCAAGCTCTGGCTGAACTTCATCCTCAGCGAGGAGGGGCAGGGCATCTTCGCCAAGGGGTTCGTGAGACCGATCCTCCCCGGCGTGAAGCTGCCGCCGGAAGTGGCCGGCAAGTTCCTCCCGGCCTCCGAGTACGAGCGGGCCTATGACGTGGACTGGGTCCTGGCCCAGAAGGTCCAGGAGGACGCGGCGAAGATGTGGGGCCGCCGCGTGCTGGGCGAGTAACGGGCGGATCAGGCGGAAACGATGGAGCGGCGGGGCTGGAAGTTCCTCCTTCTTTTGCCTCTGGCGGCGGTCCTGGGAGTTTTCCTGGTCCTGCCGCTCCTTTTCGTGCTCTTTGACAGCTTCTGGGCCGCGGGCCGCCTGTCTGCGGCCAATTACCTCCTGGTCTTCCGGAAGGGGCTCTACAGCGAGGCCCTGAGGACCAGCCTTGCGCTGTCGGTCTCGACTGCGTTCATCGGGGCCGCCCTCGGCCTGCCGCTCTCCTACCTGGTGCATCGAAGCCGGGCTCCCTGGCGAGACCTGCTTCTTGCGATCACCGCGGTTCCGCTCACTTTCAGCGGCCTGGTCATCGGGTTCGCCTTCATCGTCCTGCTGGGGACGAGCGGTTTCATCACGATGCTCCTAGAGCGCTTCTTCGGGATCAACCCCCTGGAGTTTTCCGCCTTTTTGTTCACCTGGAAGGGACTGGTGGTGGCCTACCTTTACTTCCTCATTCCGAGAATGATCCTGACGATGGTCGCGGCCTGGAGCAACGCCGACTGGAGCCAGGTGGAGGCCGCGATGAGCCTGGGGGCGTCCTTCCCCACCATCCTCGTGAAGGTCCTTTTCCCGATGCTGGGCCCCTCCCTGCTGGCGGGCAGCTCCCTGCTGTTTGCCGTGAGCATGGGAGCCTTCGGGACGGCCTTCGCCCTCACGGGAACAGCGGTCAAGATCCTTCCCCTGGTGATCTACAACCAGATTTCGGACGTGACGGTGGAGGTTTCGAGGGCAAACGCCCTTGCGATCGTCCTGACGGTCGTGACGACGCTCGTGATCGTCCTTTACGAAAGAAGCTTCGCCCGGAAGCAGGCCTGACGCAGGCAAGGCCCATCCCTTAAAATGGGGGGCATGGAAAACACCCCGGCGTTTCCCCTCTACCTGATCGTTGACTGGCTCCTCTTCGCGGCCCTGGTGCTGGCGCCGCTTTTCATTTCGCTTGCCCTTCGGAGGAAGCGCCGGTGATGCCCTTCCTCCTGCTGCAGATCTTGGTGTTCGGCGCCTACACCCTGGCCCTGGTTTTCCTGGCCGGGGAGGCCTTCAACTGGAAGGAAGACCGGCGTCTTTTCTACGTGGGCGGCAACCGCCTCACCCTCGTGCCCATGGTGGGGACTTTCGTGGCCACCTGGATGAGCGCCGCGTCGGTGCTGGGGTACACGATGTGGCTCTACGCGGACGGGTACGTGGCTTTCACGGGAAGCGTGAACGGCTGGCTGATCGGCCTTCTGTTCATGCCCTTCATCGTGCGGAAGCTCCGCGCGAGCCGGGCTCTCTCCCTGCCCCAGTGGCTGGGCGACACTTTCGGCGACCGCCGCCTCCGGTCTCTTTCCGCCGTCTCCCTGATCGGGGCCTACACCTTCTACATGGTGATCCAGTTTCGGGCCTTCGGCACGATCGTGGCGACCCTCCTGGACATCAAGGTGATCGTCGCCTCCGCCCTCGTGTACCTGTTCGTCCTCTACACGACCTTCGGGGGCCTTCCCTCCGTGGCCCGAAGCGACACGTTGAACCTGGCCCTGATCCTGGGGGGCGTCCTGCTGGCGGCGGGCAACCTGTTGAAGCGGGCGGGATCGCTGGCTGCCGTCCATGCCGCGATTGCCGAGCGAGCGCCGGCGATGCTCCATCCCTGGTCGGAAGGCTGGAGCCCGCTGGTGACCACCTTGATGATGCTCTCGTGGGGTCTCGGCGTAGCCGCCAATCCCCAGTACGCCGTCCGGCTGCTTTCGGCCCGGACGACCCGGGACGCCTATGGAACGCTGGCATATTCTTCCCTGATCATCGGGGCCATCTACGCCGGACTCACCGTCCTGGGGCTTTCCGCCTTCGTCCTGTTCCCGGGGGTGAGGGCCGCCAGCGACGAGCTGGCCTTCACGAGGCTTTTCAGCCTGGCCCTGCCTCCCCTGCCGGCCCTGGCGCTTTTTTTGGCGGTGCTGGCGGCCGCCGTGAGCACCGCGAACTCCCAGCTTTTGCTGGCGGCCTGTTCCCTCTGCTACGACCTGAGTCCGAGGGAAGGGCGGAACCGGGGAGACCTCGTCACTGAGGACCGGTTCCTGTTCAAAAACCGCCTGGCCATCGCCGGGATCGCCACGGCCGCCCTGGCCTTGAGCCAGTTTCGGCTGCCGGGCGTGCTTCTGATCGGCCGCTACAGCTGGACCGTCGTGGCCATCTGTTTCTTCCTCCCCCTTTACGTGATTCGAACCCCCAGGCCGAGGGCCCTTTTCGTTCCGCTTTCCGCGGCTCTCTTGCTTCACCTGTTCCTGACCGTGTTCCTGGGCATCCTCCCCGAACTGGCCCTGCTCCCGGCCCTGGCCCTTGAGGGGTTGCTGTATTTCTGGCCCCGGAGGAAAGGACCGTGAGAAGCTCCCGCCCGCTGAGCATCGAGACCCGGATCAAGGTGATCCTCACCGCCATCGCCATGGCCCTGACGGCGCTCACCGTGGGAACGGCGCTGACCCAGGGCTTTTTCGAGCGCGCCGGGGAGGCCCGCCTGCTGTTGGAAACGGCCCGCTCGGCAGCCAGCGGGCTTCCGGCCGACCACGTGGAACCGCTGCTAAAGAGGCTTAAGCCTTTCTGGAAGGAGGCTCCGAGGGCGCAGGGAGCGGAAACGGTCCGCTCCGCCGACGGCCAGGAGTGGCGTTTTGTCCTGGACCGGGCCGCGATCTGGAACGCCCTGGTCTACCGCCAGCGTTACGTCCTCGTGGCGGGCCTGATCGGGCTTCTGGTGGCGGTCGAGCTGGCGGTTTTTCTGGCGTACAGCCTGACCCGCCCCATGAAAATCCTTGCCTGGGGATGCGAGCAGATGCGAAGCGGCCGCTGGGTTCGGCTGCCGACTCTCTCCAGGACCCCCTACGAGCTCGAAGCCTTGAACGAAGCCTTCAACGGCATGGTGGACGACCTGAAGCGTTGGCAGGAATTCCAGAAGCAGGCCGCCCGCGTGGAGCGCCTCGCGGCCCTCGGTTCGGTGGCGGCAGCGGTGGCTCACGAGGTAAAGAACCCGCTGGCAAGCATGAGGATCCACCTGGACCTGCTCAGGGGACGCCTTCCCGAGAAGGAAAAGGACTGCCTCGAGATCCTCGGGGCGGAGCTGGACCGCCTGAACCAGACCGTTTCGCAGCTTTTGTCCTACGCCCGGCCAAGACCGCCGCTGTTTGGCCCGGTGGATGTCCGGGATCTGCTTTCCTGGACCGCCTCCATGACCTCCACCCCCTGCCGCCTTGCCGCGGTGAACCTGTCGTGGGCCGTGGAGGAAGGCTGCCCGCCGATCTGGGGGGACGGCCCTCAGCTCAAGCAAGTGATGCTGAACCTCGTTCTGAACGCCGTGGCAGCGCAGCCCAACGGGGGCAGCGTCCGCCTCGAGGCCCAAAGAAGCGGGCAGAACGTGGCCCTTCGCGTGGAGGATGCCGGGCCGGGCATTCCCGCCGAACTGCTGGAGCGGATCTTCGACCCCTTCTTCACGACCCGGCCCGACGGCACGGGTCTGGGGCTTTCCATCGTCCACCGGATCGTGGAGGGACATGGAGGACGGATTGACGTAGAATCAACCGGGCAGAAAACCGTGTTCTCGGTTACCCTGCCGACGGCGCCGCCGGGCAAGAAGGAGAGCTGAACCGATGGAAATCTGGATCGTGGACGACGAGAAGAACCTGAACCAGGGACTGGCGATAGCCCTCGAAGGGGAAGGCTGGGAAGTCGTTCCAGCCTACTCGCTGGCGGACCTGTCGCACCTTTTGTCCGAACGGACGCCGGACGTTGTGCTGCTGGACGTCCGCCTTCCGGACGGCGACGGCATTTCCGCCCTCCCCTCGATTTTGCGAACCCGGCCTGAGGCAAAGGTCATCGTCATGACCGCCTACGGGGACTCCCCGACAATCGTCAGGGCCATCCAGGAAGGGGCCTACGATTTCCTGGACAAGCCCTTTCCCCTGGAGGCGGTGAAAAATCTCGTGGCCCGGGCGGCGGAATCGATCCTCCTGAAGAGACGGATTTCGCGCCTGAGCCGGGACAGATCCGTGTCGCTCGTGGGGGATTGCCCGGCCGTGGCGGCAGTCCGCTCCCTGGTGGAGAAACTGTCCGGACACAGGGACGTGAACGTCCTGGTGTGGGGGGAAAGCGGGACAGGCAAGGAAGTCGTAGCTCGCCTGATCCACGAGGCCTCGTCCGGCAGCGGAGACCTGATCGCCCTGAATTGCGCCGCCATCCCCGAAGCCCTCCTGGAAGCCGAACTGTTCGGCTACCGCCGGGGGGCTTTCACCGGGGCCGCCCAGGACAAAACCGGCCTGATCGAGAGCGCGGACGGCGGAACTCTCTTCCTGGACGAGATCGCTGATCTGCCCATGGCTCTCCAGGGGAAGCTGCTGAGGTTCCTCGACAGCCGGACCGTTCGGCCGCTGGGAGCCACCCGGGAACGAAAGGTTTCCGTGAGGGTCGTCTGCGCCACGGCCGCGGACCTGAAGGAGCGCGTGGAAAAGGGAGCTTTCCGCCAGGATCTTTTCTACCGCATTTCCATGATTCCCGTCCTTCTGCCTCCCCTGAGGGAGCGGGGAAGGGACGTGCTCCTGCTTGCGGAGACGTTCATTTCGGAATTCAACCGGAAATTGAACCGGTCCGTCCGGGGCCTTACTCCCGAGGTGGAGGAAGTCTTTCTCCGCTACCGGTGGCCGGGCAACGTCCGGGAGCTGCGGAACGTCCTGGAGAGGGTTTTCATCCTGAAGGATCCCTCCGAGGGAGAGATCCGGCTGTCCGACCTTCCCGCGGAGATGGTGGAGGCCCTCTCGGGAGACGCCCCTTCCCCCGCTGGGGGCAAAACCCTGGAAGACCGCCTGCTGGCGGGGGAGAGGGCCATCCTGGAGAAGGCCCTGGCGGAGCACGGCGGCAACCGGACCCGGGCGGCGGAAAGCCTGGGGATTTCACGGTATGCCCTTCTCCGCAAGCTCCAGAAGCACCGCCTGGCCTGAGACATGGAAAATCAAAGAACGGAGCTTCGCCTCGAACCGTCAGTCCGCCTGAAGGCTCTTCCTCTTCCCCTGCTCTTTGCCCGGCTTTCCCTCCTGACCGTCCCCTCCGCGGACCTGGCTGCCCTCCTGGAGGAGCGGACCGCGAAAAACCCGCTGCTTTCGGTCGAGCCCCCCCTGTCCGCTCCCCGGCCCCGGCAAAATGCCGAGGACGACGATGAGAAGGCGCCCTGGGAAACGGCGGAAGCCCTGCCGGACCTCGACGAAGCCGTGCGCTCCCAGCTCTGCCTCATCCCGGAGGTCTCCCTCCTGGGACGGAAAGCGGAAGAGAAGCTCTCTTCCTGCCTGGAACCGCGGGGCTACCTCGCGGCCCCCGCTGAAGACCTGGCGGCGGCGTTCGGGACGGACCCGTCGACCTTCGAACGAGTCCTGGAATCGGTCCGGGCGGTCGTGGATCCGCCCGGGCTGTTCGCCCGGGACCTGCCCCACTGTCTCAGGCTCCAGCTTTCCAGGCAGGGGCTGGAGGGCTCCGACGCCTGGATCCTGCTGGAAGTGGGGCTGGAGGAACTAGCCCGGCAGGACCTGGCGGCGCTGCGGAAGAAACTGGCCTGGGAACGGGAACGCTTGGACGCCGCCCTCCGAAGCCTTAGGCGGCTGGATCCCCACCCCGGGTTCAGTTTTTCCCACCCCGGGACCGTCCTGCCGGAAGTGGAAATCCGGTACGGGGAATCCGGAAGGCCCGCTGTCAGGCTTCTCCACGAGAACCTGCCCCGGGTTTTGCTGGACGCGGAGCTCTACGCCGCGGCCGGGGACTTCGCCCGTGGGCCCTTCCGGGAGGCGCGGGGGCTCCTGTCCGCCGTGGCCGCACGGTACCGCACGAAGATGCGGCTTGCCCTCCTGCTGGCGGAGCGCCAGCAGGCCTACCTGGGAGGCCTCGCCCCGGCCCCTGTTCCTTTGACCCTGGCCCCTGCGGGCCAAAAGCTGGGGCTTTCCGCTTCGACCGTTCAGCGAGCCGCCGCTTGCACCTGGGCGGTGACCCCCCGAGGCACCCTGCCGCTTTCTTCCCTCCTGGGAAGAGGGATTGCGGCCCGCCCCGATCTTTCCACGCGTGCCCTCAGGGAGGCCATCCGCTCCGGGTGGGAATCGGGGAAGCCCGATTCCGTCCTGGCCCGGGAGCTGGGGCTCCCCCCCCGCACAGTGACCTGGCATCGTCAGCGGCTGGGTTTGCCGCCTGTCCGCCGCGCCTGACCGCACAGCGTGTCGCACACAAGCCCGCCGTGTCTCCCTCCGAAGTTTTTTTCCTCCGGGAAGTGACCTTCGCTTTCTCTCTCGCCGCCTGGATTTCCAGGCAGTTGAATGCCAGACAGGGGAGCCGGTTCGATTCGGCAACTTTTTTGCTTATATCCTTTATAGAAACCTAACTTCATTTTTTCCGGAGGTGCTCCCATGTCCGAACCAACGAATCACACCCTGCCCCAGCCCGGCTCGCTCGGCGAGGCCGTGGCATCCCGCAAGGAGGTCCTGAGCGTCCTTCTGGGGGCCGCATTCCTCATGGCCACATCGGCCATCGGCCCCGGGTTTTTGACCCAGACGGCGGTCTTCACCGACAAGCTGAAGGCAGCCTTTGCCTTCGCGATCCTCGCAAGCGTGCTCATCGACGTCATCGTCCAGCTGAACATCTGGCGGATCCTGGGCGTTTCCGGCATGCGGGCCCAGGACGTGGCCAACAAGGTCATCCCGGGCCTCGGGTACTTCCTGGCCTTCGCGGTGGCCCTCGGCGGCCTGGTCTTCAACATCGGCAACATCGCCGGCGCGGCGCTGGGCGTGAACGTCCTCTTCGGGTCCAACATGGCGGTGGGGGCCATCGTCAGCGCCGCCCTGGCCATCTTCATCTTCCTGAACAAGGAGATGGGGAAGACCATGGACACCTTCACGAAGGTCCTGGGCTTCCTGATGATCGCCCTCGTGCTCTTCATGGTGTTCAAGACCCAGCCCCCCGTTGGCCTCGCCCTAAAGGAATCCGTCCTGCCCAGCACGATCGACTGGATGATGGTGCTGACGCTGGTCGGGGGAACCGTGGGCGGCTACATCACCTTTTCCGGTGCCCACCGGATCATCGACGCTGGCATCACGGGGCAGGACAAGGTGAAGCAGATCAGCTACGGCTCCGTCCAGGGCATTGCCATCACGGGAATCATGCGCTTTTTGCTCTTTTTGGCCATCCTCGGCGTCGTGGCCATGGGCAAGCCCCTCGATCCCTCGAACCCGCCGGCTTCCGCCTTCCAGATCGGCGCGGGAATGATCGGCTACAAGATCTTCGGCGTCGTCCTCTGGGCCGCGGCCGTGACGTCCGTCGTCGGGGCCTCCTACACCTCCATCTCCTTCCTGCAGACCCTGTTCAAAAACGTGAAGCAGTACCAGCGCTGGTGGATCATCGGGTTCATCGTTGCCTCCACCACCATCTTCACGACCGTCGGGAAGCCGGTGAACCTGCTGATCTTTGCCGGCTCGATCAACGGCCTGATCCTGCCCCTTTCCCTTCTCTCGATGCTCCTGGCAGCCCACAGGAAGGACATCGTCGGAGACTACAGGCACCCGAAGATCCTGACGGCCCTGGGTTTCGTCATGGTGGCGTTCACGGCCTGGATGGGGTGGCAGTCCCTTAGCAAAATCGTCGAACTGATCAAGTAGAATGGCCTTGGCGGGGGACGGGGCTTCCCCGTCCCCCTTTTTTGAATCGAGGTGAATCCAATGGAAGAGCCCAGAACCCCGCGCCTGCTCGATGCGGGGGACAGCTGCCTGGTCGCGGAGTTCGGTGCGTCCGTGGACCGGGCGCTCAACGCGAAAGTCCAGGCGCTGAAACACGCCCTGGCAAAGTGCGCCGTCAAGGGAATCGTCGAGCTGGTCCCGACCTACCGCTCGCTGGCGGTCTATTACGACCCCCTCCTTTTGGACCGGGAAGAACTGAAGAAACGGATCGAAAGCGCCTGCGAAACCCTCGATGAAGCTTCACAAGCGGAAAGCCGTGTGGTCACGATCCCGGTCTGTTACGGGGGAACTTTCGGCCCCGACCTGGAAAATGTCTGCGCCCACACGGGCCTTTCGAAAGAAGAAGTGATCGCCCGCCACACCGGGAGGGACACCTATTGCTTCATGCTGGGGTTCACCCCGGGGTTCGCCTACCTGGGCGGGATGGACGAATCCCTGGCAACGCCGCGGCTGGAGAACCCCCGCACGCTCATCCCCGCCGGCAGCGTCGGCATCGCGGGAAAGCAGACCGGCATCTACCCGATCGACAGCCCGGGCGGCTGGCAGCTCATCGGGCGGACCCCGCTGGCGGTGTTCGATCCCCTGAGGAACCCTCCGACTTTGGTCGAAGCGGGGGACTGGGTCCGGTTCGAGGCCATCAGCGAGTCGGAATACGAGGCCATCCGCGCCGCCGCGAAGGCGGGACAGTACACCGTGAAAATTGCCTTGCGGAAGGAGGCCGCCTGACATGGGCCTTTTCCTGAACGTCAAAAAGGGCGGGATGAGCACGACGGTCCAGGACTTCGGGCGTTGGGGACACCAGGCCATGGGGATGCCGGTGGCCGGGGCCATGGACCCGGAGGCCCTTGCCGTCGCAAACCTCCTGGCCGGGAACTCCCCCGGCGAGGCAGCCCTGGAAATCACCCTGCTGGGCCCCACCCTCGAGGTCGAGGGAGAGGGGACGGTGGCCGCATCTGGAGCCGACCTGGGGCTGACGATCAACGGGACCCCGGCGCCCCTCTGGACCTGTCTCTCCGTGAAAACCGGGGACGTGATCTCCTTCACGGGCCCCAAGGGCAGGGGATGCCGGGCCTACCTGGCCTTCTCGGGAGGGATCGACGTTCCCGTCGTCATGGGAAGCCGGTCCACCTACACCCGCGCCGGCATCGGCGGCTTCGAGGGCCGCGCCCTGAAGGCCGGCGACAGGGTTTCCTGCGGGGAGCCCCTGCCCCTCTGGAAAAGGACGATCGGTTTTTCCTGCCCCGAATCCCTCCGGCCGGTTCGAGACCCGGAGGCTCCCATCCGGGCGGTTTTGGGCCCCCAGGACGATGCCTTCACGCCCGAGGCCCTTGAGACGCTTTTCGGGTCGACCTACACGATCACCAGCCAGGCCGACCGCATGGGCTACCGGCTGGAAGGCCCGAAGATCCCCCACAGGACGGGGGCCGATATCGTGTCCGACGCCATCCCGCCAGGCGCGATCCAGGTGCCGGGACACGGTCAGCCCATCGTCATGCTGGCCGACCGGCAGACAACCGGGGGCTACACCAAGCCCGCGGTCGTCCTGACGGCGGACCTGGCCGTCCTGGCCCAGCGGATTCCCGGGGAAACGGTGCGCTTTGCCCGGTCGACTCCCGGGGAAGGGGCAAAATTGCTGGCCGAGCGGGCAAAACGCCTTGCGGCCCTGGGCCAGCTTCGCTCGGAATACCGCACGCGCCCCCAGGCCGTTGGCGGCGAAGTGAAAGCAACTTCCGGCGCCTTCACCCTCAGGATCGGCGGAAAGACCGCCTTGATCGAATGGCAGGAACTGTAGAAAGGACGGAGAGCAAACCCATGGCAAAAATCGATCTGAACAGCGACCTCGGGGAAAGTTTTGGCCCCTGGAAGATGGGGATGGACCGGGAGGTCCTTGCCCACGTGAGTTCCGCAAACGTGGCCTGCGGCTTCCACGCCGGGGATCCCTCGGTGATGGTGAAGACCGTGAAGTCCGCCCGCGATGCCGGCGTGGCCGTCGGGGCCCACCCCGGCTACCCCGACCTGGTGGGGTTCGGGAGGCGCAACATGGCCTGCTCACCCGACGAGGTGTATGCCGACTGCCTCGTGCAGATCGGAAGCCTTTTGGCCGTCTGCCGTGCGGCGGGCGTGCGGCTGCAGCACGTGAAGCCGCACGGCGCCCTTTACAACCAGGCGGCGAAAAGCGAAGCCCTGGCGGAAGCCGTCGCCTTCGCGGTAAAAGACGCCGGGGAAGGCCTGGTCCTGCTGGGCCTGGCCAACTCGCTCTTCGAACCCGCAGCGGCAAAGGCCGGAATCCCCTTCGCTGCGGAAGCCTTCGCCGACCGAAGCTACCAGTCCGACGGCTCCCTCACCCCGCGCAGCCAGCCAGGGGCCGTGATCCACGACCCCAGGCTCGCCGCCGCGCGGGTCGTCCAGATGGCCACCGAAGGGGTGGTCGAAACCGCGGACGGGAAAAAGATCCATTTCAGGCCTCATTCCATCTGCCTTCACGGGGACAATCCCGAGGCCGTGGCGATGGCCGCCGCGGTCCGGGCTGCCCTGGAGGAAGCGGGCGTGACCGTGGCCAACCTCAGGGAGGTGCTTTCCGCATGAGCCTGACGATGGAAGACCTGGCGCACGTTTCCCCGAAAGAAGCCCGCGAGGCGATCCGTGCCGGGAAATGGCCCCGGCCCACCTCGGGCCTCTGTCGGGGTCACGTCCAGGCGAACCTGGTGATCCTGCCGAAGGACTGGGCCTACGATTTCCTGGTGTTCGCCCAGAGGAATCCCAAGCCCTGCCCGGTGCTGGACGTGACGGAACCCGGAGACCCCGAGCCGCGGATCGTGGCCCCGGGGGCAGACCTTCGCACGGACCTCCCCAGGTACCGCGTGTGGAAGGACGGCAAGCTGGCAGCCGAACCGGAGGAGATCACGGAATACTGGCGGGACGACCTCGTGGCCTTCCTGCTGGGCTGCTCGTTCTCCTTCGAGGGGGCCCTGCTCGAAGCCGGGGTTCCCGTCCGGCACATCGAGCTGGGACTGAACGTTCCCATGTACCAGACGAACATCCCCTGCCGGCCCGCCGGAAGGCTTTCGGGCCCCATGGTGGTGAGCATGCGCCCCATTCCCCACTCTCTCGTTCCGAAAGCCGTTCTCTGCACCGGGCGGTTCCCGGCCGTCCACGGGGCCCCGGTCCACATCGGCGACCCCGCGGTCATCGGCATCGCCGACGTGAACCACCCCGATTTCGGCCAGGCCGTACCCATCCACGAGGAAGAAGTCCCGGTCTTCTGGGCTTGCGGCGTGACCCCACAGGCGGCCCTCATGGCCAGCAAGCCCCCCTTCGCGATCACCCACGCGCCCGGGCACATGTTCCTTTGCGACCCGAAGGATTCGGACTACGCGGTCTTCTAAGGAAGAGAAGGGGCCCCGCGAAAATAGCGGGGCCCCTTCTCTTCCAACCCATTCTCTGCAGCCGTGCAGGCGTCTTAATGGCTCTCAGCGCAGCAGATGCACAAGGCCGGTGGAAAAAACGGGGAAATAGGTAAAGAGCATCAGACAACCGACAAGGGTAGCAATGACCGGAAGGATCGACCGTGAAATGCTCTCGATGTTCTCCCCGGAAATGGTGGACGCCACGAAGAGGTTGATCCCGTACGGCGGGGTGATGAACCCGATCGCCAGGTTGAAGGAAATGATGAGGCCGAAGTGGATCGGATCGACCCCAAGGCTTTTGACTACCGGGAGAAGAATAGGGGTCAGGATCAGGACCGCAGCGATGTTGTCGAGAAAACAGCCCAGGACCAGGAGCAAAATGTTGATCAGCGTGAGAATGACATAGGGGTTGGAAGAAAACGAGGTGAGCCAGTCACCGATCGCTGCAGGAATGTGCGCCAGGCTCAGGTATTGGGCAAATGCCATCGAAAAACCGATCAGGTATTCCAGTGCGCCGTTGATGAGAGCCGTGCTTTTCAGGCACTCGACAATCTGCCGGTTATCCAGCTCCTTGTAGACGTACTTGCCAATAAGAATGGAATAGATCACGGCAACAACCGCGGCTTCCGTCGGAGTAAAAATGCCGCCGTAAATCCCGCCCAGAATGATGACGGGCACGAAGAGGGCCCAAATCGCTTCCCTGAAGGCGTGAGCCGCCTTCCTGAACGAAAGGGTTTCTGCGGAAGCCACATATCCCTTTTTCTTTGCAATGAAATAGCTTAGCGTGATCAAAGAAATGCCGATGATGATGCCCGGAACGACCCCGGCGATAAACATATCGCCGATGGAAACCTGGGCAACCACGCAGTAGATGACAAACGGAATGCTGGGAGGAATGATCACTCCGATGGTCCCCGCAGCCGCGGTGATGGCCGCAGCGAAGCTTCCGTCGTACTTGCGTTCCTTCATGGCAGGGATCATAAAGGAACCGATGGCTGAAACCGTGGCGGGTCCCGAACCGGAAATGGCTGCAAAGAACATGCAGGCCAGAACGGTGACCATGGCCAATCCCCCGGCGATGAAACCCACGAGGCTTTCGGCCAGGTTAACCAGTCGCCTGGAAATCCCGCCCGAGCACATGAGAGAACCGGCAAGAATGAAGAAAGGAATGGCCAGGAAGGGAAAAGCGTCCAAACCCGTGAAAGACTTCTGGGCAAGAAACGTCATCGGGATGTTGGTCGTGAAGTAGAAGCAGATGGCCGAAGCAAGTCCCAGGGTGATGCCGATCGGAACACTGATCCCGATGAGGATAAAGAGTGTCGTGAAAAGCAAGGTCGCTTCCATGGCTATGCCGGCTCCTCCTCACAGCCCAGTTTTTTCCAAATATCCCACAGATCCCCCACAAGGCGCAGGCTCATCAGAACACAGCCAACGGGAACAGAGGCGTAGGCCCAGGCCATGGGAATCTGCATCGCAGAAGACAATTGCTGGCTTTCTGCGATGAACCGGGTTACCTTGACCCCCTGGTAGGCAAGGAAGAGGGAAAAAAGAAACCAGATCCCGATCACAAGGAGTTCGAACCATTTCCTTGTCCTGCCCTTGAGCATGTTCGCGAACATCTCAACCCGCAGGTGCCCCCTGAAGCGGACCGCGTAGCTGGTGCCCACCCAGGAATACCAGAGGAAAAGGTAGCGGGCCAGTTCTTCGCTCCAGGAAAGGGAATTCTGGAAGACGTAGCGCATGATGACCTGGTAAAAGACGAGGAGCACATTTGCGGCGATCGTGACGACGAGAAACCACTCCTCCACGTCGTTCAGAGTCTTGGAAATCCTTTCCCACATCACCGTTTTCCACCTTTCGCGAATCCCTCTATCGACGAGGGTTGCCCCGTATCGGGTTAACCCGATACGGGGCAACGTTTCGTATTGCCTATCTTACTACTGGTTGGCAATCTTGATGGCCATGTCCACCAGATCCGAGCCGATCTTGCCCCGGAACTGCTCGTAGGCTGGGGCGGTAGCCTGGACAAAAAGTTTCTTCTGAGCCGGAGTCAGGTCGTTGATGACCATGCCCTTCTTTTTCAACACGTCGAAAATCTTTTTCTCCTCAGCGTCGATGATCTTTCGCTGGGCCAAAACGTATCGACGCGCCTCCTCCTTCACCATCTTCTGGAGGTCCTTGGGCAGCCCATCGAAGAACTTTTTCCCGATCATCACCGGGACCACCGAGAATACGTGCCCGGTGAGGGACAGGTATTTCTGGACTTCGTAGAACTTCCCGTCCTCGTAGAGAACCGCCGGACATTCCATTGCGTCTACCGTCTTTTGCTGGAGAGCCGTGTAGAGCTCTCCATAATTGATGGGAGTCGGGTTTGCTCCCAGCAGCTTGAAGAAAGCCACGTGAACGGGGTTCTCCATCGTGCGGATCTTCAATCCTTTCAAGTCAGCCGGTTTGGTCACCGGCCCGCGGTTGTTCGAAACGTGACGGAAGCCGTTTTCAGTAAATCCAAGAACGATGAACCCCTTGGACACGATCCCGTCGTTCAGTTTCTTTCCCAGCTCCCCGTCCAGAGCGGCAAAGGCCGTTTTCTTATCCTTGAAAAGGAAGGGCAGGTCGAGAACCTGGAAGCGGGGATCGAATCCCGCGACGACGGAAGAAGCCGGCATGGCGATTTCGAGGCTGCCCATCTGCACCGACTCGATGAGTTCCCGGTCTCCGCCCAGCTGGCCGTTCGGATAGAGTTCCACCTTGATTCGTCCGCCGGAGCGGGCTTCCAGGTTCTTTTTGAACACGTCCCTCATGGCGATAAAGTCGGGATGGTTATCGCTCGTCACCGCCGCCACCTTGATGACGATGGGGGCAGCCGCAAAAGCAGGCAGTGCGAAGGCCGCCATGCACAGCGCCAACAGGCAGCCAATCAGAAACCGTTTTGACATCCGCTTCACATCGATCCCTCCTTAGATGTTGGTTCCCAATCTAAAAACCGCTCGTTGCCCTTGCAGCGGGGTAAGATTCCCATGCTCGTACCAGACGCTGCATTCCCTCCTCCACCTGCTCCGCCGTAACCTTCGCATAGGAAAGCCGGAAAGCCCAATCCCCCCTTTTGTCCCCCTTGGGGAAGAAGCTTTGGCCGGGGATGATCGCAATTCCGTGCTCCTCCACTGAATACCTCGCAAAGGAATGAATATCCCTCGAATCCGGGGACTCACACCAGATGAAGAACCCCCCGGCCGGTTGACTGGCCCTGATTCCCAAAGGATTGAGGAACCTTTTAATTCCATCCATCATGGCATCCCGCCTTTCCCGGTAATTCTTGCAAAGCTCTTCTATTCGGGAAAGAAAATCGATGCCGGACAAATATCGCCAGATCCCCGCCTGGATCACCGTCGGCCTGCCCAGGCCGGCGCTGACCCTTAAGTGATGGAGGGCCTTCTTCAGGGGCGGCGGTACCACAAGCCAACCGACCCGCAGCCCGGGCGCGATTGTCTTCGAAAAGCTGTTGCAGTGGACAACCCTGTAGTCATTTCCCGTAAGTTTCAGGAAAGACGTTGGGGGAACAGCATCATAACTCAGGTAATGGTAAGGGTCATCCTCCAGCATCGGAAAATCCAGTTTTCTCAGGATTTCAAGGATCTGGACTCTGCGCTCCTCCGGGATCGTTCTGCCGCTGGGGTTCTGGAAATTTGGAATGGTGTACAGAAAGCGAGGTCGAACAGCCGAAGCGATCCTCTCCAGCTCCGAGGGAATGATCCCCTCGTCGTCGGAAGGGACAGGCACACACACGGCTCCCTGCTTGCGGAAGGTGAGCAGGCTTTCAACGTAGGTCGGGCTTTCCACAAGAACGACGGAGCCCGGATCGATCAAGGCCTCGCTGACGAGGCTGACCCCTTCCCCGCCGCCATTGGTGAGGAGGATGTGTTCCGGCTGCACCCAGGAAGGTGCCATTCCATCTTTTCCCATCCGCTCGCAAATCCATTCCCGGAGCGGCAGGTAGCCGAAGTCATCGTGGTAGTAGCCCCAGACATCCTTTTCCGCAAAAGCCTCAGCCACTGCTTCCCGGATGGCGTTTTTCGGGAAGAGTTCCGCCGAAGGTTCGCCAGCCCCGAAGGAAAGGGCCCGATGCCGTGCAGCCAGCTCGATGATCTCACCGATGGACGAACTTTCCAGCCTTTCCCGTGCCATCACACTGAGCTGTTCCCGAAAGTCGAACCCTTTTTCCACACTTCATCCCTCCAGAGTCCTTGCGGGGTTATGGAAGGGGAAAAACCCCACGTTCAAAAGAATGGTACGTGCAAGTCAGAGCCACTCGCTCGTTTTTGCGGCTGTTTTTTTACAGGGCTTTCTGAAGATAGACTTTGTTGTTGAAAAGGATATGAGACCGGAGCGCCGCCTCGAGTCCGTCCGCGTCTTTCTTTTCCAGCAGTTCCAGGATCTCGATATGCTGGTCGATCGAGTCCGCGACGAAATCCCTTACTTCCCAGGAGGCCACGAGGCACCTGAAAATCTGATACCGGAGGATGCTCAGAAAAGTCTTTAAGCGACTGTTCCGGCAATAGTCGATGATCATTCCGTGAAGCCTGGAGTCTGCCTCCGAAATTTCTCTTGAAAGAATGGGGTTTCCCCTTTCAAATAGATCCCGGAAGTTCTTCCATTCCCGCAGGGCGGATTGGATCTTTTCCCCAGGAATGCGCCCAACCGCTTCCCGACCTGCAAGAGGCTCCAGGACCATTCGTAAATCGTTGATCTCCTTGATGTCGTCCAGGGACATATCCGCAACAAGATGGGCCCTACCCGGGATTCGTTTCAGCAAC
>JAJUIT010000048.1 GCA_029267465.1 Synergistaceae bacterium
CGGTAATAGCCAGAATCGCCGCAGCACTGAAGTTCATCGTTGCGGCCGCGATGAGCAGAAAGGCAGAAATAAAGCCGAGTCCACGGGTGACTTTGACTTTCACTGAAAGCAGGTTGTAAAACTCCCAAAGGGAAATCATCGTGGTCAGGGTCACGATGAAAGACCAGTAGATCCCCCCCAGGAGGATCCCGCCCAGAATGGCCAGGACCACAAAGGCACCGCTTAGCGCCCGTATGATGATCTCACTGCCGTATGTCCGGCTAGACGGATCCATATCGTCTCTCCCTCCCAGAGTAGGCTTCCAGGGCCTGCGCGAGATCCTCGGGACCGAAATCGGGCCAGAGCTTGTCGGTAAAGTAAAACTCGCTGTAAGCGCTCTGCCACAGCCAGAAGTTGCTCAGCCGCATTTCTCCGCTCGTGCGAATGATCAGGTCCGGATCCGGGATATCCGGAAGATAAAGGTACTTCCTGAGCGTCTCCTCGTCCAGAGGGAAGGCTTCTCCAGCGGCTGCGGCCCGGTTCATTGCGTCGAGGAGTTCCTGTCTCCCGCCGTAATTGAGGCAGATGACCAGCTGAAGGCCTTTTTGCCCCGCGGTTCTCTGCTCCGCGTCCCGGACGATCTGCTGGATATCGGCAGGGAGTCCGTCAATTTTCCCCGCGAACCGGATCCTGGCCCCTTCGGCCAGCAAGGCGTCAATCTTGCTCCGGATATAGAGCCGGAAAAGCCCCATCAGCCCTGTAACTTCATTTTCGGGACGTTTCCAGTTTTCGCTTGAAAAAGCATAAAGGGAAAGCGTCCTGATCCCGAGGTCATTCGCCGCCCGAACGGTCCGTTCCACGGCCCGGACCCCTGCGTGGTGTCCAACGAGGCGGGGGAACCCTCTTCTTTTCGCCCACCGTCCGTTCCCATCCATGATGATGGCGACATGGGAGGGGATTTTGTTCCCCGAAGCTTCACGACGATCCATCGGCGTTTCCTGCATCTTTTCTGACCTCGTCCCAGCGTCTTTTGACTTCACGGATATCCTTCCATGTCAAGTCTTTCGGGCTCCCCACAGCTCGGGACTGGTTCCGGAGGAGATAGCTCGGGTGATACATCGGGAAAACCTCGATCCCTTTCCACTTAAACCATTTCCCCCTCAATTCCCCGATCGGTGCCGTTGTTTTCAGGATCCACCGTGTCGGGGTGCTGCCCAGCAGGACGAGGATCCGTGGTGAAACCAGGGCGATTTGCGTTTGCAGAAAGGTGTCGCAGGCCATCATTTCTTCCAGGGTTGGGACTCGGTTGCCGGGAGGCCTGCACTTCACGACGTTGCCGATGAAGACCTCGCGGCGGTCAATTCCGGCAGCGGAAAGGATGGTCGTGAGAAGCTGCCCGGCTTTTCCCACGAAGGGCAAGCCCTGCTCGTCCTCGTCCGCTCCCGGCCCCTCACCGATCAGCATCAGCGAAGTCTCTCTCGGACCGTCCCCGAAAACCGTCCGGTTCCTGGTTTCAGCCAGGGGGCAAAGCCGGCAGCTTGAAACCTCCTCCTGCAGCCGGGACCAAAGGATCTCCCGGCGGGAAAGGATTTCTTCTGCTGTGGGACAAAAAATCGTTCTATCTTCCGCCTGCATGCAAATCTACCTCTGCCACTACGACATCAACCCCGCGGACGTCCAGACCCATGAAATAGCTGACGCTGGAAGAAATTCGAGCCTTCACGGTCCTCGCGATCTCCACTAGATTCCTGTCCCCCAGGATCACGCCGATTTTCATCTGGATGGAAACCCCCTCGGAACCCGGCTTTATCCTGACTTCCTGTACGCTTTTGACCTGGGGTGTCCGCAACGCGACATGGCGGGCCAGGTCCTCGATCGCCTGCGGTTCGATCCGCAAGGCCCCGATAAAGCTGAAGGGGGGTCTGACGATCGTTTTTTCCCCTTCGTACCGGTTTTTCCCTTTCCAGAAAACCCTCAGTTTTCCCACGAGCTTGCCGGCGAAGTTCTTTCGAACCTGGACCTGGGAAACCGGAATGACATGCTGTCCCTTGACCTTCCTCTCCAGTCGAGCCCTGCGGATTTCCTCCGGGGTGGCTACATCCTCGATCCGAATGACGTTTTCGGGTGGAGGGAGGCCAAGTCGCCGGGCAATCTGTGCCGCCATCCCCTCAGAAGTGGCGATGATCATAACGGTGCAGGGCTGGGCCTGCTTGAAAAATTCCCGGACTTCCTGGCGGTGATCCGGGAATTCCATCATGGCCCTCCGGATCGCGCGAACCTGGTTCCTTTCAGTTTTTGCACTGCGTCCGCAAACGATCTGTCCCTTGCGGATCACCAGCCCGTCGTCCAGGATGAAATCGATGTCGAGATTTCTCGCTAGGACCTGAGCCCGCTGGCTTTTCCCGGTCCCAGCCCGTCCAACGAAAGAGATGACCTTGACGCCGGAAAGAGGGGCGGTTTCATCGTCCGGCAATCCGCTTCAACACCTTTCCTAGGCCCTGAAGGAAGAGGTCGTTTTCTTCGGGCAGGCCGACCGTGACCCTCAGGTGTCCTGGAAAGCCCAGGTCGTCGCCGAGGCGAACAATGATCCCTTCCATGAGCAGGTTTTCGAAGACCGTCCTGGCATTCGGGAGGTCGAGGATGATGAAGTTCGTCTGCGTGGGTTGAACATGGATCCCCATGTCTCGCAGGGCGTTGCTCATCCGTTCTCGTTCCGCAAGGGTCTTTTCGCGAACCTCCTGGATGTAGGCCGTCTCGGAAAGAGCGGCCAGCGCGGCGTTTTGGGCGATGCTATTGACTTCGAACACCTTGCGGACCTTGAGATAGGTTTCCACGACGGGTTTCGGAGCGATGGCGTACCCGACGCGAAGGGCCGCGAGCCCGTAAATTTTGGAGAAAGTCCGGATCATGACCACGTTTCCGAGCTGATCGAAAAGATCGACCCCGGAGGCGAATTTCGGATCCTCGACGTATTCCGCGTAGGCCTCGTCCAGGATGAGGAGGGTTTCTCTTCCGTTCAGCGAGTTGGCAAGAGCCGTCAGGTCCGTCCGGCTCATGATGGTCCCGGTCGGGTTGTTGGGGTTGCAGATCACGAGCGCTTTCGTCCTTGGCCCGCAGGCATCGGCAAGACGATCGATGCCGGAGCCCCCTCCGTTCCTCTCGGTCTGGATCTCGATGCGTTTGGCTCCTGCAGCCGCTGCGGCGAGGCCGTACATCGGGTAGGTGGGAACGGCATAGGCAACCTCGTCCCCTTCGTCGATGATCGACTGGAAAAGGGAATAAAGGATGCCCTCGGTGCCGGCTCCAACGATGACCTCGGAAGGGGAACGGCCCCATTTCATGGCAATCGCCCTTTTCAGGCGGTAGGAAGCGGGGTCGGGGTAGCGGCAAATCTCTTCAGACGACGTGCGGACCGCTTCGAGGACCTTTTCGGGTAGAGGCCAGGGGTTTTCGTTCGAGCAGAGACGGATCGCGGATTGCAGTCCCAGCTCCCGCTGAACTTCAGAAATGGGTTTTCCCGGCCGGTACGGCTCGACGTCCGCAAGGGATTTCCTGACGATATGGCTTTTCCAGGACACGATGATCCCCTCCCCGCTCTTTGTCTCTAGAATTTTGGCCCCTCGTTTTCGTCGCAGGGGACTGTTTCGGCTTCTCCGCCGAGGCTTTGCAGCTTCTCGACCATCATCTCATAACCCCGCAGAATGTGCCCCATTTGGTAAATGCAAGTATAGCCGCTCGCGGCAAGGCCCGCCAGAACAAGGGCGGCCCCAGCCCTCAGGTCCGTGGCCCTGACTTCCGCCCCGGTGAGGTGTTCGACTCCCGTGATGATCGCGGTATCCCCCTGGAGCTCGATTTGGCAGCCCATTCTTTTGAGCTCGCTCACATGAAGAAACCGGGACTCGAAAACCCGCTCCTGAATCACGCTCGTTCCCCTTGCTAGGCAGAGGGCAGCCATGATCTGCGGCTGGAGGTCGGTGGGAAAACCCGGGTACGGGAGGGTTTTGAGGGAAACGGCGGACAAAACTCCACCCGGAAGGGTCCGAACGGAATCCTTCCCGATGGACAGACGGGCTCCGGCTTCTTCGAGTTTGGCGAGGAGCGCCTCCAGGTGTTCGGGTTCCATCCCCGTGACCGTGACATCCCCTCCCGTGACGACGCCCGCCAGGATGTAGGTCGATGCCTCGATCCTGTCGGGAATGATCTGGATGTCCGTGCCATTGAGGGTTTCAACTCCCTTCACCCGGATGGTTCCCGTGCCCTGCCCCTCGATCTGGCCGCCCATGCGGACCAGCGCCTCCGCAAGGTTGGAGATCTCCGGTTCTCTCGCGGCGTTTTCGATCACCGTTTCCCCTTCCGCAAGAACAGCGGCCATCAGCAGGTTCTCCGTCGCTCCAACGGAGGGAAAGTCGAGGTAAATCCGCGCTCCCTTGAGCCGCTTGGCTTCCGCGTGAACGGAACCATGTTCCAGGCGAATCTCGGCGCCCATCTTGGCCAACCCCTTGAGATGGAGGTCTATGGGCCGGCTTCCGATCGCGCACCCTCCTGGCAAGGGCAAAACCGCCCTGTGGCAGCGTGCAAGCAGGGGCCCGAGGACCAGGGAGGAGGCTCTCATTTTTCTGACGAGGGCCGGCGGTGTGGCCCAGTCCAGGTCTTCCGGCGTGAGGATGCGCATCTGCCCCTGAGAAAAGTGGACTTCCGCCCCGAGGTTCCTCAGGAGATCGGACATGGTCTGGATGTCGTGGAGATCGGGCACCCGGCTCAGTTCCAGAGTCTCCCCGCTGAGCAAAAGAGCGCTTGCCATGACCGGAAGGGCTGCGTTCTTCGCCCCCTGAGCCCGAACGGTTCCTTTCAGGGGGCGATCGCCCCTCAATACCAGCTTTTGACTCAACGCCCTCACTCCTCTCGCGGGTTTCGCCCCGCAAATTCTGATCCGTCGCCGAGTCCCAAAAATTTTTCGGCTTCCAGGACGATTCGGTCGGAGGCGTGACCGTCGCCGAATGGATTGCTGCATCGCGAGGTCAGCCTAAGGTAGACCTCTTCCCTTTCCATGAGCGGGACGGCGGACTCCAGGATTTTCTTTTCATCCGTTCCTACAAGCAGGGCGGATCCAGACTCGACCGCTTCGGGGCGCTCCGTCACATCCCGCAGGACGAGAACGGGTTTCTTCAAGGCCGTCGCTTCTTCCTGCACTCCCCCACTGTCGCTGAGGATAAACCGGCTGCGGTTCATCGACCAAACAAAATCCGGGTAATCCAGCGGATCGCAAAGAATGACCCGATCCCTGCCACGGAAGAAATCCTCGACGATCTCCCGGACCGCAGGGTTCCGATGCATCGGGATCAAAAGCCACAGGTTCGGGTAGGACTGCCTCAGCCTCTCAGCAGCCCTGCAGATCCGCCTGAGGGGCTCCCCCCAGGATTCCCTGCGATGGGCCGTCAGGAGAATCAGCTCGGCCCCCGCCGGGATGGAGCGAAGCGCTTCCAGCGAGGGTTCCTTTCGGTTCTCCCGGGTCCAGAGCAACGCGTCGATCACGGTGTTTCCAGTGACGTAGATCCTTTCGGGGGGCACTCCTTCTGATGTCAGGTTGTTTCTCGCTCCCTCAGTGGGTGCGAACCAAAGGGAGGCAAGCCGATCCGTCAGGAGCCGGTTCATCTCTTCCGGGAAAGGCAGGAAAACGTTTCGGCTCCTCAAACCTGCTTCAACATGCCCCACGGGAATTTTCCGATAAAAGGCCGCCAGGGAAGCGGCAAAGGTCGTTGTCGTGTCCCCGTGAACCAGGACCAGATCCGGGGTGTGCCGGTCGAGCGCTTGCCCGACTCCTTCCAGGACTGCCGACGTCAGGTAATCCAGGCTTTGCCTTTCCCTCATGACGTTCAGATCGACATCCGCCTTGAGGTTGAAATGCTCAAGAGCCTGGTGCAGCATTTGAACGTGCTGCCCCGTTGCCAAAAGGAAACATTCTAGTTTCGGGGAGCTCGCTAGACGCAGAGCGACCGGTGCCATTTTGATGGCTTCCGGCCTTGTTCCAACGACCACGCAGACTTTCTTCCGCTGTTGTTCCATCTTTTTATGACTCCTTATCGATCGGATCGTTTACAGGAACGTGCGCGAAAGCCATTTCAGGAGGGTCATTCCCGAAATTAGCAGGGCGAGGTGCATCGTTCCCATCATGACAATAATAGCGAGTATCGGGAAAGAACGGTCCAGAAGGCGGTGATGCAGATGCCCTCGATCGGGAAGAAACGGTGAACGTCCTCGAAGAAACCGCCGGGTAACCGCCATTAGCGTGTCCAGTACCGGAATCCCGCCCATTAGGGCCAGGACGAAAACCAGCGCGAAAGGGCCGAGCCCCCCTTTTGCAATCGATCCCGCCATTTGGCTTGCGCAAAGGAACCCGAGAAGCGTGCTGCCACCATCGCCAAGGAAGGTCTTAGCCCGAGGAAGCGGGAAGTTCCAGAAAAGGACCCCGAGACAGAGCCCAGCTAACGGGAGCCAGGGCACAACTTGTCCCGAAACGCAGAAAAAAAAGGCGGTGGCGATCGTCAGGGAAAGACAGAGGCCATCCATCCCGTCGATGAGGTTGTAGGCGCTTGTGCATCCTGCGATCCAAAGGACCAGCAGGGCCTTCGTCAGGGGAGACGAAGGGATCGCAGAAACGGCAACCAGGGCTGCAGCCAGGTGAACTCCCAGTCGGAGGTAGGGCGATGTCTGCTTCATGTCGTCCACGTACCCCACCAGGAAGACCAGCGTGGCTCCGACTGCGATCATCCTTGTCGCCGGAATGGATCCGCCGACCAGGAGCACCCAGAGGAGATGCCCCAGCCAGAGAACGATACCGGCACCGCGGGGCACAGTCCCGCTATGGATTTTCCGTCCGCCCGGCTCGTCCAGAACGCGGAACCGTCTCGCCAGGAAGATTGAAATCGGCGTGACAAAGATGCCCCAGCTCAAGGAGGCCAGAAACTGCAGGATCAGCGGGTTCAACTCACGGTTCCCCTCATTTTCGGCAAGGTCGGAAGTTCGGCCCTTTTTTACCGTGTCCCGAACAGCCGGTCCCCCGCGTCGCCCAGCCCAGGGACGATGTACCCGTGGTCGTTCAGATGGCTGTCCAGGGCGGCCGTGAAGATCGGGACTTCGGGGTGCTGCCTGTGGACGAGCGCCACGCCCTCCGGGGCGGAAATCAGGCAGACAAGAGTGATTTTCTTGCCTCCGCGCTTTTTGATTAGGTCGATGGCAGCAGCTGAAGAACCCCCTGTGGCGAGCATCGGATCCAGGATGAAGATGTCCCGTTCCTCGATATCGCCAGGCAGCTTGCAATAATACTCCACGGGCGAAAGGGTCTCCGGATCTCGGTAAAGTCCGATGTGCCCCACCTTGGCGTTCGGGATGAGCCTGAGGATCCCCTCAACCATGCCCAGTCCTGCCCGCAGTATGGGAACGATCGCCAGTTTCTTGCCTGAAAGCGTCAGGACCTTTGTCCGGCTGATGGGGGTCTCGACTTCCGATTCTTCCAGAGAGAGCGTCCGAGTGATTTCGTAGACCATGAGGCCCGCGATTTCCTGGACCAGCTCCCGGAACTCCTTCACGGTCGTGTTCCGATCCCGGATGATGCCCACCTTGTGCTGGATGAGGGGGTGATCCAGGATAATCAAGGGATTGCCGTTGGGACGAGGCGGGAAACCGGTTCTCAATGAATCGAAGGACTCGATCTTCTTCACCCGTGCCGAATGGCGCCCCCCCTCGAAAGGGGTTTCGAGCCAGACCCGGACGGTTTCAATGGCCGTCTTTTCCTCGACAACCCGGCCTCCGAGGATCAGGACGTTCGAGTTGTTGTGAAGCCGGCTCAAGCGGGCGGTATCGGGATCGTTGCAAAGGGCTCCGTAGACACCTTGGACCTTGTTGACGGCGATCGACATCCCGATTCCTGAGCCGCAGAGCAGGATCCCCCGCTCCGATTGGCCGGAGGCAACGCTTTCGCCGACCTTGAAGCCGAAATCCGGGTAGTCGACGCTCAACTCCGCTGAATGGGTTCCAAAATCCTGTACTTCATGGCCTGATTCCCGGAGGAATTCCTTGATCTTTTCCTTCAGGGTGAAACCGGCATGGTCCGATCCGATGGCTACGCGCATCGCGCACCAACCTCCTTGGCTCTCTGCTTCAATGCCAGCTAATCATACCATTCTCGATCCAGCTGCTATTTCCGCGCCTCCCACTTTCCGGAAGAGGTGGCCGGTCAATCGCAGGTTTCAGTCAGGATCGTTCCGAGGATCCGTTCCGCGACCTCGTAGGGGGTGGTTTTGCGAGCCGCGAGCAGTTCAAAGAGCTCCGGAGACTTTTCCTTCTCCCAGGCAACTTCGACCATCGCCGCGATTTCCCTCCGGAGGATCTCTTCGACTTCCATCCCAAGACGCTGCCATCTCCTGCGCCGGCCTTCCTCGCTCCGGCGCAGGAAATCCGCATGCCGGGTCATTTCCGAGACGACTTCTTCGACGCCTTCGTTTCGCTCTGCAATCGTTTTGAGAACGGGAGGACGCCACGGTCTCATCCCAAGAAGGTCGAGCATCATGTTGACCTCCGTCGCCACGCGGTCGGCTCCGTCCCGGTCGGCCTTGTTCACGATGAAGATGTCCGCGATTTCCATGATTCCGGCCTTCATGATCTGGATATCGTCTCCCATGCCGGGAACAAGGATGAGGCCCACGGTGTCGGCGATCTTGACGATGTCGACCTCGGATTGGCCGACACCGACCGTTTCGATGAGCACGACATCCTTGCCGCAGGCGTCGAGGATCAGGGCAGCTTCCTGTGTGGAACGGCTAAGGCCGCCAAGGGATCCCCTTGTTCCCATGCTTCGGATGAAGACGTCGGGGTCGACTGCATGCTGTTGCATTCGTAGGCGGTCCCCAAGAATGGCCCCTCCCGTGAAGGGACTGGAAGGGTCGACCGCGATGACCCCGACGGTTTTCCCAAGGGATTTGAAATGCGCAATGATCTTGTCGGCCAGAGTGCTTTTCCCTGCGCCGGGGCTCCCGGTCAGGCCGATGATATGGGCCTTGCCGGAATGTGGGTAAATTTTCCGCATGATGATTTCGGCCTGGGGGGATTCGCTTTCGACCAGGCTGATCAGCCTGGCGATTGACCGATGGTCGCCCTCCAGGGCCCTTGCGATCAGCTTTTCCATCTAGGCGGTCTCCCGGGCCCACTTTTCCCGGACGGCGGAGTTGAGCCAGTCGATGCAGACGGAGGTGGGAGTTCCGGGACCGAAGATGGCCCCAGCGCCCATGGCCTTCAGCTTCGGCACGTCGTCCTCCGGGATCACCCCGCCCCCGAACACCAGGATGTCCGACGCCTTCCTCTCCTTCAGCAGCTCGATGATCCGCCCGAAGTAGTACTCGTGCGCCCCGCTCAGGATGCTGATCCCGATCGCGTCCGCGTCCTCCTGGATCGCCGTCTGCACGATCTGTTCCGGCGTCTGCCTCAGTCCCGTGTAGATCACTTCCATCCCCGCGTCCCGAAGCGCCCGCGCCACCACCTTCGCCCCACGGTCGTGACCGTCAAGGCCCGGCTTGGCCACGATCACTCGCACTTTTCGCTCACTCATGGCTTCCCTCGTCTCCTCCCTTTATCCCTAGAGGACGATATTCTCCCGGTATTCGCCGAACTCCTCCCGGAGCACCCCGCAGATCTCGCCTTCCGTCACGTACGCCTTCACCGCTTCCAGGATCTTCGGCATCAGGTTCGTTCCCTCGTCCTTCGCCGCCGAACGGATTTCCGACAGGCACTCCTGTACCTTCAGGTTGTCCCGGCTCGCCTTCATGGCCTGCAGCTTCTTCACCTGCGCCGCTCCCACCGATTCGTCCACCTTCAGCAGCGCACGCTCCGAGGCGTCCTCCTCCACCTGGAACTTGTTCACTCCCACCACGATCTGTTCCCCGGACTCGATCGCCTTCTGCGTCGCGTACGCCGCGTCCTGGATCTGCTGCTGCACGTATCCCTTCTCGATCGCGGACAGCATCCCGCCCATGCCGTCGATCTTCGCGATGTACTCCGCCGCCTGACGCTCGATCTCGTTCGTCAGCGATTCCACCACGTAGCTCCCCGCCAGCGGGTCCACCGTTTCCGTCACTCCCGATTCGTACGCCACGATCTGCTGCGTCTTCAGCGCGATTCCCACGCTCTTCTCCGTCGGCAGCGCCAGCGCCTCGTCGTAGCTGTTCGTGTGAAGGCTCTGCGTCCCTCCCAGCACCGCCGCCAGCGTCTGTACCGCCACCCGCACGATGTTGTTCTCCGGCTGCTGCGCCGTCAGCGTGCTTCCCGCCGTCTGCGTGTGGAACCGAAGCATCTGCGCTCCCTTGTCCGTCACCCCGAAACGCTCTTTCATGATCTTCGCCCACAGGCGGCGCGCCGCCCGGAACTTCGCCACTTCCTCCAAAAAGTCGTTGTGCGCGTTGAAGAAAAAGCTCAGACGCTTCCCGAACACGTTCGGGTCCTGACCCTTCCTCACCGCCGCCTCCACGTACGCGATCCCGTCCGCCAGCGTGAACGCCACTTCCTGCACCGCCGTGCTCCCCGCCTCCCGGATGTGGTAACCCGAGATGGAGATCGTGTTCCACTGCGGCACGTGCGCGCTGCAAAACTCGAAAATGTCCGTGATCAGGCGCATCGACGGCTTCGGCGGGAAAATGTACGTCCCGCGCGCGATGTATTCCTTCAAAATGTCGTTCTGGATCGTCCCCGACAGCTTCTCCATCGGTACGCCCTGCTTCTCCCCCACCGCGATGTACAGCGCCAGCAGCACGCTCGCCGGCGCGTTGATCGTCATCGACGTCGACACCTTGTCCAGCGGGATCCCGTCGAACAGCGTCTCCATGTCCGCCAGGCTGTCGATCGCCACTCCCACCTTCCCCACTTCCCCCTGCGCCATGGGGTGGTCCGAGTCGTAGCCGATCTGCGTCGGCAGGTCGAACGCCACCGACAGGCCCGTCGTCCCCTGGGACAGCAGGTACCGGTAGCGCGCGTTCGATTCCTCCGCCGTGGCGAATCCCGCGTACTGGCGCATCGTCCAGAAACGCCCCCGGTACATCGTCGGCTGAACCCCCCGCGTGTACGGGTACATCCCCGGGTACCCCAGGTCCCGCTCGTAGTCCATCCCCTCCAGGTCCTCCGGCGTGTACAGGCGCTTCAGCGGAAGCCCGCCTCCCGTCCGAAACGCCGCCTTCCTCTCCGGGGCCTTCTGCAGAAACTTCTCCACCGTCTTCTCGTACGCCGCCCTGTTCCCCGCGGCTTCCCCTGCCTTGCTCTCCGACATGGGCTCTGTCCCCTCCCTGAAAAAGCTGCATCTACCAATATTGCAATTTTTCACAAAAAAGACCCGATGCGTAAACTCCACGATTATCGGACAAACTGAACCACGATGCAACCATTTATGCGGATTTGTACAAAAATTATATACAATAAAGGTTAAGCCCTGTATTGATAAGGCCTGACAGAGCTTAACCCCCAAAGGTACGATTCAGAAATGTCCGGTTCCGACGAAACGTATTTTGTATTCACAGGGCGGGCCGATGAGAGACCCGTTCCCGTTCGCTCCCCGGCCTCGGCTTCCTGCCAGAGAAGCTTCCCTCAGGAGAAAGGAACCCCTCCTTTTCCAGCTCCTTGCGGTACCGCTCCAGGTGCCTGGCTGCCCGTTCCCCGAGCTCGACCTCGGCAAACCGGTCCCGGAGACGGATGTTTCCGATTTCCCTCCGATCGACCTTTAAGGCGCGGCAAAGGATCCCCAGAAGGGCCCCGACCTCGACACCGTCCGCCCGTCCCTTTTCCAGCCGGAGGCGCGTCACGCCGCCGGTTTCTTCCCGGCGCACCCCTGTCCGGGCGGCAGGCTTCCCTTCCCGCTTCGCGAAGCGCCGCCGCTCCTCGGCCTCCATCTCTCGGTCCAGCTCCCTTCGGAGGGCAAACCCGGAGGACCGCTGGGCGAACAGTCGCTCCAGGAGCCTGGCGACGACGCATTCGGCCTCGTTTCGCCCGAGGATCTCCCGGGCCCACTCCAGGTACATTTCCGAAGGCTGTTCCTCGCATTCAGCCAGTTCCCGGTCAAGACGCCCGCGTTCCAGGAGGCGGATCTCGTGGGAATCGGGAACCGAGAGCCATTCAATGCTCAGCGAATGCCCCCGCAGGAGGCTCTTAAGGGTCCGGGCGTCCCTCGGGGTCAGAAGGGAGAGGTTGAGCCCCTCGTTTCCGGCCCTTCCCGTCCTGCCGCTCCGGTGGACGTAGTTGTCCAGCGTTCCGGGAAGCCCCAGCTGGATGACGTGGGAGATCCCCTCGACATCGATCCCCCTGGCGGCGACATCGGTGGAAACCAGGATCCGGACCCGCCCGGCCCGGAATGCCCCGAGAGCCGTGTTGCGCTCCTTCTGCCCCATGTCCCCGTGAAGGGGCAGGGCACTGAAGCCGGCCCCCTGGAGCCTTTCTGCAACCTCGGCCGTCTCGATCCGCGTCGGGCAGAAGACAAGGGCCCGTTCGGGGGCCTCCCAAAGAAGAACGTTGATGAGGGATTCCACGCGCCTGCCCGAGGGGATCAGGTAGGCCCGGTGGGCGATGTCTTCGTGAGAGGCGGTGTCTTCCACAAGAGAAATCCAGCGGGGTGCCGACAGGTAGCGGCTCGACAGCTTCACCACTTCCTCGGGCATGGTCGCCGAAAAGAGCCAGGTCCGCTCTCGCGAGGGCAGGGAATCGAGGATGGCCTCGAGCTCGTCCCGGAAACCCATGTCCAGCATGTGATCCCCCTCGTCGAGGACCACGGTGTGGATCGACTCGCAATCGAAAGCCTTTCTCCGGATGTGGTCCAGGACCCGGCCGGGAGTCCCGACCAGGACTCCCGCCCCTTCCCTCAGCCGGCGAAGCTGCGCTTCCATCTCCATCCCCCCGACGAGGGCGGCGATCCGGATCCGCAGGGGTTTCGCCATCGACTCGAATTCCTGCGCGGTCTGCAGGGCCAGCTCCCGCGTGGGCGAGAGGACCAGGACGCGCGGAAGGCTCTCCCCGGCGTCCATTTCGTTGAGGATCGGCAAGGCAAATGCCAGGGTCTTCCCCGAGCCGGTCTTGGCCTGAACGATGAGATCTCCCAGAAGGGCGTTCTCGTCCGAAAGCACCCTCTCCTGTACAGGGGTGGGGTTCGTAAACCCCCGTTCGGCCAAAGCCTGGGACAGCTCCGGCCTCAACCGAAAATCTTCAAATCCTGACTGCGTTTTTCCCATGTTTCCCAAAACAACCTCCCAAGAATCAAAAAAAGTGGCCGTCTTTTCGGGACGGCCACTTTCTGATTGTTCCTCCCTTTTCAGACAACCCGGTCCAATTATCCGCCAAGGCTCCCCCTTGTCAAGCGGTTCGACTTTTCGGTGGGAAAAGGAGGAACTTTCCGGTAAAATTTCATCGTGGGACATGATTTATTGAAGGGAGTGAAAAAACCCGTGGAGGAATTCGAAAACCCCGTCATCCAGGCAATCCTGGCCAGGCGAAGCATCCGCCGGTTCCAGCAGAAACCCGTCGAGCCCGAGAAAGTGGATTGCCTCGTCGAATGCGCCTGCGCCGCACCGACCGCGGCCAACAGCCGCCCCTGGCACTTCATCGTCGTGGACGAGAGAGCGGTCCTGGACGCCCTCGGGGAAGCTCATCCCTACGGGAAGATGCTGTACCAGGCCCCCCTGGCCGTCGTCGTCTGCGGAGATCCCGAGAAAAGCGACTTCGCCCGCCTCTACTGGGAGGAAGACTGCTCGGCCGCCATGGAAAACCTGCAACTCGCCGCCCATGCGCTGGGACTCGGGAGCGTCTGGCTGGGTGTTCGCCACAGCCCCGAGCGGGAACAGGCGGTCCGGCACATCCTCGGCATCCCCCAGAAAATCGCTGTACTCGGGATCGCGGCGATCGGCTACCCTGACGAGGTGAAGCCACCGCACGAGGGCATCGACCCGGGGTCTCTCCACCTGAACCGATGGTGAGCGCCTCAGGCCGCCTCTGTGTTAAAATAGTCTAGTTGCGGGCGCGGCAGGCTTCAGGCCGCGCCCGGTTCTTGAAACTGGAGCAATTGCTTCGGGATGGAGGATCACTGCCAATGGCGGAATTCACCGAAACAGACCATTCTTCCCCTGAAAAGGGGAACCCGGCCGGCCTCGGGAGGGTTGTTCCCCTTCCGCTGGAGGACGAAATCAAGCACAGTTACCTCGACTACGCCATGAGCGTGATCGTCGGACGAGCCCTTCCCGATGCCAGGGACGGGCTCAAGCCGGTTCAGCGGCGGGTCCTGTACGCCATGCGGGAACTGGGCCTTTCCCATAACCAGCCCTACAAGAAGTCGGCCCGGGTGGTCGGGGAAACGATGGGAAAGTACCATCCCCACGGAGACTCGGCCATCTACGACACCATGGCCCGAATGGCCCAGGATTTCAGCATGCGGGCTCCGCTGGTGGACGGACAGGGCAACTTCGGCTCCATCGACGGAGACCCCCCGGCGGCCATGCGGTACACCGAAGCCCGGCTCAGCCAGCTCGGCGAGGAAATCCTGGCCGACATCGACGAGGACACGGTAGACTGGCTTCCCAATTTCGATGAATCGCTCCAGGAACCCGCCGTCCTTCCCGCCCGCCTGCCGAACCTCCTGGTGAACGGGAGCTCGGGGATCGCGGTCGGCATGGCCACGAACATCCCCCCCCACAACCTCGGCGAGGTCGTGGATGCCCTGTGCGCGCTCCTGGACAACCCGGAATCGGACCTGAGCGATCTCATCGGCCTTTTGCCCGGCC
>JAJUIT010000011.1 GCA_029267465.1 Synergistaceae bacterium
ACCGGTGCCTACTATGCTCCGGAAGGCCTCGACATTCCGGCTGCAATCGCCTTTGCCAACGCGCACCCCAAGAAGCTCCTCGAAGGCTTCACCCAGCCCGGCGTGAAGAAGCTCGATGGCGAGGAACTCCTTTTCCTCCCGGTTGACGTCCTTTGCCCCTGCGCGCTCGAGGGCGCGGTTAACGCCAAGAACGCGGATAAGGTCCAGGCCAAGTACATTGTCGAGGGTGCCAATGGACCCGTCACCCCGGAAGCCGACGAGATCCTCGCGAAGAAGAACGTCATCCTCGTTCCCGACTTCCTCGCAAACAGCGGCGGCGTCATCGGGTCCTACTTCGAGTGGTGCCAGGACCTCGCGGGCTTCTTCTGGACGGAAGAGGAGTACCTCAAGAGGCTGAACCAGATCATGACCGAGAACTTCAAGAGGGTTTGGGATTACGCCAAGGAGAAGAACGTCAAGATGCGCCGGGCGGCTTTCATGGTCGCCATCCAGCGTGTTGCCGACGCGGTCCGGATGCGCGGCACATTCCTCTAAGCTGCGGCTCTTTTCAAAGGCCTGTTCAAACGACCCCTCTGGAGGGTCGGCGGGGATTTCACCCGCCGACCCTCTTTTTTTCAGGCAAAAAACGGCATCGGTACTCTGAGGGGAACCAGGAATTTCACAAAAGAAAGCGATTGCCGTTCAGAGGGGGTGTCGAAAATGCACCCGTACGAAACGTTGCTGAAGCAGGTGGGCCAAGCGGTGCTTTCCTTGAACCTGGAAGGAATTGAGATCACGCTTTCGCTTCGGATGGAAGATACAACGGCATAATCGGTGAAGGGCCAAAGAGACCTTTTTGGTGCACCGGGAACCGTTGATCGAGATCGTGCAGGAAGACGTGACCGAGGAAGGCTGAGGCCGCGCCCTGTCCGGTGAGATCGGATCAGGGTCACCGCTCGGATTCCAAGTCTAGGACGAACAAGCCGAAGGGTTGAAGCGAAAAGGGGCCGAAGAAGCAAAAAAACTCCACTGGAAGCAGCAGCGAACCTGGATGCGTTAAACCGCCCGCGCGAGAACGATGAGACGGACCTTTCTGCCGGGAGGTCCTGCGGCATCGGGCCGTAAAACCTGTTTGTTGCGGAAGGATCAGAGCAGGATGACCTGGCCGATTTCCGAGTCTCCGTCCATGTAGACCGCAAAATTCCCGTGATAGATCCGGACTGCCGGGTGGGCCCCCTTTTCGTAGGGAGAATGATCGAACCAGGCCTTGTTGAACACGTTTCCGGACTCCCCTGCGAAGACCGGCAGATAGAGGATCCCGTCCACGTCCAGGTCCAGGAAGAAGTGGGTGCCGTAGGAAAGCTCGGGAGTGAAATTGCTTTCCCGGATTCCGACTTCCACGAGGCATCCGCAGTGGCAGATCTCGTTGTATTTGACCGGGACTCCGAGATCCGGGTTCGTGCTTCCCCAGCGCCCTGGGCCGACGAGGATGTACTTGGTCCCCGCGAGGGCGCTATTCGCGGTTCCGACGGCACGGGCAACCTCGTAGAAGGTGGCGTCAGTGCCGTACAGGTCCGGGTCGACGTAAAGAAGGAGTTCGGTTTTCTCGAGGACGCCGTTGCTGACCATCCGGTTGCCCCGAAGGAGGAGACGGTCTTCGGGCACCTCGGGAACATCGACCTTCGCCATTTCGGAATACGAGGCGAGGGGACGCATCTGGATCAAGGAGAGTTCCCGGGTTTCTGTTTCGTAGGTGAATTCGATGTCTACCGGAATCCCCATCGACTGTTCCAGGTGTCCGAGAAGGCGCCGCATCAGCTGGAACAGGTAGGGATGGCGGGTGGGGAGGGCCGAAAAGGAGAAGATGGGCTTGGAAAAACGCTTCAGCGGACTGCCGGCCCAGTAAAGAAGGTTGTCCGTGTAGATTTCGACGAAGGAATGGACCGATTTGTGCTGTTTCAGGATGTAAGGAAGGAACTGGCTGAGAGATCCGGTCATGAAGGAGCCGAAGGTCCGGTCGATGTAATCGAATTCCACCTGGCTCGCCATGGCGATTTCTCCCGGCTGGTTTCCTTCCGGCCGAAGATTCGGATTGGTCAGGTAGAACACCCGGGCTTTTGCCCGGTCCACCGTCCGTGTCCCGAGGCCGAAGCAGATGCGCATGAGTCCGTCTTCCTTCCTCACGCGCGGAGTCGGCCTGCGGTAGACCTTCGAAAAGGCCGCTCCAGCAAGTTCAGGGTAATAGAGGTGCCCATGAGCCTTTCCCATGAGCGGCTGAACCAGGACGGCCATCGCTTCATCCTCGTCGCGGAAACCGTGTTTTTTCCGGTAGGCTCTTGGAGCCGGATTGAAGATAGAGGCCCAGACTGACCGGATTCCGTCTTCCAGTTCGCGGTAGCGTCGTTCCTGCGATCCCGTGTTGGCGGAGAAACAGGTTTCGTATTTCCCGGCAAAGGAGAGCTGGACCGAATCTTCGAGCAGAGAACTCGAACGGACGGCGAGCGGCCGATCCCCGAGAGTTTCCATCGCCCGGGCGAGATCGGCCCGGAAGCTTTCCCTGAGCCGGCCCTTCGCGAAGGCAAGGTTGATCCGGTCGATGTCCGGTTCTGAATAGACCCATTCCATCCGGTTGTCCTGGATGAAGTCCCGGAAAATCTCCGTGCTGACGACGATGGTGGCGGGAGGGAGAGAGACGGCTTCCTCGAGTGGGGAACCCTTCAGGGCAAAAAAGGCGAATGCCAGACCCTTCGCCTTGCCTCCGACAGGGCCCTTCCCGATGAGCCAGCCCCTTTCCGCGTAGACGGATTCGGCATCAAACCGGGAAAAATAGCTGAGTTTTTCCCTTCCAGGCATTCTCATCCCTCCCGTCGACCAGGGGTTAGGGGTTCAAGCGATAGATCGTCCTCGGCCAGGGGATTGCCTCGCGGATGTGCTGAAGGCCGCAGATCCAGGCTACAACCCGCTCGATCCCCATCCCGAAGCCACTGTGGGGAAACGAACCGTAACGCCGGAGGTCCAGGTACCATCCGTAGGAAGATTCGGGCAGGCCCTCCTCGCGGATTCTTTTCAGGAGAAGGTCCAGGTTGTCCTCCCTCTGGGACCCCCCGATGATTTCCCCGTAGCCTTCCGGGGCGAGCAGATCATCGCAGAGTACAAGGTCATCCCTTTCCGGGTGCTGCTTCATGTAGAAGGCTTTGACCTTCTTCGGGTAGCATTCCACGAAAACCGGCTTATCGAACTGCTTTGTGAGAAGGGTTTCGTCGTCCCCCCCGAAGTCGTCCCCGTAGGGAATGTCGCTTCCGAGCTTCTGGAGGAGGGCGACCGCATCGTCGTAGGAGATGTGGTAGAAGGGCGGGGTGATTCTCTCAAGGGCGGAAAGGTCCCGTTCCAGCAGTTCGAGCTCCTTTTTGCAGTGGTCGAGGACTCCCTTCACGACTGCGCAGACCAGGGCTTCCTGCAGGGCCATGTTGTCGTGGTGGTCCGCGTAGGCGACTTCCGGTTCGATCATCCAGAATTCCGTGAGGTGACGCCGTGTCTTGGATTTTTCCGCCCTGAAGGTCGGTCCGAAACAGTAGACCTTCCCGAAAGCCGCCGCCGCGGCTTCCGCGTAAAGCTGGCCCGTTTGAGCCAGGTAGGCTTTCCCGAGGTCGAAATACTCGACCTCGAAGAGTCCGTCCGCACCCTCGCCGATGGCACCGGTCAAAAGCGGGCTGTCAACAAGGAGGAACCCGCTGTTGTGAAGGAACTCCCGGCAGGTCCAGATCACCCTCTCCCGAATCGTCAGGATCGCCTTCTGCCTGGCAGACCGGATCCAAAGGTGGCGATGGTCGAGAAGAAAGTCGATCCCGTGCTCCTTCTTCGCGATCGGATACTCGTCCACGGGATTCTGGACAACCTCGAGACCAGTGACGGAAAGCTCCACCCCCGAGGGGGCACGGTCATCCTTTCGGACAAGCCCGGTGAGGATGATGGAAGCTTCCAGCCACAGCCCCTTGGCGGCCGAGAACTGTTCGTCAGGAACCTCTCCCTTGACCATGACGGCCTGGATGAATCCGGAGCCGTCCCGGACCTGCAGAAAATGGATTTTTCCGGAACTCCGCTTGTTGTACATCCAGCCTTTCAACGTGACCTCCCGATCCACCCAGGAAGGCAGATCACGGATCATGACCCATGGTGCGGACAACGGCACCAACCTCCTTCATTTCATGATTCTTCCTCTAAGACCTATGATACACTAACAAGAGTGAAAAACGGGGGAATGGACGAGACGCTTGCTCCTTCCCGAGCGCAAGATTTGAGGTGAAAAAGGGATGACCGGAGCGGGAACGAGGGGGCCGATCGGCCCCGAGCTTCTTGAAGCGGCGGAGGAGATCTCCGACCAGCTGGTGGCTTGGAGGCGCGAATTCCATCAATTCCCAGAGCTCGCTTTCGAGGAGAACGTCACCTCGGCGAGGATCGTGGAAACCCTCTCTGCGATCGAGGGGATCGAGGTCATCAAGGGATTTGGTTGCCCGACATCTGTCGTGGCGGTCATTGGGCGGGATCTCCCAGGCAAGGCGCTGATGATTCGGGCGGAGATGGACGCCCTGGCGCTGGACGAAGAAACGGGGGTGCCCTTTTCCTCCTGCATCCCCGGGGTGATGCACGCAGCCGGGCATGATGCTCATATGGCGAGCCTACTCGGAGCGGCGATCCTCATTTCGGAAAGGAGGAACGAATTGAACCGCCCGGTTGCCCTTCTTTTCCAGCCCGCGGAAGAAGGGAAGGGCGGCGCAAGGACGCTCGTGCAGGCCGGCCTGATCCAGCGGTTCAACGTTGGACAGGTGGTGGCACCTCTCCTCTGGCCCAAAACCCCTTATGGAACGTTCATGACGCGCCCGTCCGTCATCACGGCCCTTTCCGACCGTATCCACGTAGAGATCCGCGGTGTGGGAGGGCATGCAGCCCTCCCCCATGTGACCGTCGACCCGATCCTCATCAGCGCGCACATCGTCCTCGCTATCCAGAGCCTTGTCAGCCGTGAGCTCGACCCCCTGGAGAGCGCCGTGATCTCATTTGGCCAGGTGGAAGCGGGGGAAGCCTACAATATCATTCCGGAAACGGGCCACATGTGGGGAACTCTCAGGGCCTTCGACACAAGAGTGAGAGATTTCCTGAGAAACCGTCTGGAAACCCTTGTCCCGGCAGTGGCTTCCGCCTTCAGGGGGACGGCCGTGCTAGACTACAACCAGAACTACCCTCAGACCCAGAACGATGCAGGCCTGACGAACGCCATCATCGGCTGCGCGGAAGACTTTTTCGGGAAGGAACAGGTGAAGATCCTCGACCGCCCGCTTTTGTCCGGGGAGGATTTTTCCTTCTATTCCTTGGAGGTCCCCTCCTGCCTGATGCTGATCGGAACCGGGGAGGAAGTGGGGCTTCACCACGCCCGCTACCAGGTCCCGGAGGAGGCCCTTCCCCTAGTTGCTGCCTGGGAAGCGTTCATGGCTCTTGCGCTCCCCGGGGAACCCGGCGGGAATATGCTATAGTCTAGCGGTTTCAGGAACGAAAAGACTCCGTCCCCCAGAGGATGGGGCCAGCGCAAAAGACTCGACTGGGGAGGTTTCCGGATTGGACGAACGACTGGAAGAGACATTTGTCAGCCTCGCCAAGGGGGCGCCGGGACAGAGATCCATCTGGTGGCGGGGTACCTGGTGGTCCCGAAGCTGCCTGATGGAGCTGGTGGAAGGGTGCGAGACAACCCTGGCCCAATCCGGATTCGGTGAGGGGCAAAGGCTGGCCCTTCTTCTCCCGAATTCCCCGGTCAACCTGGCGCTATGCCTGGCTGTCTGGAGGCTGGGAGGAACCGTGGTTCCACTGAACGTCCAAGCAGGGGAAAAAGAGATTCTCCGTTGCATCCGCCACGGGGACGTATTCGGGGCGTTTCTCTGCAAGGGATTCGAACCCCTTGCGGAAGCCCTGGCGCAACACGGCGTACCGAGCGCCGTTACCCCTCTCGAGGGGCCAATCCCCGACATGAACGGACGAAGGGGGGCCGCGGAAGATCCTGAAACTGCCGTCATCTTTTTCACCTCCGGGACGACGGGTTCCCCCAAGGCCGTCTGCATTACTCATGGAAACATCCGGGCCAACGTCGAGGCCTCCCTTCACCATTTCACCGAGCTTCGGGACAACGAGGTGTTCCTGAATGCCCTGCCGAATTTCCACACCCTTGGATTCACGGTCTGCGGCATGCTGCCGATGCTTTCCGGAATGGGGCAGGCGCTGGTCCCCAACTTCATGCCGGCGGAGGCCACCCTTGAGGTCATGAGGACGGCGGGGGTCTCCGTTGCAGTTACTGTCCCGGCCATGGTGGCGCTGCTCCAGGGGGCGGTCGCCAGGGGGGCCCTCCCTCCCCAGGACCTGCATATCCTCATCTCCGGCGGGGACCGGTTGCCTCCCAGGATTGCCACCCGTTCCGCTCCGCTACTCGGAGTTCCGGTCCTGGAAGGGTACGGCCTTACCGAGACTTCTCCGGTTGTGGCGGTCAACCCTTCTTATGCGAAGAACAAGCCGGGAACTGTCGGGCCGCTGATTCCGGGCTACCGGGCCCGTATCCTGGATGCGGAAGGGAAGGATGTCGCCCAGGGGGAGGAAGGAACTCTCTGGCTTCAGGGACCCTCCGTCACCCCCGGGTATTTCCGGCGTCCCGACCTGACCGGAAGCCGGATCCGGGATGGATGGTTCGACACAGGGGATATGGTCAAAATCGACGAGGACGGGTACCTCTCCATCGTCGGCCGGGTCAGCGACATTATTATCGTGGGCGGCTTCAACGTCTATCCGCAGGAAGTCGAGTCCATGCTCCAGGAACATCCATCGGTCAGGGAGGCGGCCGTGATCGGTGTCCCCAACCCGTCGCTGGGGGAAGTGGTGAAGGCCTATGTTGTACCTCAGGCGGGGAGCAGGACGACCCCGAGGGATCTGGTCGCGTTTTGCCGAGAACGTCTTTCCCACTACAAGGTCCCGAGGATGATCGAATTCGTGGAGGAACTGCCGAAATCAAGCATCGGGAAAGTGCTGAACCGGGAGCTGCGAAAGCGTGCCCAGGAGGAAACGGTTTGTTCGGATTCGACTTCGAGCTGATCCGTAGCCTATCAAACCGGGAAGAAAGGGAGCTTCGAGCATTCCTGCACGAACACGGGCTGGGGTTCGAAGGGAATCCGGACGTGACACTTTTCGTGAAGGACCCCTCGGGCCGCCTGGCGGCGACCGGGAGCCTTCAGGGCGAGGTCATCCGCATGGTCGCGGTGGATTCCGCCTGGCAGGAAGCCGGGCTTTCGGGCGTCGTGGTTTCCCGGCTGGTGGAGTTCGCGAGGGAGCGAGGGATGACGCGCCTGTTTGTCTACACCAAGCCGGATTCGGCGGACCGTTTCGCGGCCTTGGGGTTCAAGGAACTGGCCCGGGTAGAAGGTTCAGTCGTCCTCCTAGAGATCGGGGAACCGGGAGTCGCAGCCTATCGGACCTACCTGGAGAGCGCCCGGGTTCCCGGAGGCAAGAACGGGGCGGTTGTGGTCAACTGCAATCCCTTCACGCTCGGGCACCGCTTCCTGATCGAGCGCGCCGCCTCTTCCTGTGACAGGCTTTTCGTTATCGTGGTGGAGACGGACCTCTCCCTTTTTCCTTTCAAGCACCGTTACGCCCTGGTTCGAGAAGGAACTGTGCATCTGCCGAACGTGACCGTTCTGAAAAGCGGGGCCTACGCGGTCTCCCCCGCAACGTTCCCCACCTACTTCCTCAGGGACAGAAGCTCCGAAGAGACCGCTTTGATCCAGGCGAAACTGGACGTGACCCTATTTGCAAACTTGTTCGTCCCGGCACTCGACATCCGTGCCCGTTTCGTCGGGACAGAACCCTACTGCGAGGTCACGGAAGCCTACAACGAGGCGATGAAGGCCATCCTACCCGGGAGGGGGGTCGAGCTTTTTGAGATCCCCCGGTACACCCTGGAGGACGGCACGATCGTCTCCGCCTCCACCGTCAGGGAAAGTATTCGGGCCCGGGACTGGCAGATGGTCCGTCGCCTGGTGCCGGATGTGACCTGGAACTACCTGAACTCGCCGGAAGCTGCAGCAATCATCGCGCGCATCCAGTCGAGCCGGACCCGCCACTGACCTTTCTGTTCAGGAACCCGAGCCCCGCGAGAGCTTCCTCGACGGTTTCGAAACGAAGGGGCTCTTCCGGGAGCATCCCACCGATGGACACAAAAACGCCCCGGCCGAACCGGCGAAGGCTTTCCCGGTCGCTTTCGGTATCCCCGAAATAGACGGGGAAATGCGTTCCGGTGACCTCGCAAAGACGGGAGAACCCGTCGGGGGAAGGCTTGCTGATCCCAGTTTCGGGAGTCACGGCCCGGTCCGGCGGAAAGTCCTCCCAGCCCAGGCGGATCAGGGCGAGCTCCAGTTCGGGGAGGAATCGTCCCGTATAAATGGCCACGGGTAGGGGAAGTTCTCTCCAGTGCATGTTCAGGAGAGGCTTTTCCTGGTGCCAGAGCCCCCTTTTTAGAGCGGTGAACTTCTCGCGCCCGCAAAAATGTTCCCCGAGATACAGTTCCTCGCACATGGCCCTGAAGCGGCCGCGGCCGACCGGGTCCCCGAACCTGGAACACGTGTGCGCAACAACGCCGGCAGGGGGGAATTCCTTGAGGGTCGATTCCCATTCTTCGGGGGAGGGCATGGAACGGGAAAGCCTCGGGTCTTTCGAAACCCTGGCGCGGGCCGCTGCAACGGAAAGAAGCGCCCAGGCGATATCGTAGTCGTCGGTGAACCCCGGATGCCGTTTGCTGACCCGGAAGTGCTCGAAGGAAAACCCCGTGCAGTCCGTCTTCAGGCCGAGCATCTGCCGCCATCCCAACTGGATGGCCGCCCGGATCACCGAGGGATAGGAACGTCTCGTGTCGATCAGGACGCCGTCCACGTCAAAAACAAGAAGATCTCCCTCCTCAAGTCGGAGGCCTGGGTTTCTGTTTCTCAAGTTCCTGCCGCCTTTCTTCGGAAAAGTCCGCTACAATTTAGACCATAAGCATACACGATGACGGCCAGGGGGACCGAACTTTGCTTGAAATCCCGATTCACCGCGAAAGCGGGACTCCTCTCTACTTCCAGGTGGCGGAACACTTGCGGCGCCTTGTTTCCAGCGGGGCCCTTCCGCCGGGTACACGCCTTCCGGGAACCCGCATGCTTTCCGGGGAGCTGGATGTCAGCCGGACAACGGTGATGCAGGCCTATGCCCTTCTCGAGAGCGAGGGAATCGTCCGGCTCGAGGGACGGAGGGGGGCCTTCGTAATCGGGGAATGCGAGGAAAGCGGGTCCCAGCAGCCGAAAGAAAGGATCCTGGACTTGGCTTCCGGCCTGCCTTCGATGGATCTTGTCCCGGTGAAATCGATCTCCAGAGCCCTTAGGGATATCCTCCGCACGTTTCCCGAGGCCGCCCTTCTTGGATCCCCCCCGGAAGGGCTGGAGCCGCTTCGGCGTGTTCTGGTCAGCCATGCCGCGGCCCGGGGGATCCCGGCTTCATGGGAAAATCTTTTCGTCACGGCCGGACTTCAGGAGGGACTTGCAACCTTGCTGAAAACACTAGCCGTATCGGGGACGCAGACACTTTGGGTCGAACCGCTGACGTACCCGGACGCGGTCTTGATGGCCCGAAACGAACGCCTGGAAGTCCGCTGCCTTCCCGAGAACCCCGCTGAAATCCCTCGGATCGTGTCCGAGATGAAACCGTCAGATGCCCTCTACCTGATCCCGAGCTTTCACAACCCTCTTGGCCGGACATTGCCCCTTGGCCTGAGGCGCTCGATCCTTGCCGAAACGGTTCGCACGGGAACCTGGGTGATCGAGGACGATGCCTACGGGGAACTCCGGTACGGCGAAGAGAGCGTTCCGGCCCTTAAATCCCTTCCAGAGGCAGAACGGGTCCTGTATTTGGGATCCTTCAGCCAGGTTCTCTTCCCCGGCCTCCGTTTCGGATACATGCTCCTGCACCCTTCCCTGGCGGAAGTGGCGGGTGCGGTTCGGAAGATCCGGACAGGAGGTGCCTCCTCGCTGGTCCAGATGCTGGTGCTGAACCTGATCGAGACGGGGGACCTTACAAGGGCTCTCGATACCGCCAGGCGGCAAATGGCGATAAGGATGGAAGCGCTGACCGGCGCGATTTCCAGAGCTCTTCCGGGATATCCGTTTCTGCGACCGGAGGGGGGCATCTACCTCTGGCTGGAGACTCCCGGCATCGCCGGGAAGGAAGCGGTTTCAAGGGCCGCACAGCGGGGGGTCCGCCTTTCTCCCGGGGAAGAGTTTTCCGTTTCCGGGAAACAAGTGGAGGCGGTCCGGCTTTCGATCAGCCGGCACGGGGCACAGGCCCTGGCAGGGGCCGTCTGCGTCATGGCGTCGGCATGGAGCGAGCGCTGATGGAGGCCCTGCAGGAAGTTCTTGAGGGAAGGGAAGGAAGAGCGAGGGCACAAGAACGGCTTCTGAAGGCCGGATTGACCGTGGTCCAGGTTTCCCTTAACATCCCCGGGTTCCCAAAAAGGCTGAAAAACGACGTTTTCTGCGTCGAGAAAACGTCCTGGCTGGTTCGGGAGCGATGCCTTTCCCTCGGCTGGGAGATCGTTCTCGAAGTCGGCCTTCTTAACGGGGCCGGGTATGCCGTCCTGATCGGGGTTGGACCTGGTGCGGATCCGAAACGGCTAAAGCAGGCATGCCTTGCCCTGGAGGAGAGCCTTGCCTGGGGCAGGGCCATCGACTTGGACGTGCGAGGACATCGGGGCGTCATCGGCCGCGGGATTCTTGGAATTCCGCCGAGAAGGTGCCTTCTTTGCGGGGAGGAAGCCAAGCATTGCGGCCGGGAGGGCCGCCACGACGGAAGGGTGTTGCGGAAAATCGTCGAGGAACTGCTCAGGAACTGTGTCCCTTAAAGAAGATCCTGTCCTCATTCCAGAGGGGTTTTCCTCTCTTCGGCATCGATCTCCCTAAGATAGCGTCTCCATGTCCAGAAAGCGGCTACCGTGAACACGCAGCCCAGGACCAGCCCCTGGACGATGTAGTCGACCCGCCCCTTACCGAAAAGGAACCCTCCGAAACCCGCAAGTGCCCGGCCGAAGCTGGCGACGGTCATGACGGAAAAGAGCAACGTCAGAAGTCTCACCCGAAATCCTCCAGCAATGCAGAAGTGTGTGTTCCATGAACAGTATACATGACCCTCGGAGAATCGTTTGTTGTGTGCAACCTAACCGCGTGATAAGATTGTACCCAAGTGGTACAAAACGGAAAGGTATGCAGGATGACGGGAGGTTTGTGGATCGATGAGAGAGGCGCGCTTCTACACGACATCCGCCGACTATGTTTACCAGGACCTTAGGCACCGCATCATCACCAAGCAGCTTCAACCGGGGCAGCGCCTGCCCGAGGTGAACATCGCGGTTCAGATGGGAGTCAGCCGGACGCCAGTACGGGAAGCCCTTCGGCGGCTTGCCAGCGAGGGATTGGTCACGATCATACCCAACAGCGGGGCCCGTCTTGCATGCCCCAGCCAGAAGGAAATGGAAAACGCCTATGTCCTGAGAGAGCACCTTGAGTGCCTGGCGATTCGCCTTGCAGCCGAGCGGATTTCGGAACGACAGCTGCGGAGGCTGGAAGATTCGGTCATCGAAGAAGAGCGGGCCTTCCATGAAAGGGACCTCAAGCTATACCTGGAAGTGAACGAGAACTTCCACCGCACCATCGCCGAGTCGAGCGGGAACAGGATCCTGGCCGAGTACGTCGAAAACATCCTGGCCCGGACGAACGTCTATATTGTTTTTTACGACCCCTTTTACGACATCGACACCAATCCGAGCATCCCGCAGCACCGTGCCATCATCGCCGCGCTGGCCGAGCGATCGCCCGAAAAGGCGGAGGCTCTGATGAGAGAACATCTCCGCTTTTCCATGGAAGGCCTCCAGCTGCCCAAGGAACCGGAGGAGTTCTGAACGAACGAGCCAGGGGCCCCTGAGGGGGCCCTTTTTTTCGGGGAGTCAAATTTGAGAAAACAAGGGCAAAAAAATCCCGGATTAACCCGTGAGTTGATATAATCCCGTTGTTTGATTCCCGTACATCTTTAGGAGGGGTTTTCATGCCCGATCGCAGGTTGCCGACCCTGGATCTGAAACGCAATTACGCCCGCGTGAGAGAAGAAATCCGAGAGGCCATGGACAAGGTCCTTGAGAGCCAGCATTTCATTCTCGGCCCCGAAGTCCGGGCTTTCGAGGAAGAAGCCGCGCGAATGGTGGGTGTTCCCTATGCCGTCGGATGCGCCTCAGGGACGGATGCGCTTGTCCTTGCCCTCATGGCTCTAAAGGTTGGTCCCGGCGACGAGGTGATCACGACACCCTACAGCTTTTTCGCCACCGCGAGCTGCATCACCCGGCAAGGAGCACGGCCGGTCTTCGTGGATATCGATCCGGAAACCTACAACCTGGAAATCGGCCAGGTTCTCGAAAAGATCACTCCCCGAACCAAAGCGGTAATCCCGGTTCACCTTTTCGGGCAAATGGTTCCGGTGGAAGGGCTTCTTCCTGAACTTCAGGAGAAGGGGATTGCCCTGGTGGAGGATACCGCGCAAGCGTTCGGCGCCTGCAGGCAGGTGGGCGACAGGATCTACCGTGCCGGAGCGGTGGGCGATCTGGGGTGTATCTCCTTCTTTCCGACCAAGAACCTCGGGGCGTACGGGGACGCGGGCATGATCACATCCACGAGAGAGGACCTGGCCAGAAGCCTGAAAAGCCTTCGTGTCCACGGTTCCACGGAAACCTACTTCCATGAGGTTGTGGGGATCAACAGCCGGCTTGACGAGATCCAGGCGGCGATCCTGAGGGTTCGCTTGCGCCACCTCCAGGAATGGAACGAAGAGCGGAGGCAGGCTGCGGCCCGTTACGCTCTTCTGTTTCGGGAATACGGTCTTCAGGAGCAGGTCCGTCCGCCGGTGGAGGCCGCGGGAAACACCCACATTTACCACCAGTATGTCATTCGCTGCCGGGACCGCGATGCGCTCCAGGCTTACCTGGAGAAGGAAGGCATCAGCACGAGGGTCTACTACCCGCTGTGCCTTCACCTGCAGCCCTGTTTCTCGGGTCTTGGATATGCCGCGGGGGATTTCCCGCAGGCCGAGGCCCTCAGCCGTGACTGTCTCGCCCTTCCGATTTTCCCGGAACTAAAGGCAGAAGAACAGGAATGGCTGGTGGCCGCGATAGCGGAGTTCTACCGTCGTTAAATACTGACCAATATTGCCTTTTGCGAAGGAGTCGTGTAAAATCCGAATCGAAGGGTGCGGCGGCAGCTTGATCCGCACCATAGAGGAGGGTAAAGAAACATGTTTCCTTTGTTCGATCCGACTTTTGTTCTGCTGATTCCTGCGCTCTTGCTCGGCTTGTGGGCCCAGGCTAAGGTTCAGGGGGCCTTCGCGACATATAGCCAGATCCCTTCACGCAGGGGTGTCAGGGCGTGTGACGTGGCGAGGGCGATCATGAACCGTTTCGGCCTTTCCGGGATCCCGATCGAGCGGGTCCCCGGAAATCTGACTGACCACTACGATCCCCGGTCAAAGGTGCTAAGGTTGTCGGAAGGCGTTTACTCGAGCTCAAGCCTGGCGGCGATCGGAATTGCCGCACATGAGGTGGGACACGCGATCCAGGATGCGGAGGACTACGCGCCGATCCGCGTACGAAATGCGATCGTTCCGGTTGCCAGCTTGACCTCCTGGCTTGCGTTCCCCTTGTTCTTCATCGGCCTGCTGATGCGGACTCCTTTCCTGATGGACCTGGGAATCCTCTTCTTCCTGGGCGTGATCGTCTTCCACCTCGTGACGCTGCCGGTGGAATTTGACGCCTCCGCCCGTGCACTCCGCCTGCTGGCCGATACGGGTACCCTGGACATGGACGAGATCGGGGGCGCAAGGGCGGTTCTCCGGGCCGCGGCTCTGACTTATGTTGCCGCGGCCGTCATGGCAGTCGCCCAGCTTTTCCGTCTCCTTCTCCTGCGCGGCATGGCTGGAGGACGCAGGGATTAGCCCGTTCTTCAGAGTCGAGTTCCGGGGGAGTGGGGGGAGACCCTCACCCCCTTTCGCTTTTTTGAAGGGCCGCCTCACCGGCGGGAGCGGTCGGAAGGCAACGGTGGTATGATTCGAAAGGTCCGAGGACACCGTGGAAGGCAGGGTCTTCATGAGAGGGATCGAAGCTGCTCTGGAATGCCGCAGGGAAGTTCGAAGGGGAGCCTTTGCCGCGGAAGCGCTGCGGAAGGTGGGAGCCCATCTGGAAGCCCCCGACCGGGTTCTCGCGTCTTCCCTTCTTTATGCGACTTCCAGGAGGGAATCGCTGTGGAAGTACCTGCTGGGCCTTTTCCTGAGGAAACCCCTCCATGCGCTTTCGGCTGAAACCGCCGATGTCCTGATGGTCGGAGCGGCAGGCCTGGTCGAGCTTCGCCATTTTTCCCCGCAGGTGCTCGTGAGTGCGTTGGTGGGGCATGTCAAGGCTGGCCGGTTTCCGCACGAGGCTGGGCTGGTCAACGCGGTCCTCAGGAGGGTCAAGGAGGAGGCGCCGCGAATCCTGGAAAAACTGGGCAGTTCCGCTGATGCGAAAGACCAGTGTCTCTTCCTGGGGATTCCCTCTTGGGCTGGACGCCGCTGGATCGAAGAGTGGGGAAAGGAAGAAGCCCGGAACCTCTGGAAGCTTTCTTCGATGAAGCCCTACCTCTCGGTTCGCCTGAACAGGCCCGAAAAGGAACAGGAGTTCTTGGCAGCGCTGGAGAGGGCCAAAATCCGGGGATGGCCTTCCCCTCTTCTTCGGGAAAGCTGCAGGTTTTCGAGCAACCCGTTTCCCCCATCCCTGCCCGGTTTCGCCGAAGGGTGGGTGACTCCCCAGACGGAATCCTCGATGCTGGTTGTCGAAGCCTTCCTGGAGCTGCTCGACGGCGGCCCGGTTCTTGAGATGTGCTCCGGAAGGGGAGTCAAGAGCGGGCAGCTGATGTGCCGTTTGCCGGAAGGAATCCCCGTGGAATCCTGGGAGCTGAGTCCGGGAAAAGTCGCTTCAGCGAAGGCGGAAATGCACCGAATTGGGGTTGCCCGGCGTGCCCTGTTCAAGGTCGGGGATGCGCGGACGCTGGAACCGGAAAGCGCCCCAAGGGCAATCCTTCTGGATGCGCCCTGTTCGGGAAGCGGAACCTGGAAAAGGCATCCGGAGTCCAAGTGGCGACTTTCGCCCGAACGCCTCGCCCAGATGGCCGAACTTCAAGCCGCTCTGCTGGAAAGGGCTTTCCGTCTTGTGCAACTTGGCGGAATCGTGGTGTACTGTACCTGCAGCCTCTTCCGGGAGGAAAACGAACAGGTCGTCGGTTCGGCCCTCGGCTTTGGCGGAGACCTGGTGGAGTTGCCTTTGAGCTTTCCGGGAACCATCTCGGTCAAGGGGAAGCCCTACGGCCGAATCCTCTGGCCGAAACTCCCGTGGGTCGACGGTTTTTACGTCGCAGCTTTTATGAAAAGAGCGTAGGGGGGATACTGGAGTGAAATGGATCCGTTGGACGATGCTGCTGCTCGTTCTTGTCATCGTCGGCTCGGCGGCGGCGGCTTTCTATTTCGTCTTCATGGGAGGCCGAACGCTCCCCATGCCGGCCGTAGAAGGGATGATCTCCTCGGAGGCGGTCGAAACGCTTCAGAAAGCCGGGCTGCTGGTCCGTGTCGATCAGGTGACGTCCCAGCTCCCGGCAGGTACGGTCGTTTCCCAGTGGCCGGGTGCCTCGGAAAAAGTGGCCAAAGGGCGCCTCGTGACACTGAAGGTTAGCCGGGGCGGGGAGAAAAAGCCTCTCCCGGACGTGCGGGGAATGGAATTTAATGAAGCCAAGGCCAAGCTGGCCGAAGCCGGCTTCCAGGTGGGAGACGTTCTCCGGGTTGCCGATCCGGGGAAATCGGCAGGATCCATTCTGGCTCAAAGCCCGGCCGCACCGGCCATGGTCAGTCCGGAAACACGCATCGACCTTCTCCTGAGCCGCGGGACCGGCTTGGAAGGAAGTTCGGTGACAGTCCCGGATGTCCTCGGCCAGCCGGAGGGGGCAGCAAGGGCGCTTCTTGAGGCCGCAGGGCTTGGGGTTGAAATCCGATACCTGGTTTCGCAAGAGACCGCTCCGGGGGTCGTGGTTTCCACCACCCCGAAAACGGGAGCCGCGGTGCCCGCCGGAAGCCGTGTGGCCTTGACCGTTGCGACGCCGTCGAATGTCTCCCAGGTAAAGGCGGCCCCTTCTACTCCGGCCGAAGAAGACCCGGAAGCACCGCCGAAACCCAAAGCCGGGGAGAAAAAACAGGAAAACACTGAGGGAACGTCTGAGACCCCATCGAGGAAGGTTTCCGAGGAACCCGGGCAAAAGCCTTCGTTGGAACAGGTCGTGCCTCCGAAAAAGGAAACTCCTGCAGCTTCTTCCGCTTCGGCTAAAAAAGAGGAAGAAACGAGACACACGGCGAAGGTTCGATATCAAGTGCCGCCGCTTTCCAGGCCGCTCTCACTGAGGATCGAAGTGGTGGATCCAGAGGGAACGCGGACCGTCCTTGAAAGGGAGGTCAAGGGCGGGGAATCGATTGCGGTCAACGTTCCCTACGTCCGGGAGGCGGCTGTGACCGTTTTCCTGGGCGGGGAATTCGTCTGGCAGGACAGGTACCGTCCATGAACGGGCAGAAAATTCCCCCGAAAATCGCCCCGTCCCTGCTTTCGGCCGACCCCCTCCGGATCTGGGAAGGCCTTCAGTCTCTCGCCGGTGAGTACGACTGGATTCACCTAGACATCATGGACGGGCACTTCGTCCCCAACCTTTCGTACGGCCCGGCTCTCCTGAAGGCATTGAGATCGGCTCTCCCGGAAGCCATCCTGGACGTTCACCTAATGGTGGAGCCGCCCGAGAATTTCATAGATTCCTTCCTCCGCTGGAAACCGGATTATCTGGTGGTTCACCAGGAGGCGACCCCTCATCTCCACCGTGTCCTCCAGGCCATCAGGGAAGGAGGCAGTCGGCCTGGCGTGGCCCTGAACCCCGGGACTTGCGTGGAGGTCCTGAAGCCGGTCCTGCCTTTTGTAGACCTTGTCCTTGTCATGTCTGTCAATCCCGGGTTCGGTGGTCAGGCTTTTATCCCGGAAGTCCTTTCCAAGACCCGTACACTTTGCCAGCTTAGAGAGGTCCAAGGGCTAGAATTCCTCGTGGAGATGGACGGAGGGATCGGGCTTTCCAACGTGGAGGAAGTCGTTAAAAGCGGCTGTGACGTGATTGTTGCCGGGAATGCCATCTTCGGGGAGGCGGATCCGGCTTTGACCGCCAGGCTGCTTCGGAAAAAGGCGAGGGAGGCGGGTTCCGGTGAATGATCAGACGCTGAGGGAACTTGGTGCTTACCTGTGCTGGAAACGAAAGGAAAAGGGGAAAACGCTCGAGGATGTTTCCGCGGAAACCCGTCTCAGGGTAGAGATTCTAAGGGCCATCGAAAAAGGGGACATCCGTGCGCTCCCTGCCCCCGTCTATGCCCGGGGAATGATCCGGCTCTACCTGGAGTACCTCGGCTCAAGCGAACTCCTGCCCCAGTATGAGGATTTTTTCCGGTCCCAGGTTAGTTCCGAACCACCGGAGGGATCCTTTGCCAAGCCCGCGGTTACGAGAGGCTTCCGGCGCAGGGACAACCGGTGGGCCGTTGTCCTGCTGTCCCTTGCCGTTCTCCTTGCGGGATACCTCCTCTGGCAGCAGAAGGGGGTTCTTGGGAAGGCGATCGAGAGGAAAGCCGAGCAGGCGACGGTGGCCGCTCAATTGCAGACACCGCCAGCCCCGCAGAGTTCCCTGGATCGCCCCTCCGTTCCCATGGAAAATCAGGCTTCACAAGGCGACCCCGCCGGCTTTCAGCCGCAAAGCGATGACCTGAGCTGGCTGCCGGGCCATGGGCCGGGAACGGCCGGCTCCGGCGAAAGCGCATCGGGTCGGCTTGAGATCACCGCGTTGGAATCCTGCTGGATCCTGGTAACAAGGGAGGGCGAGACGCTTTTCCGGGGAACGCTGAAAAAGGGAGAAAGCAAAAGCTTCCCGTCGGAAAAGGAAATCCGGGTTCGGTACGGCAAGCCGACGGGGGTAGCCGTTCGATGGATGGGGAAGGACCTAGGCAGGCCTTCGACACAGCAGAAGGTCGTTACGGTCCTGTACAAGCCGGATGGTTCGTTTACGGTCCGATAGGGCAAGAAAACTGTTTTTGCTCAGCCTCGGCTGCGCGAAGAACCAGGTGGACAGCGAACGCCTGGCGAATGCCCTCGCTGCCTGGGGTTACGAGCTCGTGGAAACGGTGGAAGAAGCCGGGGTGGCCATCGTCAATACCTGCGGTTTTATCCGTCCCGCAGCCGAGGAGAGCATCCGCGCCATCCTTCAGATGGAGGAGCTGAAGGCGAACGGGAGGCTTGAACGGATCGGCGTGGTGGGCTGTCTTCTGAACCGCTACGGCGAGGCGCTAAGGAAGGAGCTTCCCTCAGTGGATTTCTGGGCGGAAGCCGAAGATTGGGGAACACTGGGGGAGAGACTCGGGCAAACCGAGCCCTATTGCCGGGAGGGAAGGAGGGCGCTTCCTGGCTCCCTCCCCTGGACTCGCTACCTGAAAATTGCCGAGGGGTGCGATAACCGTTGCTCGTACTGCACGATCCCCTCGATTCGCGGAGGGGTGCGCAGCCTCCCCCTCGACTTCCTGGCGAAGGAAGCCGTCGAGCTCGCACGGCAGGGGGCAAGGGAAATCTGCCTTGTGGCCCAGGACCTGACGGCATGGGGCGTGGACCTTTTCGGGAAGCGATCGCTTGGCCTGCTTCTCGGGGAACTCGAGAACGCCGTTCCGGAAGGCACGTGGCTTCGTCTTCTCTATCTTCACCCTTCGGGCATCGATGACGCCTTGCTCGAACAAGTGCTGAGCAGCAGCCGAATCCTGAAATACCTGGATGTCCCCATCCAGCATGCGGATCCCGGCGTCCTCAGAAGCATGAATCGGGAAATCCCTCCCGGGCGACTGAGGGAAATTTTCGGGAAGATCCGTGGGGCGGATCCGGATTTTGCGCTTCGAACGACGGTCATGGTCGGGCACCCGGGGGAAGATGAAGCCGCTTTCGGGAATTTGCTCGATTTTATTGCCTCGGTTCAGTTTGATCGTCTCGGGGCCTTTGAATTTTCTCCGGAAGAGGGGACCCTTTCGGCGTCGCTTCGTAACAAGGTCCACGGGAAAGTGAAAAAGCGGCGCATGGACAGGCTGATGCGTCTCCAGGAGGAAATTTCGCTGGGAAGGCAGGGGCGGTTCGAGGGAAGGTCCCTCAAGGTCCTGGTTGAATCAGTGGAGCCTGAAGAAGATCTCGCCCTTGGGAGGTCCTACCGGGAAGCGCCGGAAGTGGACGGTCTCGTCGAGATTCGGGGCGGCGGCGCTTTGCAGCCGGGAAGCTTCGTCACCGTCACCGTCAAGGAAGCCCTGGAACACGATCTGGTAGCGGAGGTGCAGGCGAATGGGGTATAGAATGCCGGAAACCTGGGAAGGAAAGATCGGAACGGTCGGAGGGGTGGGGTCCCTGACGGGGATGCCCGGTACTGTCGGATCCGCTGCGGCGTTCCTTGTGGCGGTTGTTCACCCGGTGCCTGCCTGGTTCATCCTGGCGTTTGCCGGCCTCGCTGTCTGGGCTTCGGGCCGCTACGCCCGGCAGGTCGGCAGGGAGGACCCCCCTGAAGTGGTGGCCGATGAGGTCGTGGGCACCTGGGTGGCGATCTGGGGGCTCCCTTTCGGTTATTGGCTTCCGGCCCTGTGCCTGTTCCGGGTGATCGACATCCTCAAACCCTTTCCAGTTTCGACTTCGGAACGGCTTCCAGGGGGCTGGGGGATTGTTGCCGACGATTTCGTGGGCGGGGCTTTAACCAATGGACTGATTCGCTCGGCCGGCTGGTTCTTTTTCGGGGGCGGTCTGCAGTTTTTTTTCCGGTAAAAGGGGGAGGTGCCGGGAATGGCAAACGGAGTGGCCCTTCTGGCGGTCGGGGACGAGATGCTGAGCGGCCTCCGTTCGGACACGAACTGCTCGTGGCTGGCATCGAGACTGCACGATGCCGGGGTTCCCGTCCGGGGAATCCAGGTACTTCCCGATGACGAGGAAGTTATTCTCGAAACCGTTGCCGGCTGGGTCGGCAAGGTGGAATTTCTGGTGATTTCAGGAGGGCTTGGGCCGACCCACGACGACCGGACGCGTTTCGCCCTGGCCCGCTACATGGGGGTTTCCCTCCGCCAGGACGACTCGACCTACGACCGGATCGTCGCCCGCTACGAAGAGCCCCTTCGAAGCCGCGCCGAGGCTTCCCGTGTCCCCCAGGCCCTGATTCCGGAAGGGGCCAGGGGGTTGTACAACCCGCAGGGCTCTGCGCTGGGCATCGCCTTTTCCGCGAAGGGGACGGAAGTCTTTTCTTTCCCCGGAGTTCCCTGGGAATTCCGGGCAATGGCGGAAACCTTCTTCCTGCCGCGGATCGAGGCAAGGGGTACCTGGAAGCAGGTCGTGGTTGCCGGCTGGCCTGAAAGCCTCCTGGCCGAAAAGTTCGAGGGGCTGATCTCGAAGCCGGGCCTGCAAGTTTCGATCCTTCCTTCCGCCGGGCTCGTAACGCTAGTGTTCAGGGGAAGCCCCGAAGACGTGACCTCAGCGGTCGCGCGGGTCCGGGGGGAACTTCCTTCCGACTGCCTGGAAGAAGGGGAAACGGAAATGTCCGCAGCGGTTGTGGCCCGCTCCGCCAGGGCGGGTTTCACTTTCTCCTTCGCGGAATCCTGCACCGGAGGCCTCGTGGGGGCTGCGATCACGGACGTGCCGGGGGCTTCCAGGGTCTTTCAGGGAACTGCGGTCTGCTATTCAAACGAAGCGAAGATCCGCTTGCTTGGGGTCAATGCAACGACTCTTGAAAATCATGGTGCAGTGAGCGAGGAGTGCGCGCTGGAAATGGCCGCCGGCGCCCGCGGGCTTTTCGGATCGGACTATTCCGTGGCTGTTACGGGCATCGCCGGTCCCGAAGGAGGGACCCGGGAGAAGCCCGTCGGGACGGTCTGGTTTGCAGTTTCCGGGCCTAAAACCCTTAAGGCCTTCAAACGCAGCCTGGCCGGCGATCGCGCCCACATTCGCCGATGGTCAGCCGCAATCGCGCTGGAAACGTTGTGGAGAACCCTGAAGGAGGGATAGCCGATGGGAGAAAGGACGCGGTCGTTCCTCTGCATTGAGCCGGAACCAACTCTCCGCGCCACCATTGGAGAATGGCTCCAATCGCTCAGGAGACTGGCTCCAAGGCTCAAGTGGGTGCAGCCGGATGCTGTCCACCTGACCCTCAAGTTTTTGGGCGAGCAGCCGCCGGAGATGATTTCGGAGCTGCGAAACAGGCTTCCCGGAGTCCTTTCCGCCAACGCCCACAGGACCTTTTATCTCGAATTATCCGGAGTGGGGGCGTTCCCGAATTACAGGGCTCCTCGCGTGCTCTGGATGGATCTTACCGGCGAGACCGCACCCCTCCACGATCTCTGGAAGACCGTGGAAAGCCTTGCGGTCACCATAGGGTTCCCGCCGGAAACGAGACCGTTCCGACCCCATCTGACGCTGGCCCGGATCAAGGACCCCGGGGATTTCACCCTGGCTCTGGCGAAAAACCTGAGTGAATCAGATCCACCGATGGGGCGATGGAAAGTGGGATTTGTAACCTTAATGCGAAGCGAGTTGCGGGCGGGAGGCCCTCTCTATTCTCCCATCGCGACCTTTCCGCTTTACAGGGTTTAGGGCAAAGGAGGTGCCATCCTGGAATGGCAAAGAACGGCAAAGGAGCTCTAACGCGGGAAGATATCCTCGAACAGGCCCTTGAGGATATCAAGGGGAAATTCGGAGACGGGGCAATCATGCGCCTTGGTGACCAGACGAACGTCGTCGTGGACGTGATCCCCACCGGGGTCCTTCCTCTGGATGTCGCGCTGGGCGTTGGAGGCCTTCCCCGGGGACGGGTCGTCGAGATTTTCGGGCCGGAAGGGTCGGGAAAAACTACGATCGCGCTTCATGCCATCGCCGAAGCGCAAAAGGCGGGAGGAATCGCCGCCTTCATCGACGCGGAGCATGCGCTCGACCCAAGGCTGGCCGCAAGCCTCGGAGTCGACGTGCCGTCATTGTACCTTGCTCAGCCCGACAGCGGCGAACAGGCGCTTTATGTCCTCGAATCCCTCGTCCGAAGCGGTGCGGTGGATATCATCGTCGTCGATTCGGTGGCCGCCCTGACCCCCCAGGCCGAAATCGACGGGAAAATTGGAGACACCCAGGTCGGTCTTCAGGCCCGACTCATGTCATACGCCCTTCGAAGGCTGACGGCAGCGATCTCCAAAAGCAGGGCGGTCGTCATTTTCATCAACCAGTTGAGAGCCCAGATCTCCACAATGGGCTACGGGGGGCCGCAAGAAACGACAACGGGAGGCCGGGCCCTGAAATTCTACAGCTCCCTGCGGATCGAGGTTCGGCGCGGGAAAGCCATTACCCAGGGGGATGACACCATCGGGCACGAACTCTGGATCAAGGTGGTCAAGAACAAGCTCGCGCCGCCCTTCAGGACCGCTCACACGTCCCTGATTTACGGAAGGGGCGTTCCGGCAGAGATGGCCGTGGTTGACATGGCCATCGACCTGGAAGTGATCAGGCGCAAGGGATCCTGGCTGGCCTACAAGGGTGAAAACCTGGGACAGGGGAAGGAGAAGGTGTCGAAATACCTTCTGGAAACCCCGGCGCTCATGGAAGAGATCAAGAAGGAAATCCTGGAAAAGGCAGGACAGGGAGAGGCCCTGCTTGTCCCGAAGTCAACGGCTGCGGCCGAACCCGCCTCAGCCGAGGCGAAAATGCCCGAGCCTGTTGTCGAGGAAGAACTGCTGGAACTCGAAGAAGAAGACATCTAGAACGAGAATTAAACCCGAAAAAAAGCCTGAATCAAAAGCCTTACGATATCATTCTGAAGGCTGAAAGAATCTTTGTCAGCGTTTGTATCACAGGAGGCAGTCAGATAATCGCAAGGAAAACCTCCGGTAGGTGTTGACAGGATACGGCAGGCGATGTATTATGCCCCTTGCCCCTCGAGAGAGGGGTTCAGCAGCAAGGCACCATTTCACAACAGCACCTTGACAAGCGTAAGGGAAGAGAGAGTGAAGGCGAGAACCAGCAGGAAAGCCATGGAGAGTTTGATCCTGGCTCAGGACGAACGCTGGCGGCGTGCTTAACACATGCAAGTCGGACGGTTCGCACCGGAAGGTTCGCCGGAAGGTGCGGATAGTGGCGGACGGGTGAGTAACGCGTGAGGACATGGCACCAGGAGGGGGATAACGTTTGGAAACGGACGCTAAGACCCCATATGCCGGAAGGTGAAAGTGGGCAACCAGCCTGGTGAGTGACTCGCGTCCTATCAGCTAGTTGGTGGGGTGACGGCCTACCAAGGCGATGACGGGTAGCCGACCTGAGAGGGTGGCCGGCCACACTGGAACTGAGATACGGTCCAGACTCCTACGGGAGGCAGCAGTGGGGAATATTGGGCAATGGGCGCAAGCCTGACCCAGCGACGCCGCGTGGGGGAAGAAGTCTTTCGGGACGTAAACCCATGTTGTACGGGACGAAGGAAGTGACGGTACCGTACGAGGAAGCCCCGGCAAACTACGTGCCAGCAGCCGCGGTAATACGTAGGGGGCGAGCGTTGTCCGGAATCACTGGGCGTAAAGCGCACGTAGGCGGGCTGTTAAGTCGGCCGTGAAATACACTGGCTCAACCGGTGCAGGTCGGTCGATACTGGCGGTCTGGAGTATGGGAGAGGGAACTGGAATTCCCGGTGTAGCGGTGAAATGCGTAGATATCGGGAGGAACACCAGTGGCGAAGGCGGGTTCCTGGCCCATGACTGACGCTGAGGTGCGAAAGCCGGGGGAGCGAACGGGATTAGATACCCCGGTAGTCCCGGCTGTAAACGATGGATGCTAGGTGTGGGGAGGTTACTCTCTGTGCCGCAGCTAACGCGATAAGCATCCCGCCTGGGGAGTACGATCGCAAGATTGAAACTCAAAGGAATTGACGGGGGCCCGCACAAGCGGTGGAGCACGTGGTTTAATTCGATGCAAACCGAAGAACCTTACCTGGGTTTGACATGCACGTGGTACGGAGATGAAAGTTGAAGGACCCTGTAGAGATACGGGGAGCGTGCACAGGTGCTGCATGGCTGTCGTCAGCTCGTGTCGTGAGATGTTGGGTTAAGTCCCGCAACGAGCGCAACCCCTGTGGTTAGTTGCTAACGGGAGAGCCGAGCACTCTAGCCAGACTGCCGTCGACAAGACGGAGGAAGGTGGGGATGACGTCAAGTCATCATGGCCCTTATGTCCAGGGCGACACACGTGCTACAATGGCCGGCACAAAGGGAAGCGAGGGGGCGACCCGGAGCGGATCCCATCAAAGCCGGTCCCAGTTCGGATTGGAGTCTGCAACCCGACTCCATGAAGCCGGAATCGCTAGTAATCGCGGATCAGCCAAGCCGCGGTGAATACGTTCCCGGGCCTTGTACACACCGCCCGTCACACCACCCGAGTTGGGGGCACCCGAAGCCGGAGGCTTAACCCGCGAGGGAGAGATCCGTCGAAGGTGCGTCTGGTGAGGGGGGTGAAGTCGTAACAAGGTAGCCGTACCGGAAGGTGCGGCTGGATCACCTCCTTTCTAAGGAGTCCCCCGGAGAAGGGGGACGGCAGCAAGGATTGGTACGCCGGAACTCTTTCTTTCCTACGCTTGTGGGGTATAGAGAACCCCATGAGGACCTTGACAGTTGAAAGCGAGCGGAAGAAGCAGGAGGAAGAGGTATTGGGAGTCAAGGTAGTAAGGGCACACGGGGAATGCCTAGGCGCCTGCGGCCGAAGAAGGACGTGGCAAGCTGCGAAAAGCTGCGGGGAGGTGCAAGCGACCGTTGATCCGCAGATGTCCGAATGGGGAAACCCGGCTGGGTGTTGAGCCCAGTCGCCTCGGAAGAGGCGGTCACCCGGCGAAGTGAAACATCTCAGTAGCCGGAGGAGAAGAAATCGAAGAGATGCCCTGAGTAGTGGTGAGCGAAAGGGGTAGAGCCTAAACCATTTGCGTGTCAAGCCTGCGGGCGTTGCGCGAGTGGGGTTGAGGGGACTGTCCGGAACCTGCCGCAGCGGGATCGGGAAGTAAGAAACGTTTTCTGTAGCCGAACGGTGTTGGGAAAGCCGGTCGAAGAGGGTGAAAGCCCCGTAGGCGAAACGGAAGGCGCTTCCTGGGACGGTACCCCGAGTAGGGCGGAGCACGTGGAATTCCGTCTGAATCCGGGCCGACCACGGTCCAAGGCTAAATACCGCAGGCGACCGATAGTGGAGTAGTACCGAGAGGGAAAGGTGAAAAGCACCCCTGGCGGGGAGTGAAAGAGACCTGAAACCGTGTGCCTACAAGCAGTCGGAGCCGGAAGGCGGGGCGACCCGCTGGAAGGTGACGGCGTGCCTCTTGGAAAATGAGCCGGCGAGTTATGGTGTGTGGCGAGGTTAAGGGCTTAAAGGTCCGGAGCCGAAGGGAAACCGAGTCTGAATAGGGCGCGAGTCGCACGCTATAGACCCGAAGCCGTACGATCTATCCATGGCCAGGTTGAAGTCCGGGTAAAACCGGATGGAGGACCGAACCAGGGACTGTTGCAAAAGTCTTGGATGAGCTGTGGATAGGAGTGAAAAGCTAATCGAGTACGGTGATAGCTGGTTCTCCCCGAAATGCATTGAGGTGCAGCCTCAGGCGGTGAACGTGGCGGAGGTAGAGCTACTGGATGGACGAGGGGGAGAGTGCTCCTACCGACTTCAACCAAACTCCGAATGCCGTCACGGGATACCTGGGAGTGAGACGGCGAGTGAGAAGATCCGTCGTCGAGAGGGAAAGAACCCAGATCGCCAGCTAAGGTCCCGAAGCGCGGGCTAAGTGTGGTAAGGATGTGGAGACGCCCAGACAGCCAGGAGGTTGGCTTAGAAGCAGCCACCCTTGAAAGAGTGCGTAATAGCTCACTGGTCGAGCGTCTCTGCGCCGAAAATGTAGGGGGCTAAGCCCGCCGCCGAAGCTGCGGAAGGCGCGCAGATTGCGCGTTTTGGTAGGGGAGCGTTCCATGCGGGGAGAAGTCGGGTTGAGAAGCCCGGTGGACTGCATGGAAGTGAGAATGTCGGCATGAGTAGCGAAAAACACGTGGGAAACGTGTTCACCGAAAGCCCAAGGTTTCCTGGGGAAGGTTCATCCACCCAGGGTTAGGCGGGACCTAAGGCGAGGCCGAGAGGCGTAGTCGATGGACAGCCGGTTGACATTCCGGCCCCGCCCCGGTGACGATTGGACCGAAGGGGTGACGCAGGAGGCTAGGTGTGCCGGGTGATGGAAGTCCCGGTCCAAGGGTGTAGGGGGACTCTGGAGGCAAAACCCTGGAGTCGGAACCCTGAGGCCTGACGGGGAGTCCCTTCGGGGACGAAGGCATTGAGGCCATGCTGCCGAGAAAAGCCTCTAGGGAGGAGCCGGGGCGCCCGTACTGGAAACCGACACAGGTGGGCTGGCTGAGCAGGCTAAGGTGAACGGGATAACTCTCGTTAAGGAACTCTGCAAGTTGACCCCGTAACTTCGGGAGAAGGGGTGCCACTCAGGTGAGGCGTTAAGCATGTCCGAGCCGAGGGTGGTCGCAGAAACCAGGCCCAGGCGACTGTTTAATAAAAACACAGGTCTCTGCTGAAGGCGTGAAGCCGACGTATAGGGACTGACACCTGCCCGGTGCTGGAAGGTTAAGGGGAGAGGTTAGCCGCAAGGCGAAGCTTTGAACCGAAGCCCCAGTAAACGGCGGCCGTAACTATAACGGTCCTAAGGTAGCGAAATTCCTTGTCGGGTAAGTTCCGACCTGCACGAATGGTGTAACGATCTGGGCGCTGTCTCGACGGGAGACCCGGCGAAATTGTGGAACTGGTCAAGACGCCAGTTGCCCGTGGTGGGACGGAAAGACCCCGTGGAGCTTTACTGTATCCTGATATTGGATTTCGGCAAGGCATGTACAGGATAGGTGGGAGGCATGGAAGCGAGGGCGTCAGCCTTCGTGGAGCCGACGTTGGGATACCACCCTTGTTTTGCTGGGATTCTAACCGCCGTGTCTGAATCGGCAGGCGGGACCGTGTCAGGTGGGCAGTTTGACTGGGGCGGTCGCCTCCCAAAGAGTAACGGAGGCGCGCGAAGGTCACCTCAGGGCGTATGGAAACCGCCCGTTGAGTGCAAGGGTATAAGGTGGCCTTACTGTGAGACCGACGGGTCGAGCAGTCACGAAAGTGGGTCCTAGTGATCCGGCGGTGCCGAGTGGAAGGGCCGTCGCTCATCGGATAAAAGCTACCCCGGGGATAACAGGCTGATCTCGCCCGAGAGTTCCTATCGACGGCGAGGTTTGGCACCTCGATGTCGGCTCATCGCATCCTGGGGCTGAAGCAGGTCCCAAGGGTTGGTCTGTTCGCCCATTAAAGCGGTACGTGAGCTGGGTTTAGAACGTCGTGAGACAGTTCGGTCCCTATCCACCATGGGCGCAAGTGATTTGAGGGGAGCTGCTCCTAGTACGAGAGGACCGGAGTGGACGAACCGCTAGTGTACCGGTTGTGCCGCCAGGCGCATAAGCCGGGTAGCCATGTTCGGATCGGATAACCGCTGAAGGCATCTAAGCGGGAAGCCGGCCCCAAGATGAGATCACTCACTGAGTCAATCAGGTAAGGCGTCCCGTAGACGACGGGATGGATAGGCCGGGGGTGTAAGCCCTGAGAGGGGTTGAGCTGACCGGTACTAATACGCCGAGGCCTTGACTCCCAATAACTTTTTCTTCTGAAGTCCGCCGCTTTCGCTGACAGGCAATCATGGGGTGCCAGAATTGGTTTCCGGTGGTCATGGCGGAGGGGACACACCCGGTCCCATGCCGAACCCGGCCGTTAAGCCCTCCAGCGTCGATGGTACTGCGGTCCTAACCGTGGGAGAGTAGATCGCCGCCGGAAACCTTTTTCATCGCTCGAGAGAG
>JAJUIT010000102.1 GCA_029267465.1 Synergistaceae bacterium
AATTCGACGCCCTATGCTCAGCCGACCTTTGTAGCGGATAAGGATTTGACAGGCCCCTTGACCGTTCTGCGCGATCTTCCCTTTGGGAAGCCGAGCCCAGTCATCTCCGTCACCAGCGAAGATGTTCTCCTGGTGCTCAAAAGAAGCAAGAGCCCCGAACGGGTGCTTTCCCTCGCGGAAGTCAAGGAGGAGATCAAAAAAATGCTGAAGTCCCAGAAAGAGAGGGAAATTCAGCAGAAATTCCTCCTGGAGCTGAAGGCCGGGGTGCCGGTGAAAATCCTGGATCCCTCGATCTTCCCGGCCCCGAAAGCCGCGGAATCCCAGGACAAGTCCCAGCAGAACCCCTAGAAGCAAACTTCTCGCAGGGTGCAGGCCGGTTTCGCTATTGACACCTCGGCGAGGGCTGTTAGAATAATCCGTGCTTGAGGTGGGATGGCCGAGTTGGCTGAAGGCACTCGCCTGCTAAGCGAGTAGGGTGGCTATAAACCGCCCTCAAGGGTTCGAATCCCTTTCCCACCGCCATATGAAGACTAGGCGGAAAAAAGCCAGGCTTGCGGTGCGCCGGTAGCTCAACTGGATAGAGCATCGGACTACGGATCCGAAGGTTACGGGTTCAAATCCTGTCCGGCGCGCCATCGCATGAAAAGCCCCCCATGGGATTAAGCCCATGGGGGGCTTTTTGCATGAGTTGCATGTGTTTTATGAAGTTTCTAGGCCTTACCTAAAGGGAAGGATTAGGTATAATGTTCGAAGTGTATCAAAAAGCAAGAATTGTATCCTAATCCTGCTTTAAAAGAGGGGGGCACCTAGTGCGTAAAAAATCTGTCTTTATTGCTATTTGTTTGGTCCTTCTGGCCTTTTCGAAACGGGCTGGCGCGGCAGGATTCGGCATCTATGAGTGGAGCGCCCGGGGAAACGCACTAGGCGGGGCGATGGTGGCCCGTGCGGATGACCCTTCCGCGGTTGCCTTCAACCCGGCCGGGATGGTCCAGCTTGAAGGAACGCAAATGATGTTCGGGTTCACCGCCATATCGCCGACTGCCGATATGACAGGATACGAAATTCCTGACAATCTGATGACGAAGCCTGAGGCTTCAACGGTTGCTTCGTCCTGGTTTCCTCCCCATTTTTACTACGTGCGGCAAATCGACGACAATCAGTGGCTTGGGATCGGCATGTTCACGCGGTTCGGGCTTGGCACGGAATTCGATCCCGATTGGTTCGGTCGCTACAACTCCTACAAAGCCGAGATCATGAGTGTTTCCCTGAACCCAAGCTGGGCCTGGAAAGTCAACGAGAAGTTTTCGGTCGGGCTGGGCGTTGAGGCGATGTATTTCGGGATCAACCTGAAAAAGAAGATCCCGAACCCCTATGTCCAAAATCCATTCGATCCCCACGAGGCCTTCGACAGCGAACTGGAAGGGGATAGTTTCGGGTGGGGGTGGAATATTGGTTTTTTGTACAAAGCCTCGGATACGCTCAAGTTCGCCTTGACCTATCGAAGTCCGGTCGATCAGAAAGTGGAAGGCGATTTCGATCTTTACCTGCCTGGCGGGAGCAAGCTTGCCCACAAAGGGGCAGCGGGCGAAATCACGCTGCCCGACCTCCTTGTTGCGGGGGTGGCCTTAAGGCCGAACGAAAGGCTGAGTGTCGAAATTGACGCCGTCCTGACGCGGTGGAGCACCTATGACAGGCTCACGATCAACTTTGATGACGATACGTCAGCCAGTTCCCCAAAGAATTGGAGCGACACGTGGCGATATCAGCTGGGGATCGAGTATTCCCTCAAGGAAAACCTTGACCTGCGCCTGGGCTACATCATCGACCCTTCCCCGATCCCCGACGAGACGGTGGATTACATTGCCCCGACCAACGACAGGAAGCTTTACTCCATCGGCCTGGGCTACCGCAAGGGGAACTGGACCTACGACTTTTCGTATACATACCTGGACATCTCCGCGAGGAACATCCAGGCTCGACCTGGGGAATGGATCTACCAAAGCCGACAGGACAACGGCGAGGCCCACCTCCTTGGCCTTTCCATCAGCCGCCGATTCTAGAAGGGGAAGAGACGAAATGAAACCAAGAAGACTGGAAGAAATGATCCTTGAGCGCCTCACCGGGGAACTCAGAGAGAAGACCCTCTGGTGGGAAGGTCAATGGTGGGATTCGAGCCGTTTCCTGCACCTGGTCGATACGTGCGAGCAGGCACTCGCAAACGGTGGGTTCGGCGAAGGGCAAAGGCTCGTCCTGCTGCTTCCCAACTGCCCTCTGGTCCTGGCGCTTTCCTTGGCGGCCTGGAGACTGAGGGGGGCCGTTGCGCCGTTGAACTTGCAGACGGGGCCAACTGCCCTGGTTGAGAACATGGAAGTCCTGGATCCATGGGGGATCGTTCTGCCTGAGGGAATGGAGGGGCTTCGGGAGGCCCTTTCGGGAGCCGGCTACCCGACGATTCCCTCTGCTTTGGACGCTTTTGTTTCAAAGGAAGTGGGCAGGAAAGGAGAAAAGGACTCCGCGGAAACCGCCGTGATCTTTTCAACCTCTGGGACAACCGGAACCCCGAAAGCCGTCGTGATCACCCACGGAAACCTGATCGACAACACCAGCAAGGTTTTCGATTTCGTCGAGGAGTTGAAGAAAGACGACATTTTCCTGAATGTCCTTCCTAATTTTCACACCCTCGGCTACAGCGTCTCGGGGATCCTGCCTCTCGCGATCGGACTTCCGCAGGCTTTGGTGCCGGGCTTTATGCCGCCCCAAAAAACCGTGGAGGCGATCTACGCGGCGGGCGTCACCGTCATGGTTGCGGTTCCAACGATGGTTGCCCTGACGCTGGCGACCGCGGCAAAAGGGGTCGAGATCGGATCAACCCTTCGGCTGATCATCTGTGGAGGGGATCGTTTGAATCCCCAATTTGACCAGAGAGCCAGGGAAACCCTGAATCTTTCCATCCTTGAAGGGTACGGACTGACCGAGTGCTCTCCCGTGGTGACCGTGAATCCCAGCCTTGCAAAAAGAAAGCTCGGCACGGTAGGCCCCTTTCTTCCCGGCTACGAATTCCGGATCCTGAACCGGGAAGGGAAGGAAGTGGAAAAGCGGCAGGAAGGGGTCCTCTGGGTGAAGGGGCCTTCGGTGACGCCCGGCTACTTCCGTAACCCGGAAAAGACGGCGGAGAGATTCAGTGAAGGTTGGTTCAACACGGGGGACATTGTCAGGATGGATGAGGAAGGGTACTTGACCATCCTGGATCGCGACACCGACATCCTGATCGTCGGAGGCTTCAACGTCTATCCGCAGGAAGTGGAAAGGGTTCTTCAGGAGCACCCTGCTGTCCACCTCGCCGCCGTGATCGGCGTTTCTCACCCCGTCAGCGGCGAGATCCCGAAGGCCTTTGTCATCCTGCGGGAAAACGCGGCAGCGACCCAGAAAGAACTGGTCCAGTTCTGCAAGGAAAGGCTCGCTCATTACAAGGTGCCAAGAAAAGTGGAATTCGTCCAGTCTTTCCCTCTATCCCCGGCGGGGAAGATTCTTCGAAGAAAACTACGGGAAGAAGAACGGGCTAAAGGATCGGCTCCGGTTTCGTAAGTCGGCCGACAACGGCCTGCGTGGCTCTGATCAGGTCCGAAGGCCGCAAGATCACCTGTAGGCCCCTGAGTCCTGCACTGACGGAGATTTCTTCAAAACGGAGAGAGGCCTCATCCACGAGGACAGGATAGGTTTTTTTTGAAGCCAGCGGGGACACGCCTCCCCGCTGGTAGCCTGTCAGGGGGAAAACCTCTCGCAGGGGGACCAGTTCGCACCGTTTGTTTGCGGTGAGGGACGCAGCGGCTTTCAGGTCCAATTCCATGGCTCCCGGAATGACGCAAAGGAAGACGCCTGTTTTGTCCCCTCGAAGGACCAACGTTTTGAAAACACGGTCGAGAGGCATTCCGATCTTCAATGCAACCCGGGTTGCCCCGAGATCGTCCAGGTCAACTTCATACTCCGCCAGACGATAATGGATCCCGAGCTTCTCAAGCTGGCGAACGGCGTTGGTTTTCTTCAAAAGACAACTCCCCCCTTCTCTCCGGCAGGAAATCGGCACGATTCGCAAAAAACGGAAAAGACGCTATAATGCCTTCATCTTGAGGAAAGGGTGTCGATACCGGCGATGAAAAAGATCAAGCCGATCAAAAAACTGAAGCTGTATGGGTTCAACAACCTCACGAAAAGCCTCAGCTTCAACATGTACGATATCTGTTACGCGAAACTTCCGCAACACCGCAAGGAATACATCGACTATATCGACGAGGAATACAACGCCGAGAGATTGACGGCGATTTTGAGCGAAGTCGCAAACATCATCGGCGCCAACATTCTGAATATCGCACAGCAGGATTACGAACCCCAGGGTGCCAGCGTTACGATGCTGATTTCGGAGGAAAAAGTTGAGTGCGGGCAGGTCCCTGAAGGGAGCGACCTCTGCTCGGGTGAAACTCCGGGGCCTCTTCCCGAATCCGTGGTCGCCCACCTCGACAAAAGCCATATCACCGTGCACACTTATCCCGAAAGCCATCCGGACCAGGGAATCAGCACCTTCAGGGCGGATATCGATGTTTCGACCTGTGGGAAGATTTCACCCCTGAAAGCCCTTAATTTCCTCCTGCATTCCTTCAATCCCGACATCGCCGTGCTGGATTATCGTGTTCGGGGCTTCACGCGTGACATCAACGGGGAGAAATTTTTCATCGATCATAAAATCAACTCGATTCAAAATTTCATTGCCGACGATATGCGGGAAAGGTACCAGATGATCGATGTGAACGTCTACCAGGAAAACCTTTTCATGACGAAGATGATCCTGAAAGAGTTCGACCTGGACAACTACCTGTTCGGGACGGGGAAAAAGAGCCTGCTTCCCGGCGAGAAGAAACGGATCAAGCAGGAATTAAAGCGGGAAATGGCCGAGATTTTTTCCGGCAGGAACATCCCGAAAGTTTAGGTTCACCAAACCCTTGACAAGACGGGCGGCATCGGATAATCTTTCCTAGCCGATGGCGCCATCGGAGAAGTCTATTATGTTTTATCAGGAGGCAGCAAGCTTGAAAACGAACGGTACGGTAAAGTGGTTCAACGGCACGAAGGGCTATGGGTTCATCACGACTGACGAGGGCAAGGATGTTTTTGTTCACTTCAGCGCGATCAAGATGGAAGGCTTCAAGACCCTGGATGAGGGCCAGCGCGTAACCCTCGAAGTGGTCGACGGAGCCAAGGGCCCTCAGGCCGCCAACGTCGAGAAGGCTTAACCAACAGAGGATCGTCAGAAACGGGAGTTGCTTCGGCAACTCCCGTTTTTTTATAGGCAAAGAATCCCCTTCAGAAAAATGCGCGTTTTCCCGGAGATGCGCACTCTTCCTCCCGGAACCAGCCGAACCCTAAGAACACCGGTCCTTCTGGAGGCTTGAAGCGCAAGAAAGTCCGACTTGCCGAGAATCTTGTGCCAGTAGGGGGCCAGGACGGTGTGAGCGGACCCAGTCACCGGGTCTTCGTTGAGCCCTTCCCAGGGACCGAAATACCGCGAGCAGAAATCAAAACCTTCGGGCCCCGAAGCGGTGACGATAACCCCCTGAGCCCCCAGCCGGTTCTTTACGGAAAGCAGGAGCGGAAAGTCTGGGGAAATGTCCAGGACTTCTTTGTAGGATCCCATTTGGAGCAAAAGCATTTCGGCTTCCTCGGAAAGAAAAGCCGGAAGGGGATCCTTGATTCCGAGGCCGTCAAGGATTCCCTTGGGGACTTCGCAAGGATGAGGGGGATTGGATGGGAAATCCAAGGCCCAGCCTTCGGGTTCTTGACATGCGGTCAGTCGTCCGCTTCTGGATTCGAAAAAAAGAGTGGGGCTCGAATTGCCGATCTCCGAAAAGACAACGGAAGCGGCCGCCAGGGTAGCGTGCCCGCAGAGGGGAACTTCGGTTATGGGCGTGAACCAACGGATCCGGAATTCTGAGGCGGTTCTGAAGTTCCCGTTGAGGGGAATGAGAAAGGCCGTTTCGGAAAGATTCATTTCCGCAGCGACCTGCTGCATAAGCCTTGCCGGAAGCGGGCCGTGGACGAGGCATACCGCGGCAGGGTTTCCGCAAAATAGCCGATCCGTGAAAGCATCGACCTGAAAGATCAAAATCCTTGGAACTTTTCGCTTCATCGTCCTATCCCTCCCTCTGCAGCTAGATGTCTTCATTATTTTCCGAACCCCCTCTCTTTGCAAACGGGAAGTCTTTTGCTAGAATGCTTCACGGTTTTGAAACGTCCCGAGGAGGGCGTCTTTTTGCGGCACGCGAGACAGGATGCCGAAGATCGGCGGTACATGGAGGTGGCGTTGTCGCTGGCCAGAAGCGCTGCTGCGTCCGGCGAGATCCCGGTTGGAGCCGTGGTGGTCCGTTCGGGGCAGATTATCGGGACAGGAAAAAACGGACGGGAATCGGGCTTGGACCCGACCCTCCACGCGGAGATTGCCGCCATCAGGCAGGCCGCGGTCTTTCTTGGAGATTGGCGCCTCACCGGCTGCACGATGTACGTGACGCTTGAGCCTTGCCCGATGTGTGCGGGAGCGTTGCTTTTCTCGCGAATCCGGAGGCTGGTTTTCGGTTGTGAGGACCCGAAAGCTGGAGCGTGCGGATCTCTCTATGATCTCCCGAGAGACCCTCGATTCAACCATCAAATTCTTGTACGAAGGGGTATTTTGAGCGTAGAGTGTGCTAGAATCTTACGGGAATTCTTCCAGCAGCGGAGAAACTCGCGGAGAGATGGCCGAGTGGTCGAAGGCGGTCGACTCGAAATCGACTAGGTGGTCTTGAAGCCGCCTCGTGGGTTCAAATCCCACTCTCTCCGCCAAAATCCAACAGTTGCGAACATGCGGAGAGGTGGCTGAGTGGTCGAAGGCGCACGCCTGGAGAGCGTGTGGGCGGCCTAAACCCCGCCCCGAGGGTTCAAATCCCTCCCTCTCCGCCATTTTTGTCTGCCGGAGGTGCCAGGCCCGCAACCCACCCCCCGGCGGCGAAGGCCCCGGAACCCCCCCC
>JAJUIT010000092.1 GCA_029267465.1 Synergistaceae bacterium
ACCGATTGTAGCCGGTCAGAGAAACCAGCCTGTCCAGGATCTGCCCCTTTTCCTTTCGACCGGCCTTGCGGTAAACTCCCTCTTCCGCTGCCACAATCTCCATCCGCGTCTTCATGGACAGCCTCACCTCGTGTCCCCCCTTCAGGCAAACGCCCTACGGAGGATCTTATTTCGTTTAGATTCTTAGGTGAGGCAACGTTACCCCTTCGTTTGGATTTTTCGTGAGGCAATGCGCGATCTTGCTTTTTTTCTCCCGGTTCCTTATAATCACCCCAATTTCGTGGGGGGTGTAGGAATGGTTCGTCCGGTTTTCCAGTCCAGCTGTTGTTGTCGGTGGATTCTTTCCTGATCCACCGCGGCCCACGGGGTCGCGGCGGCACCATTTGCTGCGGCCGGGGCTGCAAGGGCAACCGGTTCCTCCCATAGGAGAACTCCCGTATCGAAACGATGATCGGGCTGGCCGCGAGGTCAGCCCGGTTTTTTGTTTTGAGAGGAGGAGTGCCAATGGGAGCATGGAGAACGCTTGTTGAAGATTTCAGGGCGGTCAAGGAAAGGGATCCGGCCATACCGGCCGGGATTCGCGGGTTTTTCGAGATCGCGCTCTGCACCCCGGGGTTCCAGGCCGTGGCGGCTCACCGGCTGATCCATTTTCTCCACGTCCGGATGCGGATTCCCGTTCTTCCAAGGTTCCTTGGCCTTCTTGTCCGCTGGTGGACGGGAACCGAGATCCACCCGGGGGCACGCCTCGGAAAGGGGGTTTTCATCGACCACGCGGCGGGTGTGGTGATCGGGGAATCGGCGATCGTGGGGGACAACGTGACGCTGTTTCAGGGAGTGACCCTCGGGGCTACCGGCAACGAGAAAACCTGGAAGAGGCATCCGACCCTGGAAGCGGGGGTCTTTGTGGGAAGCGGGGCTCGGATTCTGGGCCCGGTCACGGTAGGGAAGAACGCCCGAATCGGCGCTGGAAGCGTCGTTCTCAAGGATGTGCCTCCCGGAACGACGGTTGTCGGCATCCCCGCTCGGGTGGTCAAATCCGGGGGACGGAGGGTTTCTTCCCCTCTGGAGCGGGCTGAGAGCAGAATCGAGGCCCTTGAGGGAATGGTCAGGGACCTCCAGAAAGAAGTCCAAAGACTTCGGGAGGCTTCGGCCTTTTATGGGCCGTCGAAGTTCAAAGCTGGAAAAGGGGTGGCCTGAGATGTCCTTTCGGGTGGATTCGCTGGTCAGCTTTTCTCTTGTCGGGAGCACTCCGCTGGCCCGGATCGAAGCCGGCAGGGGAAAGGAAATCTGGATCAAGATGGAAGGGAACAACCCCGGGGGATCGATCAAGGACCGGGCGGCGTGGGGCATGCTGAGGAAGGCGGAAGAGGACGGTCTCCTGCGCGAAGGCGCGGTGATCGTCGAACCGACTTCTGGAAATACGGGGATCGCCCTGGCGATGTTGGGAAGGTCGTTGGGCTTACGGGTGATCCTGACGATGCCCGAATCGATGTCCGCGGAAAGGAGAGCGGTGCTCGCAGCCTACGGTGCGGAACTGATCCTGACCCCCGCCGCGGAAGGAATGGAAGGGTCGGTCCGGAAAGCCGAAGAGGTGACGCGGGAGTTGAAAGGAGCCTTCATGCCGGGTCAATTTGACAACCCTGGCAACCCGTGGTCTCACCAGGTCACGACGGGGCCGGAGATCCTTAAAGCCCTGAAGGGGAAAGCCCCCCTCGCCTTCGTGGCGGGAGTCGGAACGGGAGGGACCCTTACCGGGGTGGGCAGGAGCCTGAAGTCGGCGTTCCCGGATGTCCGGATCATCGCGGTGGAACCCGCGAAAAGCCCCCTTTTGGGCGAAGGAAGGAGCGGGCCCCACGGAATCCAGGGGATCGGGGCAAGCTTTATCCCGAAAAATCTGGACCGCTCCCTCGTGGACCAGGTCGAGCCCGTGACGGACGAGGCGGCTTTTGATATGACGCGCTGGCTGGCGAGGGAAAAGGGCCTCTTCTGCGGGATCTCCACGGGGGCCAACGTGGCGGCGGCCTTTTCGGCCGTAGCGAAAAGGCCCTCACCCGGCATCGTGGTAACGGTATCGCCGGACCGCGGGGACCGGTATCTCAGCACGGGCGTTTTCGGACGGTTCTGAGGCTATTTCCTCCACGTTCCCGGGACGAACAGCATGAGGACGGTGAAGAGTTCCAGGCGGCCCAGGAGCATGCAGAGCGAAAGGACCCATTTCCCTGCCGCCGGGATCGCGGCGTAATTGTCCATCGGCCCCACGATACCCAGGCCCGGGCCGATGTTGCCGAGGGTCGCCGCCACCGAGGAGATGCCCGAAACGAGGTCCAGCCCCAGTGCGGTCATGACAAGGGAGGCACCGACAAAAAGGGCCATGTAGACGATGAAGAAAACCGTGACGGAGTTGATCGCCTCCCGCTCGACGACCTTGCCTCCGACCCTAGGAACGATCACGGCCCTCGGGTGAAGGAGCCGCCGGATTTCGGATCCGGCCTGCCTGGCAAGCAGGAGGATCCGGATGTTTTTCATGCCTCCGCCGGTGGAGCCAGCGCAACCGCCCACGAACATCAGAACCAGCAGCAAAAGCTGGGTGTAAGCCGGCCACTTCTCGAAATCCGCCGTGACGAAACCGGTCGTCGTCAGGATGCTCACGACCTGGAAGGCTGAAAAACGCAGAGCCTCCCCGAGAGAGTCATAGGCGTTCCCTGAGAGGAGGATGACCATCACCGTCGCTGTTCCGATCAGGGTAACCCAGGAGTAGAATCGGAACTCCTCGTCCTTCCAGAAGACCGAAAGGCGCCCTCTGAGGGCGAAGTAGTGAAGGGTGAAGTTCGCTCCCGCCAGGAACATGAAGACGGTGATGATCCAGTCGACGAAAGGACTTCGGTAGAAGCCGACACTCAGGTTCTTTGGAGAAAAGCCTCCCGTGGCCATGGTCCCGAAGGTGTGGGTGAGAGCGTCGAACAGGTTCATCCCGGCCAGCATGAGAAGGAACGTTTCGATCAGAGAAAGAATGACATAGACCCCCCAAAGCAGGAGGGCTGTCTGCTGGATCCGGGGCGTCAGCTTCTCGGGCACCGGCCCGGGGACCTCCGCCTTGAAAAGCTGCATTCCGCCGACTCCGAGGAAGGGAAGGATGGCAAGGCTGAGAACGATAATCCCCATTCCTCCGAGCCAGTGGGTCAGGCTTCGCCAGAATAGAATCCCCCGGGGGTTGGCCTCGATGTTCGTCAGAACCGAGGCCCCGGTGGTGGTGAATCCGGACATGGCCTCGAAAAAAGCGTCCGTGTACGTGGAAACCGACCCGTGAAGGTAGAAGGGCAGGGCGCCGATCGCGGAGCATAGGATCCAGGACAGGCTCACGACGGCAAAGGCCTCCCTCGGCCCCAGATCCTTGGCGCTGGCCTTTCGGCCCAGGAAGAAGAGGATCCCGGAAACCGACAGGCCGATCAAAAGGGAAGCACCCAGGGCGGCCAGGTCTGACGTGCGGTCCCAGGCTGCCCACGCCATGCCCCAGAGGAGGAAGAGGGAGACGACGGTCGTCACCAGGCTCAGAACTTTTGCAACGATGGCGGGGCGCATTCCTCAGTCGGCTCCCAGCGTGTCCAGGGCCTTGTGGAGATGGTCCCTGGAAGAGAAGAACAACAGGTGATCGTTTTCCTTCAGGACGGTGTCACCCTTTGGAACGAAGACCTCCGCTCCTCTTTCCACGAGGGCCAGGATCACGCCCCTGGGGAGTTCCAGATCCATCACCTTTTTCCCGGCCGCCGGAGAATCCGGGGTGAGCGTGATCTCCCCCATCTCCGCGTCGATCTGGTCGATGACCGAGACCGCCCCCATCCCCCGGGGATAGCGGATCCGGTGGAGAATCGTCGAGGCCAGCGCTTCGTTCGGGTTCACCAGCGCGTCGGCATGAAAGGCCTCCTGGAGCTCCAGGTAGCTGCTTTTCCGGATCACGGCGATCGTCTTTCGGGCACCCAGGTTCCTGGCAACGGCAGAAAGGACCAGGTTCATCTCGTCGTTGGCCGTGGTGCACACGAACCCGTCCGTTTCCTCGATCCCTTCGTAGCGGAGGAGGTCGCTGTCGGTGGCGTCGCCGTGCAGGACCGTGGTTTTCCCGAGTTCCCGGGCCAGGATCTCGCATTTCTCCAGGTCGCGGTCGATCAGGCGGATGTCGACCTTCTGGAAGTTTTCTTCAAGGCGTTTCGCCACCTGGAAGCCGATTTTCCCTCCTCCCACGATGATGACCCGGCGGAGCGGCCGGGCCGACTTGCCCGTGAAGAGTCCTGCCACTTGGTCCCGTTCTTCCCTGAGGGTGGCGACATAGCAGAGATCCCCTTCCAGGAGAACGCTTTCTCCCGATGGGACAAAGCCGCTTCTTCCGCGCCGGACGTAGACGATGATGGTTCGGAGTTTCTGGTACTCCCGCGTCAGGTCTTTCAGAGGGCGCCCTAGCAGGGGGGATCCTCCGGAAAGGGTGAAGCCGTAGATCCCGGCCCGTTCCTGCATCAGGGTCGCGGCGTGAAAGGAAGCTCCTACCTGGAGAAGTTCCTGGATTTCGCGGGCGACGCTCCGTTCCGGGGAGATGAGAAGGTCTACGTTCAGGTCCCGGGCCCAGGACTGGGTGTCGGTGAACTCGATGCTCCGGACCCGGGCCATCGTCTGGGGAACTCCGCTTTTCTTGGCGATCCAGCAGGCGAGGATGTTCACCTCGTCGCGGTCCGTGGCCCCGATCAAGAGGTCCACTCCTCCATCTTCCCCCAGGCCGGCTTCCTCCAGGACCTGTGGACGCGCCCCGTTTCCCCGGATGACCCGGGCATCCAGCTCCTCGTCGATTTGCTGGGCGCGATCCTCGTCCCGCTCGACGATGGTCAGGTCATGACCGTCCCGAATGAGTTCCCTTGCGACATTCTGGCCGACTTCACCGGCCCCGACCAGGATGATTCTCATCGTCTCAATCCTCCATGTAGTCCGCCGGATCCACGATCCCGAGGGGAGGTTCTCCGGCGAGAAACCTACAGACGTTGTCCACTGCCGCCTGCAGGGCGACCGGAAAGATGCCGTTTACCAGGTTCGAGTTGTGGGGGGATCCGAGGAAGTTCTCGAGGCGGAAGAAGGGGAAATGCACCTGGAATTCCCCGTGGGTTGCGGGTTCGATCCACCAGGTGTCAATGCCTGCCCGGAAGGAGGGGTTGGCCTTCAGGTGCTCGTACAGGGCTTCCTCCTGGATCAGCGCCCCTCGGGCCACATTCACGAGGATGGCGTCTTCCCTCATCCATTCCAGCTGTTTCTTTCCGATCATCCCCCGCGTCCTGCGCGTGAGGGGAAGGCTCAAAACGACGACATGGGCGTCCCTCACGGCTTCCTCCAGCAGGTTCAACGTTCCGACCCAGTCGACGGGTTCCAGGGTTTGCCCCGTCGTGTTGACCGCGCGGATCTCCATGCCGAGACTCCGGAAAAGCCGGGCCACGGCCTTCCCGATCCCGCCGAAGCCCACGATCGCGGCCGAGGCCTTGCGGAACCAGAGACTTTCCCTGCTGTTGTCGAATTCTCCCCGCGCCAGTTTTGCGTGAAGGGGCAAAAGGTTCTTCCCCAGGGCCAGTGCCATGGCCAGGGCATGCTCGGCGAGGGGGTCCGCCCAGGCTCCGGCGTTGCTGCAAAGGATCGCCTGTTTGGGCATGAAGGGAAACGGCAGGGCGTCAACACCGGCCAGGAGGGATTGGAAGAGCTTGAGGTTCTTGAGAAACAGCAGCTCCGGCGAGGGGATTTCCCGGCCGAGGATGAAGCTCAGCAAAACATCTGCGGATTCGAGGGCGGACCTGCGGCTTTCGATGTCGCCGAGGTCCTTGAGAAAAACCAGCCGGGACGATTCTCCCAGTTCCCGGTAAAGCAGCGACCGGGCTTCGCTATCGGCGGGGAAACTGACGACGATCACAGGGTTCCGTTCCAAGGCGGTTCCTCCCTGAAGGGCTTGCGCGATTTCCCCTGGGCGGGGACAATGCCAATCATAGACCAATTTCGCCTTCCAGAGAAAGGGGACGGGAGCATGAAGGGCCGTTTTTGCGTCAAGACAGCCGGCAGGATCCTTTTCACCGCGGCGTTGGCTATCGTTCTATCGGCCGTCGCGGCAAGCGCCGCCGAGTTTTCGGCCGACATGGTCATGAAGGGCCCAAACGGTCAGGCGATGTCCGGAAAGGTGTTCGTCAAGGGGCAAAAAATCCGGCAGGAGATTCAGCAGGACGGGGAACGGGTGATCACCATCCTCCGGATGGACAAAAAGCTTTCCTGGGTTCTCATGGTCGACGAAAAGGTCTACATGGAGATGAAGATGCAGAAAAGCGCGGAAGACCCTTCCCTGGTGGAAAAGACCGATCCTGCCAAGATCAGGCGCCTGGGGAAGGAAACGGTCAACGGGTTTGTCTGCGAGAAGATCCAGGTCACTGAGAAGGACGCGGTGATCACCCAGTGGATTTCCGAAGAGCTCGGCTGGCCGATCAAGGGCGAGGCCAAGACGCCGGAGGGCGTTTCCTCTCACGAGTACAAAAATATCCGGAAAGGAAATGTCCCGGACGACCTTTTCGAGGTTCCCAAGGGATTCCAGAAGATGACCGTGCCAGGCATGTGAGGAAGTTTTGGATCACGGCTTTTCGGGATTCCACTCCAGCGAGGTCTCGCCCGCGAGGCGAAACAGAAGGGCCAGTCCTTCCCGGGTGACGGCAACCGAATCCAGGGCGACCTGCCTGGCCGAGCCCCGAAGGGTTAGGCCGCTCCCGATTTCCTGCCTCTCAAGAAAACGCCCCAGGGTTTTTTTAGCCTGGGCAGCTGGTTCCGAAAGGGGAAAAACAGCCGTCTGCCGGAGGGTTTCAAGCAGCAGGGGCCGTCCGATCCAGGCCGCGGTGCGTACCAGCCCCTGGATCGTCCCTTCGTCGAAATCGACGGAAGTCAGCCGGATGACCTGCCGGTCTGGATCCCACGACGGTTTCCCGAGGACGTAGACCGTACCGACGCGGCGGCTGGAGAAAATCCCGGCACCTTCAAGGGCCTCCACGTCCAGGGCGAAAACCAGCCGGCTGCCGCTGGAGGAAACCGAGATCTTGCGGACGGTGAGCTTTCTCCCCTCCCCCATCGCCAACGTTTGGTTCGACAGTTCGCTTTCGATCTTCCGGTTGAGGGCTTCGTAGCCGAGAAAGACCGGGAGTTCGAGGGTAAACCCCGCCCGGTTTCCTTCCCCCGGGGAGGTCGAAACCGGGGGAAGCGGAACCGGTTCCGGGACGTTGATCTTTTGCGTGGAGAGGGTCAATCGGGCTTGCATCCGGGCGTCCAGAAGGACTTTCTCCGGTCCGAGCCTGAGAGGCGGGATGGCGATCGAAAGAGGGCGGACGGTCAGCCACAGGTCCGGCGAGGACGATACGGGCCTGGGCTTTTGGATCTCGCGCCAGAACTCTTCCGCACGTTCCCTGAGTTTCAGGGACTCGTTCAGTGCCGAATCGATCCTGGGGAGGGACTCCTCGATTCGGGCCCGGAGGAATTCGTCCGCCGCGCCCTGGAAGGTCACCCGGATTCCAAGGACCGTCGCGGCCGGTGCCCGGCTCCACTTCACCGCGATCTTCGGCTGCGTCCTCACCCTCCAGTCGGGGGAAACCGAGGGCTTCATCGAGAGCTCGACGATGGCCGCCCCTTCCGCGGAAAGAGAAACGGGCAGGGAAATCCCCAGGGCGGTTCCCGTTCCGTTCAGCCTCGCTTTGAAGCTGACGGGAACCGACAGCACCAGGCGGTCGTTCTCGACTTTCACGTCTGGGTCGCCTTCCCTCCGGACGAGATAGGTCCCGCGCCCTTCGAAGAGGCTTTCCCTC
>JAJUIT010000017.1 GCA_029267465.1 Synergistaceae bacterium
CCTTTTCAAAGGGATCCCTCACCAGCGGCGGACCGTCCGCTTCCGCAAGGACGGAAGCCCGGTGGACGTGTCCATCACGGCCATCCCCTTCAGGACCCACGACGGGGAAGAACTCCTGTTCGGCATCTACACCGATATCTCCGCTCAAAAGGAAGCCGAGAGGAGAATCGAGAGCTACGAGGCCGAACTCAGGCACCTGGCCTTGCAGATTTCCCTCTCCGAGGAACGGGAGCGGCGAAGGATCGCGGAAGTCCTCCATGACGAGATCGGCTTCGAGCTGGCCTCCCTCTACCAATCCCTGACGATGCAGCAGGTTTCCGGGTTTCCGCCCCATCCACAGGACACGGCAGCCGAATCCCTGAAAAGCGTGATTTCCAAGATTCGAAACCTGACCCGGGAGATCAGCAACCCGGCTCTTTACGCGGCGGGACTCGACGTGGGACTCCGGTCCCTCATGGATCAGCTCTTCACACCCGCCGGTATCCGGTGGACCCTGTCCATCAGCGGCTCCCGGCGGGATCTTCCACAGGACCTGATGGTCGTGATCTACCAGATGGCCCGGGAACTGCTCAGGAACGTCATGAAGCACGCCCAGGCCCGGACGGTTTCGGTGCGCGTCCGGTACAGGCGGCGCTCCCTCGCCCTTTTGGTCAAGGACGACGGTGTGGGGTCGCTGGTCTCAGACGAACAGATCGGGTGGAATGCCGGAGGCTGGGGGCTTTTTGCGATCCGCGAGCGCCTGAAGCACCTGGGCGGCAAGCTGCTCTTCAGGAGCAAACCCGGGAAAGGAACCAGCTGCACGCTATGGATCCCCGAAGGGGAGGAGATCTCCGGTGAAAATCCGGGTCTGCATCGCTGACGACCAACAGTCCGCGAGGACCCTTCTGCGCCGCACCCTGGAGCCTCAACCGGACATTCTCATTGTCGGTGAAGCCGAGGACGGGGAGGCAGCCGTCGCCATCTGCAGGGAAACGTCACCCGACGTCGTCCTCCTGGATATTTCCATGCCCCGCCTCAACGGGATCGAAGCTGCCCGAATCCTTTCGGGCCTGCCGATTCCGCCGAAGATCGTCACGCTCTCGATGCACGATGATCCTTTCCTGGCGGCGGAAATTCTAAACGCTGGAGCCCATGCGTACCTGACGAAAGACTGCGAGCCCGGTGAGATCGTTCGGGCCGTCCGGACCGTGGTAAACGGACGCGCCTACCTGTCTGCCGGAATTGCCGGGCCGGTCGTCGACCGCTTCATCAGGAAGAAATGCGGCTCCGAGACGGGAGAAGCCGCACGTCCAGGCGAGCACCTTCTCGCTCGCCTGAGCAACCGGGAGAGGCAGGTTTTCAGGTACCTGGCCCTTGGACTATCAACGCGGGAGATCTCGGAACGTTTCGGAATCAGCCAGAAAACTGTCGAAACCCATCGAACCAACCTGCTGAAAAAGCTGGGGCTTAGCCGGATGGCGGACCTCATCCGTCTCGCGATCCGGGAGGGGCTGATCGACCCGTAGCGCTTCCGATGCCCTGCCCGGTTGGAAGAAAGGCGAGGGCCAGGCTTCCGGGCCCTGCGTGCAAACCGATCACCGGGGAAATGTCGACCACGAAAAGGGGGCCGAAGCCCAGGGTTTTTTCCATTTCCCGGGCGAACTCCACCGCTTCCCCCGGAGCGTGGGCGTGGGCAACGGCATAGCCCCAAATCCCTTCTGCAGCCTGAATCTCTTCCGCAAAAAAACGGATGCGGTTTAGGTTTTCCCTCTGGCTCCTGGCTTTTCCCACTGCGATCCCTCGTCCCTGGGAGTCCACCGAGATGATCGGCTTCAACCCAAGGATCCGTGCGACAGCCCCCTTCACCGGGCCGATGCGTCCTCCCCTGACCATGTGGCGCAACGTCTTCAGGCTCACCAGGATCCTGGCCTGGCGGCTCCAGGTCTCCACGAGGCCCAGGGTTTCGCCGATTGGGGTCCCGTTCTCCAGGGCCTCCGCCGTTCTCAGTACGATGAGTCCGAGAGAGGCGCACAGGTGACGGGAATCGACAACCTCGATGCGGGTCCCGGGAAAAGAGGCCGAGGCGCGCTTGGCCGCATCCACCGTTCCGCTGAGGGCACCGGAAAGGTGGATCGACAGGATGGCCCCAGAATGACCGGCGAGGGACCCGTAAAGCCTTTCGAAGTCCGCGATAGCCGGCTGGGAAGTCGTGGCCCGCTCTCCGCTTCCGGCCCTCCTGTAAAACTCTTGCGGGGTGATGGTCAGGCGGTCCAGGTATTCGCTTCCCTCGATATTGAGTCTCAGCGGAACGACGTGGACCTGGTGCTTGTCCAGCAGTTCCTGTGGAAGGTCGCAGGAAGAGTCGGTCACCAGGGCCACGGGCCTCTTGCGGTTCCTCCGGGCCTGAATTTGCCGGAGCATGTCTTCGGCCCTGGGAGACGCGCTTTTCCCTAGGGCCGCGAGCTCGTCGAACAACCGGGCGGGTTCGTTGGTATGGACATGGATCCTCAAATGCCCGGGCGTGCCTCCCACGATCACGGAATCCCCGTGCACCGACAGGCGTTCCCGCACGATCCCCGGCTCAGCGTTTTCCCCCAGGAGGAAGGCCTCCGTGCAGTAGCGGAAGGCCGGAAGTTCCGAACCCGCTTCCGGGTGGGAATCGGGCCCGATCGACACGGACACCGCGCCGCTGACGTCCCGGAGGTTTCCCCGCCGGATGAACGACTCGATCCCCTCCAGTAGAGAAAGGAATCCCTTGCCGCCCGCATCCGGCACTCCCGCTTTCGCCAGGTCCGGGAGGCGGCTTGGGGTGTCGAGGAGGGCTTCGCGGGCCGCCGGGATCGAATCCGAAAAGACAGAAGCGATATCGGGGCTTTGGGACGCACGCGAAACCAGGGAATTCGACCATTCCCGCATGACCGTCAGGATCGTGCCTTCCACCGGCCCGGCGACCGCCGCGGAGGCGAAAGAAACGGCATGGGCCAAAGCAGCGGAAAGATGGGAAGCCTCCGCTCTCGGAAAATCCTGCAGGGCTTTCGCGGCTCCCAGCAGGTACTGGGCCAGGATCAGCCCCGAATTTCCCCTGGCACCGAGAAAAGCAGCGTCTGCAAGGGCCAGGAACGTGCGGCCCAGGTGCCGATTTGGCTTGACCTGGACTATCGTGGAACGGAGGGTGCAAGCCATGTTAGTCCCCGTGTCCCCGTCCGGAACGGGAAACACGTTGATGGCATCCAGGTGGGGCCGGACCCTTTCTAATTCTGCGGCTCCGGCCCAGAAGGCCGCGTACAGGCGGAAACCGTCAAGATAAGCGATCCGCATCTTCACCGTTTCCTTGGGAACCAGGGAAAGAACGCGCTCGTCTTCTCGACATATTCCCGGTAGCCCGGGCGCTCCCCCATCCGCCCTTTCTCGAGCATCGGCACTCCCGATACGCGGAGAAGGAGGAAGGTGATCGTCAGGGGGCTTACGATCGTCAGCCAGCCTCCCGGGACGCCGAGGGCGATCAGGTATAGCCCCCACCACATGGTGGCCTCTCCGAAGTAATTCGGGTGACGGGTGTAGCGCCACAGCCCACGATCCATGACTTTTCCACGGTTTTCGGGATCCGCCTTGAAACGGGCGAGCTGCCAGTCCCCGACCGTTTCGAAGAAGAAGCCGACTCACCAGGTCAACAGCCCGATTGCATCCAGCAAGCCAAGGGGCGGGTTTTCCGAAACATTGATCACCATGACCGAAGAGGCGATGAGCAGCAGCAGGGCTCCTTGCAGGATGAACACCTGGAAATAGCTTCGAATCACGAACCATCGGCCCCATTCCTGGCGCCATTTCGCGTATCGAGCGTCTTCCCCTTTCCCCTGCTTCCGTTTGCCGATGTGAAACGCCAGCCGGAATCCCCAGATGCCCACGAGAAGGGTCGCAAGGAAAGGCCTGGCCGCAAGATCCCCCCGGCCGGCCAAAGCGGCCGAGCAGGCGAGGAAAAAGCCAGGCCCCCAGGCCACGTCGGCGATAGAATTGTCCTTTAGGACAAGAGAGGCGATATAGAAAGCCGTCATGTAAACCCAGACCGCCAGGGCCGCCTTGCAAAAAACCGCCGCCACCCGCCTCACCTCCCAACGACACGCCTTTTCGTCAATTTTACACTTCACCCTTTTATTCTGAAAGTGAAGACGAAAAAAAGGCCCTGCCCCCCGCAAGGGGCCGGGCCTAAACACGAAGTCTCCGACTAGAGGCTCTCTGAGCTTTCCTCCAGGGTAATCCCTTCCCCTTCCAGGGCTTTCAGGCAGGGCTCGTAGATCTCCGGCAGCACGGGTGCCAAAACGCCCGCGGCGGAGACCTTCCCCTCCAGGATCAGCCGGGCTCCGATGGCCGGGGGCAGCCCCGTGGTCCGGGCGATGGAGGTGTCCCCTCCCGGGATGCCGTAGTCGATCAGCGTGGACGTGTGCCGCACCCTCCGGCCGATGCCCGGGTAGTGCGCCACCACCTCGTCCTTCAGGATCACCAGGTCCCGCTCCTTCTCCGTGTAGACCAGCTTCTCCCCGAACAACAGCGAGATCACGTCCCGCGCCGTTCCCTTCTCGAACGGCAGCGGACGGTCCTCGAACAGCCCCAGCCACTCGAACCGCTCGTACACCGCCGAGTGCCGACCGATCCCCAGCTTCCGGCACACCGCCTCTTCCGCCTTCGAGGGATCCGATTCCCCCGCCTGCTTCGCCATGAACCCCCGCACCGTCATCCCGCGGAAGTCCTGCGGCTCCTCGTCCACCAGGTGCAGCGCGTTCATCGCCGCGATCGTCTCGCACCATCCCACGTACCGGATCGTCCCCCGGTAGATCGTCCTCGCCTCCGGGATCCCGTACCTCTCCAGGTACGGCAGGGAGTCCGCGTTCGCGTACACCTCGAACCAGCCCAGCGGCGGAATCTCTTCCAGGTGCACGTGCTCGTACGTCTTCCCCCCCTTCCACTCGTACACCTCACCCTCCAGCTTCACCCGCGCGTCCCGCTTGCTCGCCCCGATGAGGCTCGCCGGCGCCCAGGAAAGCTTGTAACCCCACGGGTTCGTGTTCGCCTCCGCCGACGGCAGCGCCCCGCACACCGAACGGAAACTCTCCACCTGCCCCCCCGCCTCCCGGATGCGCCGGACCGTCCGCGCCGCCGACATGTGGTCGATCCCGGGGTCCAGACCCAGTTCCGCCAGGAAGACAAGGCCCGAGGCCTTTGCCCGGGCGTCCAGCGCCAGGGTTTCGTCATCCAGGTAGGCCGGGTGGACCAGGTTCACCCCGGCCTCGAGGCACTGCCTGGCCACCGGCGCCATGAAGGCAGGGGGAAGGAGATTGATCACCAGGTCCGGTTTTTCCGAGGCGATCAGCCCGGCTGAATCTTTCCCCGCGTCGGCGACAACCGACCGGCTCCGCGGGTGGCCCTCGGTGACCCTCGCCAGGTTTTCCGGGACCGCGTCCACGACCGTCACTTCGATGCCCTCCTGTTTCAGGAGGTACTGAACGCAGGGGCGAGCGACCCTCCCTGCGCCGAAAACGAGAACGCGCTTCATTGAAGAAAGACCTCCGTTTTTTCGCCCGCCCCGCCTACAGCGAGGCATAGGCATAGTTGACAAGCGTGATGAAATCGAAGACCGGCAACCCGGTCTCGTTCCGGATCTCCTCGGCAAAGGGCGGCAGGTCCGTGCATTCCAGGACGAACGCCCCGGTTCTCGGACGGGCCCTGAGCGCGTCGAGGGCGACTCCCACGATTTCCTTCCTCACCGCCTCCAGGTCCATGTCCTCGTCGGGTGAAGTGAAGATCTTGCTCCACTGGGGACACCCCTCCAGGCCGTGGATATGCAGGTTGTCGGTGCGACTGATCCCGGCCGCCGCAAGGTGTTCGGGCTTCAGGGCCGCCGCCTTGGCGGTCAGGATCGCGACCTCCGATTTGCGCCCCACGATCTTCTGGGCAAAGGGAACCTGGAGCAGGCTCGAGGTGAAAACCGGGACATCCACCGCTTCCGCCAGCTCCTCCTGGAAAATGGCGTTGAACCCGCAGCTGGTGGTGATGGCCCGCACGCCGTCCTCCACCATGGCTTTCGCCTCGGCGATCATCGTCTCCAGAACCTCGCGGCTCGGGTTCTCCAGGATGGTGTGGATATTGGCACCCTTCACCCGGCAGAAGCGGACAGGGAAGGCGTAACTGTCAGGGTTGGTGCTGTTTCCGACGAGCGACTCCAGCTGGACGAGGCCCCTCGGGACCTGGCCGGCTTCCCAGCAAAGAATGCCGATTTCGGCTTTTCGCGTTTTCATGGGCTTGCCTCCTGCAAGAAGATCTGCGGGGGGCCCGAAAAACCGGGCACCCCCGCTTTCATCGAACTGTTTCGCCTAGACGGACATGACTCCCAGCACGCCGTAGACCACGGCCGCAAGGATCGCCGCGGTAAAGGCGTAGGGGATCTGGGTGGAGACGTGGTCCATGTGGTCGGAACCGGCCCCGAAGGAAGAGAGGCAGGTCGTGTCGGACACGGGGGAGCAGTGGTCCCCGAAGCAGCCGCCTCCCACGACGGCCCCGATGGTGGCAAACACCAGCGGGGAGAGGGTATTGCCGGAAAGCTGCATGGCCAGCGGCAATACGAAGGGCGTCAGGATGGCGTAGGTGCCCCAGGACGTGCCGGTGAAGAAGGAGATCAGGGCCCCCGCGATGAAGGTGGCCAGCGGCAGCATGGCCGGGGTCATCCAGGACTGGGCCATGGTGAAGATGTACTTCTGGGCTCCCAGGGCCTTGGAGATGTCGTTGATGCAGTAGGCCAGGGCAAGGATCATGATGGCCGGCAGCACCGCCTTGATGCCCTTGTAGGCCGTGTCCATGGCGTCCTTGATGTCCTTGAAGTACCCGCCGATCGTGAGGACCACCGCCTGGTACATGACGGCCGTGAAGAAGGCCTCGAGCGTCTTCGTGCTGTGCAGGATGAAGAAAGTCCCGAGGGCGATCCCGATGACCAGGAGTACCGGGATGAAGAGGTAGACCAGGAGGTTGGGCTTCTTCCCCTCCGCCATGGAGATCTCGTCGAGCTCGGGGCCGCTGAGCGGCGTTGCCCCGTCGCGGATGACCTTGCCTTCCTTCAGGGCGCGTTCCTCCGCCTTCTTCATGGGCCCGAAGTTGGGGATGAACTGGAAGGCGATCAGGCCGCACAGGATGACGGCGAGCCAGCCGTAGAAGTTGTAGGGGATCGAACGGACAAACGCGTTCATGCCTTCCTCTGCGGTGGTGATGGGACCGTACCCCTTGAGGAGTCCCGCGATGTAGACGGCCCAACCGCTCAGGGGGATGATCGTGCAGACAGGGGCGCTCCCCGAGTCGAGCTCGTAGGCCAGCATCTCACGAGAAACCTTGTACTTGTCGGTCAGGGGACGGGCGATGGGACCGCTGAAAAGCGGTGAAAAGTAGTCGCTGAAGAAAATAAGGACGCCCAGGACCCAGCCGAAACCGGAGGCCTGCCGGCGGGTTCGGATCTTCGTCGAGGCCCAGTCCGCAAAGGCGCCGATCACGCCCGCTTTGAGGTAGAAGGCGATCATGATTCCGATGGCGACCTCGATCATCAGGACCCAGATGAAGTCCCCGTTCCCCAGGGCGTGCTGGAAAAGCTTAGACAGTCCCGTGGCCGGGTCGAAACCCGCGATCAGGACCCCCGCGACGCAGCCGATGACGAGCGAGAAGACGGCATCCTTGGTGAAGAAGGCCAGGAAAAGCGTCAGGACGATGGGCACGAGAGAGATGATTCCCTTTGCAGCGATATTCTCCACTTGCACTCACTCCTTTCTTTGGCTTCGCTTCGTTTCCTTGCGGTTTCTCTTATTCCGGGGATCGATCTTTAAGCGACAGCATCACCCTCCCTCTCGATGTCAGTTCGACGAAACTGTGCGAAAAGCGGATCGACTCGATTTCCCCTGCGGAAAATTCCATGATTGCCGTCGTGAGATCCGGCCCGCCCAGGTCGGGACCGCCTCCGGACTCGAACCGGGCCTCCAGGCCGCCGCCTCCGTGACTGCCGGGGAGTTTTCCCAGGAAAGCAAGGACGGCACAGACGGCAACGGTCCCGGTCCCACAGGCGGGCTCCACATGCCCCTCGGGAAGCCAATGGGGAAAAACCAGGCGGCCGAGATTTCCCGGACGCTCCGGGCGGAGATCGTAAACCGCGAAGTCCAGGCTCGCCTGGGGGTAACGCGCCAGGAATTGCGACTGGATTTCCGTAAGGGTACTCCTGACGCGAGGGGCGAGTCCGGCGACCTCACCTGCACCGAAGCGGTCCAGGAGGTCGTCGGCGCAGACCACCAGGAACTTCCCGGCCCGCACGGCCCTCGTTCCCTCCAGGACGATGCGCTCGATCCCGCTCCTTTGGACTTCCTCCAGGAAGGGGGTCATGTCGGTCTCGGTCCGAACCGAAGCCCCGCTCACCGAGACCGTGAGGGGAACGCTTCCCGCCTCTGTCTCGAGCACGAGACGCGCGGACCCGCAGGGCCCGAACCCCATGACTTCCGCCAGCATCCCGCACCCGATCGCGGCCCCGAGCACCTGCGTCATTCCCCCGCAAGCGGTGATGAACCTGCGGGAAGATCGGCCCACGATCCGAAGCCGGAGCCTGCCGGGGAGGGGCGAGGGATAGACCAGCCCCGCCTCGTGGCACCCCAGGCAGGTGTCCCGCAGGGCAAGGAGAACCGTTTCCAGAAGCCCTTCCTCCGGAAGGTCCTCCCCGGGAAGCAGGGCGATCGTGTTGCCCCCCATGTGCCCCTTGATGAAGGGGATCTCTAGGGTTCCATCCGGCCGTCCCAAGGGCCTTCCTCGCGATTCCAGGTGATGCCCCGACGTCCCAGCTCCTGCATGAATTCCTCGAAGGGGACCTCGCTGGGGCTGACAATTCCCTTCCTGTCCAGGCGTCCGTCCAGGATCATCTGGGCTCCGATGGAAACCGGGAAACCGACGGTCCGCTGCATGGCGGTCAGTCCGGTTGCGAGATCCCGCTTGTCGATGACCTGGCAGATCACCCTCCAGGGCTTCCCGTCCTTCAGGCCCCTGGCATCGGTGCGCACCAGGGCGACATCCCGTTCTCCCTCGCCGTAGAAGAACTGTTTCTGCGAACCGAACAGGGCCGCGCAGAATGCCGTGGGAGCCACTTCGCAATCGCCCACCCGGATCGGGTCGTCCGAGAGGAACCCCGACTTGGCCATGACCCCCCAGAAGGCCGCGTGCCCGGGCCAACGGCAGATGTAGCGGCCCATGCTTTTTACCGTCTCGCGGATGCCGAAGGCCCTGGCGAAATGAGAGCTGTCTCCGTTGGGGAAGCATTCCAGCGGGCCTCCCATCTCGGGGAGGTCGAGGATGTGGGTGTTGGCGGGACTGAACATCTCGTCCGCCTTCACCGCAACATCCCTTCCTTCCTTGATGACGACCGCCGGGCGCAGGTAGGAGCGCATCACGCCGATGACCGACCAGGTGAACTTGTACCGGATCGGGTTGTTCGCCGCCTCCAGCTCAGGAAAGCCGGCCCCGTAGGAGTGGAAGGCCTGGACCTCGTCCAGCCCGTCTAGGCATTTCCGTCCCAGCACCAGGTCGATGCCGGGATCCATCCCGAATTCCTCCAGGATCGTTTTTCCCTTTTCCTTCATCACGGCGTCGATCCTGGCCAGTTCCCGGAAGTTGGCATCCCGCCTGGCTGGATCCTGTTCGCCGGGGTTGGCCAGGTACATGGCCGACACGAGGTTGACCCCCAGTTCGGCCGCCAGCTGCGCCACGGGCAACGCGAACAGGCCGGGAAGCAGCTCGACGACCACGTCGGCCCCGGCCATGACGGAAGCCAGCTCTTCCCGCTTCGAGGCGTCCACTTTCACCGCCCGGACCCTCGGGTTTCCCAGGGCCGCGATGTCCGCTTCGAAACCCGGGTAGCAGTCCGTCACGACGATCTCATCAATGCCCGGCGCCTGCACCAGATCAACCAGGCTGGCCTTTCCCTGCATCCCGTATCCCAGTTGAACAACCCTTTTCCCTGCCACGAAAGTCGCCTCCCCGGACTTATGTATTCATCTATGAATATTTTTTGGATTCTTGATAAATGCATATCACCTGGCCGCTTTTCTGTCAATCCTGTTCCAAACGTGAAACGCGTAACAATAAAACAAGGGGAAGCCGCGATCCGGCTTCCCCTTGCAAGAAGTTCTCTGGATTTGTTTTCGATTATCTGCCGAGAAGCAGGAGTTCGTACGTGTTGCGGATGTGCTCCCGCATCTGGAGAGACGCCTCTTCGGGGTTTCTCTCTTCGATGGCCTTCAGGATGGCTAAGTGCTGGGAAGGGGTCCGCTGGGGAGGAATTTCCTCCCGGACGGGGGCCTTGTAAAAACCGTCGAAATAGAAAATGTAGATGTTGGATCGCCAGAAACTGTTGATGACCCACTTCTCGAGGTACACGTTCCGCGAGGCCCTGGCGATGCCCAGGTGAAACTGCTCGTTGATCTGGGCGAAGATCTCCTTCGACCCTTTGGCGACCGCCTCCTGGTCCGTCCTGAGGATCCGCTTGAGCTTCCGGATTTCCTGGTCGGTAGCTTTCAGGGCCGCCGAAGCGGCGGCCTGCCCCTCCACGGCCATGCGGGCGAAAAAGATCTGTTCGGCGTCCTCTGGGCTCGGAAATGGGATGTAGCAACCCTTCTTGGGCATCTTGTTCAGGAATCCCTCGGCCACGAGGCGCCCCAGCGCCCTGCTGACGGGTGTCCGGCTCATGTCGAGCCTCGGGGCCAGGTCCACCTCCAGCAGGAAGTCTCCGGGCTTGAACTGACCGGAAAGGATCAGCTGGATGATCTCCCGGTAGGCCCGATCCTCCGCGCTCATTTTTTCCACTGGGAATCCCTCCGTTGATGTATCCATGAATGATGCATCCAAGTCTTGATTGTAGGATCTCGGCCCCAACCCGTCAAGCAAAACGGGGAGCCCCTTACAGGGCCCCCCGTTGATCCGTCCTTGCTCTATTAAGGAAGAGAAGTGGCGGAAGCCTTATTGGCCGAACATCCGCATCGCCTGGCCGAGCAGCCCAAGGTAGGGGTCATCCACGGCGTTGTGTGCCGGGGAATGGATGAAGTAGTGCGCGAAAAGATCCGTGACGGTCTCCCGGCGGGTAATGATATCAAGAAATCGCTCCGCCAGGAATAATGGCGAATCGCCCTCCTGCACGACCTGGAAGCCGAGGACCTGGCCGGGCTTGACGCTCCCGTGCGGGGCCGCGGCCACGACCAGTTTCCATGTCCCCTCCCGGCCTTCGGGCATGAAGGGGTCTCGGGTCCGGACCGGCTGGGATAGGGCAGCCACGGGAATCCCTGCCCGGCTTGCCATTTCTTCCGTCCAGCCGACGCTCCCCCAGTGAAGACCGAAGATCTCGCTGACGCCCCAGGCCGTGACCGGGGGCAGCTCCATTGCCCTGCCGGCGATGTTCGCAGCCGCCACCATGGCCTGCCGCATGGCCAGCGTACCGATCAGGGGAAGGATGCCCGCGCCTGTGGCCGCATCCGTTACCTGGACGGCATCCCCGACAGCGAACACGCGGGGATGAGAGGTTTGCATGCGGCCATCGACACGGATCCCCTTTTCGATGGAAAGACCCGCCTGCTTCGCGAGACGGAGGTCCGGGCGTACCCCCGTGGCGAACACGATCCCGTCTGCCTCGAGAAGGGTCCCGTCTTCCAGCTTCAATCCTTCCGGAAGGACCCGGTCGACCCGGGCGCTCTTGAAGACCTTCACGTTCCGGGCAGCCAGTCTTTCCTCGAGGCGAAGGGCCATGTCCTCGTCGAGGGCAGCAACGACATGGGGCAGGGCTTCGACGAGGACCACGGAGACCCCCCGGTCCGCGAGGGCCTCCGCCGTTTCCAGCCCGATGGCCCCGGTTCCCACGACCACCGCCTTTCCCCGCTTTGACGCAAAGGCGTCCAGGCGCCGGGCGTCGTTCGCGCCGCGGAGGACGAAGACGTTCTCCGCGAGCCGGCCCTTGTCCACCCATTCATCGCCGTACAGGATCCCGGTGCCGGTTTCGGCCCCTTTGCTTCCCAGGACCCCCTCGACCGGGGGAATCCAGGGAACCGCTCCAGGGGGCAGGACGAGATGTTCGAACGTCACGGTCTTTGTTCCGCCTTTTCCCTGCACCACGGCCTCGCGGCGGTCCAGGTCGAGTGCGACGCAGTTGCCCTGCAGCACATCCTGGAGGATGGTCGGAGGCAGGCGGTGAGACTTGGAGAGGTCCACGACCACCGCCTCCGGCCCTTCGGGAACCAGCCTTCGCCCGATGCCGTACGGAAGGCTGCAGATCACGGTGGGCTCTTCGTTCGCCACCATTTTCACGTCCGCAACGCCGAACTGCTTCAAAGCCATGTACGAAACCCGCCCGCCGGGTCCGCCCCCGACCACCAGGACATCGGTCTTTACGCGTTCATCCATCTGGATTGTTCCCCCTTTTTGAGAAATCGGTCACATGTTATACCTACTGGGGGTATTTGTCAAGCCGGTTGAACTTTTTCCCTGCCCCTAGCCAGAGGTAGGGCTTTGAGAACAGCGCCCTTTTCCCAAAACCGGTCGACCTAGAGGCTGGATTGCGCCCCCGGTTGGCTGGAGGAGGCTTCCTTCTCTCCCTCCGGCTCGTCGAGGTCGGACGGGATCCGAAGGGGAACCTCCACCGGCGCGGGGCAGCCTAGCTCCTCTTCGTCGGTGTGGTTCAGGACCGCAAGGCGCCTGGCGGTCACCAGGACGCGGTTTTCGAGCGAACCGACGGCCTTGTTGTAGGAGTCGCTCGCGGTTTTCAGCCCTTTGCGGACCCCATCGAAATGGCCCAGGAAGGCCTTGAGCCGGTCGTGCAGCTCCCGACCCGTTTCACTGATGGCACGGGCGCTTTGGGCAACCGCTTCCTGGTTCCAGCCGTACGCCACGGCCTTCAGCAAAGCCAGCAGGGTCGTCGGGGTGGCCAGCAGCACCTTGTTTTTCGCCCCGTACTCGATCAGCTCGAGATCCGTTCCGGCCGCCGCGCTCATGAAGGACTCCCCCGGAAGGAAGAGGACGACAAAGTCGGGCGTTTGTTCGAACTGTTTCCAGTAGTCCTTTGAGGCGAGTTTCGAGATGTGTTCCCGGATCTGGCGACTGTGGTTTTTCAGCTTTTCCGCCCGGACCGCCTCGTCCGAGGCCTCGACGGCCTCCATGTAGGCCTCCAGCGGGACCTTGGAATCCACGAGGATGATCCGGTTGTTCGGGAGGGAAACGATGAGGTCCGGCCGGAGGCGACCCTCTTCCCGGGTGACCGAGACCTGTTCCTCGAAGTCGCAGTGCTCGATCATCCCCGCCAGCTCGACCACACGCCGAAGCTGGATCTCCCCCCACCTGCCGCGAACCTGGGGCTGCCGCAGGGCCTTTACGAGGTTGGCCGTCTCTCCCTGCAGCCGGAGCTGTGCTTCCGACAACCCCCGGATCTGCTCCGTCAGGCTCCCGTACGCCCCCTCCCGCTTCGTCTCGATTTCCCGCATGGCCGACTCGACCTTGTTGAGCGACTCTTTCAGGGGCTGAACCACCGTGTCGATCGCCTGGCTCTTCTGTCCCAAGGTCTCGCCGGCCAGCTGCAGGAAGGTTTTGCTGTTGATCTCCAGCGCCTCCCTCGAAAGGGCCTGGAAGGCCTCCGAAAGCCGGGCTTTCGCCTCTTCAAGGAGGGCAAGGCGGGATTCGGCCGCCGCGGCCTGTTCCTCCATGCGGGCTTCCATTGCCGACCGCTCGGCCTGCAGTCGCCCGACGGTTTCGCGGAGGGCGTCGTTTTCAGCCTCCCGTTCTTCCGCTTCCGCCTCGAGACGGGCCTGTTCCTCTTCCTGGGCCTTGAGGCGCTCTTCCAGACGAACGGCCTCGACCCTCAAAGAAGCCAGTTCGCTGCCGGCCTGCCTCAGGCGGGGCCATAGAAACAAGGTTCCGCCCAGCCCTCCCAGGATCAGTCCCACAAGGAACGCGGTCACAGTTGGGATCGACATCCCTCCATCGCCTCCCGCAAAGGATAGGATCGTGTCTCTTCCCGATTATAGGGGGTCGGAAAAAAACGGGGTGCACGAAAAAAAGGCCGGCACCCCCGGGCAGAAGGTGCCGGCCTTCGAAGTGCCTACTGGAAGGAGGCGTTTAGCTTGGGAATCAAATTCCCCTGGAGGATGGCATCGGAAAGGGTCAATTTCTCCCTGGCCCGGGCCAGCCCTTCGGGAGCCCCGGAAAGCGGGCGGCTCTGCCCCGTCCGCAGGTCGTAAACCAGGTCCTGCTCTGGAAGGACCCAGGCCTGGTCGTCCAGGAAAGAGCCGTTGCGGAAGACGACAAAGCCGCGATCGGCGTTCAGGAGGTCCTGCCCAAAGGCGGTGACGAGATCCGTTCCCATCAGGTTCCCAAGTGTGGGGCCGATGTCGATCTGCCCTGCCGCGAGGGAGAACTGGCCGCGCAGCCTCCCTCTGGGCAAGCGGACGATGAAGGGGATCTTCTGGGCCTTCTTCCAGGCCACCGGGTCCGAGAGGTCGGGCACTCCCAGAAAGCGGGCCAGGTCCTGACGGTCTGCCACGGTCAGCCCGGGATGATCCCCGTAGATCGCCAGAACGCTCTCGTCAAGGAGCCCCTCTCTTCGCAGTCCTTCGACGAAAGCCCCGATCTGCGCGTCGGCGTAGTGGATGCAGCGGAGGTAATTGCCCAGTTGCGTGCCGGCGAGCTCTCCCAGGGGAAGCTCGGGGATCTTGTCCAGGTCCATGTTGAAGGGGTAATGGCTGGACAGGGTGATCAGGAAGGCGTAGAAGGGCTTCTTCTGGGCCTTGAGGATGGGCAGGCTTTGACGGAAGAAGCTCTCGTCGCTGAGCCCCAGCCCGATGATCGAATCGACCTGGAAATCCCGGTTGCTGACAAATCGGTCAAAGGAGAGGGAGGGATACATCCGGGCACGGTTCCAGAAGCCCGGCCGATCCCCGTGCAGGGCGATCGTGGAATAGCCTTTCGCCTTCAGGGCCGAGGCGATCGAGTTGAACTCGTTTCCCGCGTAGCGGGTGTAGGCCACGCCGATGGGAGCCGGGAAAAGACCCGTGTTCACCAAGAACTCCGCGTCGGCACTGTTGCCCATGGCTGTCTGGTGGTACGTTTCCGTAAAATTGAGGCCTCGGCGGGCCAGGCGGTTCAGGTTCGGAGTGATCTCGAAGCCCCCGACCGACCGGTTCAGGACGAAGGCCTGAAGGGCCTCCACCTGGATGACGATCAGGTTCTTGCCGGAGGCGATGCCGTGGTAGCGCTGGACCTCCGCCCCGGGACGCCCGTGAAACCAGCCGGCCACTTCTTCCAGGTCGGTGCCCGGTTTGCGCACGCGGAACCTTTCGGTCGCGACGGAAAGCAGGTCGGCCAGGTGGTAATTCAGGGAACCCAGGCTGAGGGCCACCGCAGGACGGTCCCACATGGAGGCAAGAGCTCCCGGGCAGGTCTTCTCGAACCGCTGGACCCTCAGCCCGAAGGGAACCAGGAGGATCGCCGTCAGCAGAAGAAGGGCTCCTGCCCGACCCCAGTCCAGGGCAGGAAGACTCCGGTAACGCCCCGTGACGCGGAAGGCCAGGTACCCCAGGACCGGGAAGTCGATCCAGAGCAGGGCGTCCTTCGGCTCCATCAGGGCCACCACCGAATCCGCAACAGCGGAGAGCTGGGTTCCCAGGCCAAGGTTCCGGAGCGTGAAGAGGTCCGAATAGTAACGGAGCGAGAGCAGGTCCGTCCAAACCAGGACCGTGAGCCAGAAGTCGACGAAAAGCATTCCCGCCCCGCGGAAACGGCGGGGCAGAAGGAGGGGCAGGCTCGCCAGGGCGAGGGACGTCCCCATCAGGGCCAGAAGCGTCAGCGGGTCTTCCAGGGATCCTCTCATCAGGACATTGTTGAGACCCACGAATTTCAGGCTGACGGCCAGGGCCAGAAAGCCGGTCAGGGCCAGTTCCTTGCTGTCGAAACGCTGTTTCAGGGATTCGATCCGAACCACGTGCATTCCTCCGGGCGACTTTCCTTCCTCTTTATATCAATAGAAATAAGCAGGGAATGTCAGGAAAGGACAGTCGATTTTTTCTCGCGGGCATTTTACACCCTGTGGATCAAAATGGAAACCGTAGCGTTACGGATCGATCAAAATTAAGAGTCTTAACTTTTTTCTAGGAAAAATCGCACACATCAAAGGCAAGTTGCGAAATTTAAAAGAACCTCTTGCGTTTTTTTGCCTGAATCACTATGATGACACACGCTGAACCACAACCTTCAAAAGGGAGCCCTTCAAAGATGGAAGCCCAGCAGAATGAACTGTTTTTCTGGACCTTATGGTGGGGCTGGTGGCTGCTCCAGGCCGGCCTGTACACCCTTTTCGCCTTTCTCTTCCTGGACGCCGCGTACCAGTTCGTCATCGGTTTCCGCGGGTGGTGGAGCGCCAGGCCCCTTCCCGCGGCGAAGACCTTCCGCCGGTTCGCCATTCTCATTCCCGCCCACAACGAAGCGGCAGTTCTCGACGGCCTCCTCGAAAGCCTGAACCTGCAGGAATACCCGAGGGAGCGGTTCGACGTGTATGTCTCCTGCGACAACTGCTCGGACAACACGGCGGACGTCGCCAAAAGCCATGGCGCCATCGCCCTCATCCGGGAAGATACGACGAAGAACGGGAAGACCTGGAACGTCCGCTGGGCCCTGCAGCGAATCCGCCTCGAGGATTACGACGGGCTGGTCATGTTCGACGCGGACAACCTGGCGGCTCCGGATTTCCTGGCGCGCATGAACGACTACATGGAAGCCCACCCGGACGCGGAGGCGATCCAGGGCTGCCTGGACGTGAAGAACCCGGACGACAACTGGCTCACCCGGGCCTACGCGCTGGCCTACTGGTACACGAACCGCTTCTGGCAGCTGGCCCGTTCAAAGTGGGGGCTTTCCTGCACGCTGGGAGGGACGGGGCTCGTGGTCAAAAGCGCCACCATGCGGCGCCTGGGGTGGAACATGCAGAGCCTCACGGAGGACCTGGAGCTTTCCACGCGCCTCATTCTTTCCGGGAAGCGAGTGCACTGGAACGACCATGCCCGCCTTTTCGACGAAAAGCCCCAGAGCCTCAAGGTCTCCTGGCGTCAGCGGACTCGATGGATGCAGGGACATTACTGGGTCTGCTGGCACTACGTCTTCGCGGCGCTCAAGCGCTTTGCCCAGACCCGGAGGCTCCAGTACCTCGACCTGGCCCTCTACCTGATGGCCCCCGTCAAGGCCTGCGTCTCCCTGATCGTCATGATCGCCGGGATGATCTACACCCTGGTGAACAACGCCATCCTCTTCCCGACGCTTGGGGCCAAGGTCCCGGAGACGGCTTTGGAATGGGCGTTCTTCATCTCGGTGCCGTTTTTGATGATCCTTGGCTACTGCGCCTGGGTCGACGTTGTCGGACCCTCGAAGCGGAGCGGACGCCTCGTCCTGAAATACGTCTCCGCGGTTCCGGCCTACTTCCTCTTCGGCCTGACGTGGATCCCCATCCTCTTCCGGGCCGCTTTCATGGCAAGCAGCCAGGCCGTCTGGGTCAAGACCGAGCACACCCGAAGGATTTCCATCGAGCAGCTTTCCGCCAGGCGCTCCGCCTAGCGGCGGCTTCCGCGGGAGAAGCGCCTTGCTTGCTGCGTTCGTTTCCTTCCTCGTGAATACCATCGGGCACATGGGCTATCCGGGGATCGTGGCCCTGATGTTCCTGGAGTCCTCGTTCTTCCCCTTTCCGAGCGAAGTCGTGGTGCCTCCGGCGGGCTACCTCGCCGCGAGGGGCCAGATGCACCTTTCCCTGGTGATCGCCTCGGGCATCCTCGGAAGCCTGCTGGGAGCCCTGTTCAACTACTGGATCTCCCTTCGCTTCGGCCGTCCGTTCTTCCTCCGGTACGGCCGCTATTTCCTGGTGAGTGAAAAATCCATCGAGAAGGCCGACCGCTTCTTCGCCAGCCACGGGCACATCAGCACGTTCGTGGGGCGCCTGCTCCCGGGCATCCGCCAGTACATCTCCCTCCCCGCGGGACTGGCCCGGATGAACATTCCGCTCTTTCTGTTCTTCACCGGCCTCGGGTCGGGGATCTGGGTGGTCGTCCTGGCTCTCGTGGGATTCTGGCTCGGGGGAGACGAAACGGGAATGACCGCGGCCCTTCACCGGATCACGATCCTCCTTGCGGGCTTCTGCCTGCTCGTGCTGGGGGCCTATGTGCTTCTGAAAAGGCGGGCCCGGGCCGAAACGACCGATTAACGAACCTCGAACCTGACCTTTTTTTGGAAGGTTTGTTCTTTTTTTCACTGATTGCCCCTCTATCAAGGATCGACCCTAAAAAACACTTTTTTTGTTCTAGACAGGGACTTCGCTTTTTGATACGATTGCTTGGCTGCAAGAAAACCTAATTTCTTTAAAACATAGAAAGGGTGTTCATGATGAACCTCGAAGCAGAAAGATTGCTGGATCGCATTGGTTTGGAAATCCTGTCGGCCCTCCAGGAAGACGGGCGCATCACCTTCAGCGAGCTGGGCAAGCGGGTGGGCCTTTCTTCGCCCGCGATCTCGGAGCGGGTCCGGCGCATGGAAGAAGCCGGGATCATCAAGGGATACAGGGCGATCGTGGATCCCGAGAAGATGGGCTACCCCATCACCGCCGCCATCCGGCTCAGCTCTTCCCGGGACCGGCAGGAAGAGCTCCTCGATTTCCTCCGGGAACGCAAGGAAGTCCTTACGTGCGAGCGCGTCACGGGAGCCGATTCCTATCTCCTCAAGGTCATCGTGACGAACGTGTCCCACCTGGAGGCGCTGCTGGACTCCCTATCCAAGTTCGGGCAGCCCGTCACTTCCATCGTCCTTTCCGTACCCATCGACTACCGGCCCATCCAGAAGTGGCACAACGGAGACGAACGCCTCTAAAGAACACGTAGGCTCCCCGCCCCGGCGGGGGGCCGTTTTGCTACAGGGGGAAGGCCATGGTTTCGCCAGGATCGAAATGGATCCCCACAGGATCCCCCTCGGAAAAGACGAATCCCCTTCCCGGCAGGGCCCCGTAGGCGCGAACCAGGACCCCTTCCTCCACCTCGATTTCGTATTCCATCCGGTCGCCGGCGAAGATTCGGCTTTCCACCCGGCCCTGAAGGAACGCCTCCCGGGCGGCCCCCAGGCTCACGGCGGAAGGTCTGACCGCGATCCCTGCCGCGTCCCCGCTTTTCAGCGTTTCGATCCTTCCCCGGCGAACCCGCAGGCTCCGGCCGCACACGGAAATTTCGGCGGAATCCGCGGAAACGGCCTTCACGACGCCCCGCAGGAGGTTCGCCTGGCCGATGAAATCCGCAACAAACAGGTTCTGCGGGGCCTCGTAAAGCTCCAGGGGGGTCCCGACCTGTTCCAGCCTTCCCCGGTTCAGGACCGCCACCCGGTCGGCCAGGGTCAGGGCCTCCTTCTGGTCGTGCGTTACGTAAATGCAGGTCGTGCCCAGGTGCCTTTGCAGCCTTCGGATTTCGGCCAGCATGCGCGTCCGGAGGCTTGCGTCCAGGTTGGCGAGAGGTTCGTCCATCAGCAGCACCCGGGGGTCCAGAACAAACACACGGGCCAGGGCCACCCGCTGCTGCTCCCCGCCCGAAAGCTGGTTGGGGAACCGTTTTTCCACGCCTTTCAGGCCCACCATCTCGAGGATTTCGGCCACTTTCCGGGGAATCTCCCCCGCAGGGACGCGCTTTGCCCTGAGCCCGTAGGCGACGTTGTCGAACACGGTCATGTGCGGGAAGAGGGCGTAATTCTGGAAAATGAAGCCGATCCCCCTGGCGTTCGCTTCCAGGTCCGTCACATCCTGCCCCCCGATCAGGACTCGCCCCTCCGTTGGCCTCTCGAACCCGGCGATGATCCTCAGGATCGTGGTCTTGCCGCTCCCCGACGGTCCAAGGAAAGCCACCATCTCCTTCGCCTCGACGTCGAGGCTGATGCCGTCCACCGCCGACACGGCCTCCTTTCCCCGGGCGAATCGTTTGCTCAGCTGGTGAAGCGAGATCCCGAGGGACATCGGTTACGACCTCCTCAAGCCGCCGGAAGATTGAGGGACAACAAGGCGAAGCAAAAGCAGGATCGCACCGGAAGCCAGAAACACGATGAGGATGAGGACCACCGAAAAGGCTGCCGCCTCTGCGAAAAGCAGCTCGGTCACGCACTCCAGAATCCTCACCGTCAGCAGGCTCCAGCGGACCGAGACCAAAAAGATCGTGGCGCTGATCGCCGTCATGGAGACCACGAAGAGGTAGCGGGCCCCCGCCGCGACGGCCGGAGCGACGAGGGGAAGCGTGACCCGGAAGAAGGTGGTGGCGCGACCGGCCCCGAGGCTGTAGGACGCCTCCTCCAGGGAAGGGTCGATCTGCCGGAGAGCGGCCTCCGTGGACCGGATTCCCACGGCATCGTACCGGAAAACGCACAGGGCGACGAGGATCGTCATCGTTCCGGTCAGCACCAGGGGACCCGAGTTGAAGGCGATTACGTAGGCAATCCCCACGACCGTTCCGGGAAGGATGTAGTTCAGGAGGGAAACGAATCCCAGCGCTTTCCGGAAGGGCACTTCCCTTCGAGCGGACAAAGACCCGGTCAATGCCGCCAGGACCGTTCCCAGGACCGTGGCGGCAACCGCGATGAGGACCGTGTCCCGGATGGCTTTCCACCCGACCGTGAAAACGTAGGCGTAATTTTTGAGCGTCAGGCCGTGATCCACGCCCCAGACCTTCACGAACGATCCCAGGAAAATGATCGAATACAAAAAAAGGATGAACAGCGTCAGGGCCGAAACGGCCGAAAGCACCAGGATCCCGGCGATGAGTCCCGCCCCCCGGGGAGCCGAACGAGGCCCGACCCGGCCCGTCACCGTGACCTGGCTTTTCCGCTCCACCCAGGACTGCTGGAGGAGATAGACCAGAAGAGCCGGCAGCAGCAGGACGAAAGAGATCGTCGCGCCACCCCGAAGGTCGTACATCCCGGTGATCTGGAGATACGCCTGGGTCGTCAGGACGGGAAAGGTGTGGCCGGCCATCACGAGGGGCGTGGCGAAGTCCGTCAGGGACGCACCGAAGAGGAGCAGGAAGGCGTTGGCGATGCCGGGGGCGCTCAGGGGCAGGGTCACGGTCCTGAAAACCCTCCAGCGGGAGCCGCCCAGGCTCGCGGCGGCTTCCTCCAGGTTGGGGTCGATCGCTTCCAGGATCGCCGAAAGGGCCAGAAACGCGATGGGGAAGTACGTCAGCGTCTCGGCGACCCAGGTTCCTGGAAAACCGTAGAGGTTGAAGTCCGGGACGCGGAAAAGCCTGAGCAGCAGCCCCCCCGGCCCCAGGGCCAGGGTGAGGGCGATGCTGCTGGTGAAGGGCGGGGACACGAACGGAAGAACCACCACGCCCCTCAGGAACCACCGGAAGGCCTTCGGCAGGGGGATCCGGGTGACGGAGAAGGCGAACAGGTACCCCCAAAACGTCCCGGACACCGCGACGGCTCCGGCGAGGACAAGGCTGTTGACCAGCGCTTTCCGGGTGGTGGCGCTCCGGAACACCTTCGCCAGGTTCTCCAGGGAAGCGCTCCCGTCGGCAGCGAAAACGGCGGCGAGCAGGCGCGCCAGCGGGTAGAGCACGAACACCGCCAACCCCGCCCAAAGGATCACAAGGAGGGCCAGGATCAAAGGATCGAGCCTGGCCCTTTCACTCCGCACGGTTTGCCCGAAACCCGCCACCGGAAATTCCCCTTCTTAGAGGACTTCGTTCACCCAGCGTTCGACGAGGCGTTCCCGGTTTTTCCCCGCCCACTCCAGGTCCAGCGGCAGGATCTTCACCTTCGAGAGGTCCAGCCCGGGGCTGGAGACCTTCACCCTTGGATTGCTCGGGATCAGGTTGATCCGGCTCGCTTCGTAGATTCGCTGCATGCGCTCGGTGGAGGCCCAGTCCAGGAACTTTTTCGCCAGTTCCGGCTGGCGGGCCCCCCTCACCAGGGCCATGGCTTCGATCCCGGCGACTACCCCTTCCCTGGGGTAGGTGATCGTCACGTCATACCCCGTCTGCTGGACTTCCAGGGCGTCCACGAGGAAGAAGATCCCTCCCGCGGCCTGCCCCCTGGCGATCGGCAGGGCGCCGCCCGCACCGCTCTTGGTGTAGATTTGAACGTTGGCATTCAACTTTTTCTGGTAGGCGAAGGCCTCGTTCTCCCCCATGGCCTGAACGAGGCTGAGGATCCGGTACATCGCCGTGCCGGAAGTCCGGGCGTCCGCCATCTGCAGCTTCCCCCGGTAGGCCGGGTCCAGCAGGTCCTGCCACGAAGCGGGCGGCTTCAATCCATGTTCCTTGAGGAATTTCGAGTTGAACATGAAGCAGATGGGGTCAAGCGCAACCCCCGTCCAATACCCCCTCGGATCCTTGAACCTGGAAGGGATGGCCTCGCTGCCCGCGGGACGGTAGGGCTCGAACAGGCCTTTCGGGATCCCGCTCGCGAAGGCCTCGGCCAGGTCGCCGAAGACCACGTCCACCTGGGGGTTTGCCTTCTCCGCCTCCAGCCGCGCCTGGAGTTCCCCGGAGGAAAAGCGCATCCAGTTGACCTTGATGCCGGTATCCTTCGTGAACGCGGTGAAAATCTCGTTCGCGTACCTCTCGGACCAGATCGTGTACGCGTTCAGGACGGGCTGGGACGCAAAGGCCTCCCCAGCGAACAGAAGCGACAGGATCCCCGCCGCAACCGCCTCCCATCTTCCTGCCTTCAGGATTCTCATCTTGCATGCCTCCTTCTTCTGCGTTTCAGCCTTTTTGTCCATCATAGGCTTCCGGGATTGGGTTTCCATGCCCAGTTGCGGCCCAAACCCGCCCCAAAGTGGCATGAATGAAGGGGGGCCGACCCTGGCAACTCCGGCTTTCCGGTCAGGGTTTTCGTGGCTGGAGAGCTCCCTTCGCTCCTGTGGGCCGTTTCGGTTTGCTACCACACGGGGATGCCCAGGAAGTTGCCGATGAATTTCACTGCCACGTAGAGGAAGTAAAGGCCAAAGAGCAACTTCAGGGCATAGGGCTTGAACCTTTTAATCGTGGCAGCGCCGACTTGCGCCCCGACGATTGTTCCCATAGCCAAAAGAAGGGCTGCGGAAAGAAAAACATACCCCTGGGAAAGCTTGATGGCTCCCCCGACAATCGCCATGGGGATCATGATCGCCAGGGAAGTCCCCATCGTGACATAAACAGGCATCCCAAACAAGTAAATGAGCCCGGGGACAAGCGCATAGCCCCCGCCTAGCCCCACGATCCCCGTGAGAATTCCGACAGCCGCCCCAAATAACGCCAATTGGCCCGGGGGCGCTTTTTTTATCGGCTGCCCCTGCGCGGTTCCTGCCATTCCCCGGGTCATTTTTCGATTCCTGAAACCAAGAAACCCTTCCCAGATCATCCTGAATGAAGGCCACAGGAAAACGAGCCCGATCAGGCATCCCAGAAGGGCGGATTTACTCGAAAGGAAAGTGAAAAGCCAGGATCCAAGCAAAACTCCGGCAATTCCAGCTCCGCCGGTCCATATCGCGGCATGCTTGTCCACGTTTTTTTGCTTGAAATGCCCGTATCCCCCGGATATGGCCGTAAAAATGACGGCGAACAGCGTCGTGCCGACGGCGATGGGGGCAGGAAAACCAAGCCAGAAATGCAAAACCGGAAGCATGACGCTGCATCCGCCTGTCCCAATCCACCCGCCCAGCAGTCCCGCAGCAAACCCCAGGACAATCAAAATGGCCTCCCTTGAGATTTGCATGACAGGAACCCCTGTTGTAACCTCCTGGGGTCTCGATAGCACAACGGCCGTAATCAGCGCCATTGCGGCCAAAAGCAAGATAGAAAACCGGTATTTAGCGAAAAATCCTTGCGAATCCATCTGATTTCGCCCCTTTTTAAATCGACGTTTACTTAACGCCCCGAAATGCGGGCCTCGAGCCCTTCAAGGACCTGCCGGGCCGTTTCCGGCGGAATGGCCTCGGGGATCCTGGCCCGGGCCAGGTCTTCCACGACGCCCACCAGGAAAGGGATCTCCGCCAGCAGGGGCCACCCCGCTTCGCGACAGGCTTGCCGCACGGCTTCTGCCCCTTCCTCGGAAAGGTCCGACCGGTTCAGAACGACGGCCATCGGCACCCGGAAGCGCTTCGCCAGTTCCCCCAGGCGCTTCAGGTCGTGAAGCCCGCTCCTGGACGGCTCCGTCACCGCCAGGGCGATTGAGCAGCCCGTCATGGCCGAAATGGCCGGGCAGGCGATCCCGGGGGGCCCGTCCACCAGGATCCAGGACTTTCCCTGTTCCAGGGCCGACGCCTTGGCCCTCTCCCGAAGGATCTGCACGAGGCGTCCCGAGTTTTCCCCGCCGGGAACCAGGCGCGCGTGCCAAAAGGGGCCGAAATCCGTCTCGCTGGCGTAAATCCGCCCCTGGACCGCAGGAGAAAGGGAAAAGGCTCCTCTCGGGCACACGAGTGTGCAGGCCCCGCATCCCTCGCACCGGCTCCGGTCCAGGAGGACCCTTCCGTTTTCATCAGAAGAAAGGGCGCCGAAACGGCAAACGGGAACACAAAGCCCGCAATCGTCACAGGGCGGCCGATGGAGAGCCGCCTTGTCGCCCCCTGTGAACTGCTCTTCCGCCTGGACGCGGGGTTTCAGCAGGATCCAAAGGTCCGGGACATCCACATCCGCATCGCAAAGAACGGCGTTTCCCGAAAGAGCCCTGGCGAGAACGGACGTCAGGGTGGTCTTGCCCGTTCCGCCCTTTCCGCTGACGACCACGATTTCCCGCAGGCTCATTTCGCAACCCTCCTTGCCCATTCCCAGGCGGCCTTTGCCGCGTCCTTCCAGGAGGAATCCACTTTCGTCGGGGGAACTCCCCTAGCCGCGCCTTCCGCCACCGCCCTGGAGAACGGAAGCCTTGCAAGAACCGGGAACGTTCCCAGGACTCCCTCGAAAGGGGGAGCTTCTTCCAGGATCCCCGACCGGTTCACCACGAGAGCAGCCGGTTTGCCCATCTCCCGGAGGACCTGTGCGACCACCTCGGCATCCGCCCTTCCGAAAGGGGTCGGCTCCGTCACGAGGATGACCGCCCTTGCTTTCCTCACCGCCGCCACCATCGGGCAGGCCGCGCCGGGCGGCGAGTCGATCACCGTATCCAGCCCTTCCGCCAGGCCCAGCTCCACGGTACGCTCGATCACGGGGACCGGGTTGGGCATGCCCACCAGCAGCCGCCCCTCCACCACGATGATGCCGTTTGCGTCCCCCCGCCCGACGAATCCAACCGGCCGCTCAACCTCGTAAAGGGCCTTTTCGGGACAGGCCAGGACGCAGGCTCCGCAGCCATGGCAAAGATCGTTGAAAACGGGAACGGCCTTCCCGAAGGAAAAAACCGCCCCGAACCGGCAAGTCCGCGAGCAGGTCCCGCAGCGGGTGCACCTTTCCGCGTCCACCGCCGGGACGGACAGGCTCACGTTCATGGTCGCCAGGACCGGGTCCCCCAGGAGCAGGGCCAAATTGGGCTCCTCCACGTCGGCATCGATCGCAGCGACAGGTTGCCCGGACAAGGCGAGGGAGGCCGAGAAAGAGGTCTTCCCCGTGCCCCCCTTACCGCTGACGACCGCGATCGAGAACGGTTCCCGGCCTAGTGACCGCACCCTCCGCCTCCGTGGCTGCAGCCGGTTCCGGGAACGTGGGTGCAGAAACTGGCCCCGCCCTCCAGGCTTCCCTCGAGAAAGGCCGCGAGCGCTTCTTCCGCCGCCCCGGAGACCCCGACGCACACCTGGATCCCCTGCGCCCGGAAAAGCGAGATCGCCCGTTCCCCCATTCCCCCCGCGAGGATCGCCTTCACGCCCAGCCCCGCGAGCCAGGCCGGAAGCTTTCCGGGTTCATGGCCCGGGTTCTCGTGCATCTCTTTTTTGACGACATGTCCTTCTTCAGTCACCGCCACCAGGAAATGCGGTGCATGTCCGAAATGAGCGCAGACTCGGCCGCCTTCCACGGGAATCGCGATCTTCATCCGCCCTGTACCTCCTGTCCTACTCTTCGGCCTTCGGGTTTTCCCGCAACCGGGCCACTTCCTCTTCCAGCGCTTGCAGCCGGGCCCACAGCCCCGTCCCTGGAACCGGTTCGCCGGAATTCCCTAGCCACCAGGCCCCAAAACCGCGACCTCGGCCTCGTCCAAAAGCTCTCCCCCCGCCGCAGGGGCC
>JAJUIT010000153.1 GCA_029267465.1 Synergistaceae bacterium
CGGTCACCCCATGGAGTTGATCCAAGATAGGGTTCTCCCCGCGCTGGAAGATGTCGGAAGGTTGTACGAATGCGGAGATTTCTTCCTCCCGCAGCTTCTCGCTTCCTCCGAGGCAGCCCAGGCCGTCTGCAGGCTGGCGGAGGAAAGCCTGCTGGCGGGTGGAAAGACTCTGGAAACGCGCGGGACAGTTCTTCTGGCGACCGTAGAAGGGGATCTCCATGACCTGGGAAAGAACGTCGTGGCGATGGTCCTGAAAAGCCGTGGGTACAAGGTCGTGGATGCCGGCAAGGACGTCCCCGCGGAGCGGATCCTGGAAGCGGCGGTTCGCGAGAAGGCGGATCTGGTGGGCCTTTCCGCCCTGATGACCACGACGGTTGAACGAATGGGCGAAGTCATCTCCCTGGGACGGGCCCGTGGGATGACCTGCCGCTTTGTCCTCGGCGGAGCTGCCGTGAGTGCAGACTTTGCCGAAAAAATCGGGGCTGACGGTTACGCCCGGGATGCCATCGAGGCCGCACGTCTTGTCGATCGCCTGCTTGAACAGGAAAAAGGAGGGGAATAAACCGTGTTCATCCGCGACCTTTTCGGGAAAAACGGCCCTGTCGTTTCTTTCGAGGTTTTCCCTCCAAAAGCCGATGCCCCGGTCGAAGGGGTCTATAGGACGATCGAGGCCCTGAAAGACCTTTCCCCCGGCTTCATCAGCGTCACCTACGGAGCGGGAGGAAGCAGCCGGGACCGAACGGTCGAGATCGCAGCGAGGATCCGAAACGGCTACGGAATCGAGGCTCTCGCCCACCTTACCTGTCGATCCCACACTGCCGGGGAAATTGATGACATCTGCGAAGAACTCCTGGACGAGGGGGTTCAGAACATTCTCGCCCTGAGGGGCGATCCACAGCCTGGCGATGCGACAGACCGAAAACGGGACTTTGCCTACGCCTGCGATCTCGTGAGGCATCTTCGCAGGAACCATTTCGGAAACTTTTGCATTGGGGCCGCGGCGTATCCGGAAGGACACATCGAATGCCAGGACATCGACAAAGACCTTGATTTTCTGAAGTTGAAGGTCGAGGCCGGAGCAGAATTTCTGATTACCCAGCTTTTTTTTGACAACGAACTGTTCTACCGGTTTCGTGACGAGGCCCGCAGGAGGGGAATCACCGTTCCCATTGTAGCGGGCATCTTCCCGGTCCTGAACGCAGCCCAGGTCCAAAAGATCGTTTCTCTCTGCGGCGTTTCGCTGCCGCCGCGGTTTACCCGCATCATCGCACGCTATGCGAATTCCCCTGCGGCTCTAGCCGAAGCCGGAGTTGCCTATGCGACCGATCAAATTGTCGACCTCCTCGCCGCCGGCGTGGACGGAATTCATCTCTACACGATGAACCGCCCGGAGACCACCCGGCGTATCATGGGAAATATCGACCAAATCAGAAAGACGGCATCGCCGGAAGGACGTGAAAAGGGTTGAAAATAATCGATTGCCACGTTCATGTTTACCCCCCCCACATCATTACGAACTGGGAAAAGATTGCCGAAAAGGAACCTTATTTCGCCAGGCTCGCCCGGGGAAAGGTCCACAAGTGGGCGACCGCGGAAGACGCCCTGAACGCGATGGATGAAGCGGGCATCAGCGAAAGCTGGATTTTCGGGTTCGCCTTTCGGGATCTGGGGCTCTGCAGGGAGTGCAACGATTACGTCATTGAAAGCCAGGCTCGCTTCCCGGGGCGATTCAAGGGGTTTGCGGTGGTTCCTCCCCTCGCCAGGGGGACAGAGGAGGAAATCCGGCGTTGCAGGCAAAAAGGCCTGTGGGGAGTGGGGGAACTCTTTCCCGAGGGGCAGGGCTTTGACCTCTCGGACATCCGGCAGACCTGGCGGATTGCCGGAACTTGTCATGAGCTGGGAATTCCCGTGATCTTCCATACCGCCGAACCGGTGGGGCATGATTATCCCGGGAAAGGAAACGTCGGCCCCAGGGAGGCGGCCATGCTTTGCTCCAATCATCCTGAACTGCGTGTCGTTTTCGCTCACATGGGGGGCGGCCTCTGGCTCTACGAACTCATGCCGGAAATGGCCAGGGTCCTGGAAAATGCCTGGTACGACACGGCCGCGCTCCCGTTCCTCTATGACGCTGCGGTCTACCGGTCTGCCTGGGCCGCAGGAGTTGGGCGGAAAATCCTTTTTGGGAGTGACTTCCCGATTCTGAAATGGGGTCGTCATTCCCGGCAGATCGAAGAGGCCGGATTGACCCCAGAACAACAAGAATCCCTTCTCGCCGGAAACGCGGACCGATTTTTCGGCACCCTGGCCTTGACAATGGGAAGCTCTGCATCATAGAATCTCTTCCAATTTATCCTGAACCAAGACAACCGAAACAGACAAACTCTTATCCAGAGCGGCGGAGGGAACGGCCCGATGAAGCCCGGCAACCTGCCCGAATTCGAGGTGTGGTGCCAAGACCGGCAGCGGAAAGCTGCTTGATAGGAGAGGAAGACTTTTTTAAGCCCCTTCCTCTTGAGGAAGGGGCTGATTTTATGGGAGGTGCATGGTCAATGGCGTACAAAAAGGGAGAAAAAACGGGCTTGATGACCAGGGCTCTGCACGCAGGCTGGAGCCACGATCCTGCAACCGGTTCCTTCGGGCTTCCCGTCTATATGACGGCCGGGTATCGGTTCGAGTCTCCCGAAATGGCCATGCGCCTCTTCGAACTGGAAGAACCCGGTCATCTCTATTCCAGGATTTCCAACCCAACCGTGACAGCCTTTGAACAGGGGCTTTCCGCGCTGGAAGGAGGAGTAGACTGCGTGGCGACTGCCAGCGGCCAGGCGGCCTTTTCCCACCTTCTTTCTGCGCTCTGCTCGACTGGAGACCATGTTGTCGCGGGCCGTAGACTGTATGGCGGAACCCTTACCCTGCTGAAAAACCTGTTCGGCAGGCTGGGGGTAACCAGCACGATCGTGGAAACCGACGACCTGGATGCGGTCCGTGCGGCGGTGACGCCGCAAACCCGGTGCATCCTCACGGAAACGATCGGGAACCCGGTGATGAACGTGGCCCCTTTAGAAGGGCTCTCAAAGATCGCCAGGGAAAATGGAATCCCGCTGGTTGTGGATAACACGTTCGCCTCTCCGGCGCTGTGCCGTCCCTTTGAATGGGGTGCCTCCATCGTCATCCATTCCGCCACGAAGTACATTTCCGGGCATGGCCACGTGATCGCCGGGGCGATCGTGGACGGGGGAAATATGGACTGGAAGGGCTCCGGGAAGTGGGATTTCCTGACCCAGCCCGACCCCTCTTACCACGGGCTTGTCTTTGCGGACCGCTTCGGGCCGGGGGCTCTTGCGGCGAAGATCCGGTGTTCGATCCTTCGGGATCTCGGGGGGTGCCTTTCCCCGTTCAACGCCTATCTTCTGCACCTCGGACTTGCCACTCTTCCCCTGCGCATGGCCCGGCACAGCGAGAACGCCCTGAAGGTCGCCTCCTTCCTTGAAGGGCATCCCGGGGTCGAATGGGTCCGCTATCCAG
>JAJUIT010000139.1 GCA_029267465.1 Synergistaceae bacterium
CCCTGGCCGGAGCGGTTCCGACCGCGAAAACCTGGTTGTTCAGGGCCTGGGAGCGGAACATCGTTTCCCAGTGGGCCGGCCCCGTGGTCATATTGAAGGCCGCCGGCACCAGGATCAGCTGCGCTCCCCTGAGGGCCATCAGGCGTCCCAGCTCCGGGAAACGGAAATCGTAGCAGACGCAGAGGCCGAACGTTCCAAACTCGGTTTCAAAAGTAGTGACCGTGTTTCCGGCCGAAAGGGTCTCGGATTCCCTGAAACGTTGCCCCCCCTTCACGTCGATGTCAAAAAGGTGCATCTTGCGGTGCTTGGCGATTTGCCTGCCCGCCCTGTCGAAAACATAGGCCGTATTGAAAACTCGCCCTGAGCCATCTTTCTCGGGCATCGATCCCGCGGAAAGGTACAGGTTGTATTTCCGGGCGAGGGCCGAACAGGCCTTCCACAAGAGGCCGCCTTCCTCTTCCGCGTAACGCGGGAAATTCTCCGTTTTGTAGGGGCAGCAAAACATTTCCGGCAAGGCAACAAGATCCACGTTCATTGAAGCAAGCTCTCGGACCGTCCGTTCCAAGAGGGCCATTGTTTCGCCCTTATCCCCTGGAACCGGCAGCTGGCATTGGGCAATTTTCAGTTTGGACATCTCGATTTCTCCTTTTTCCTGAGATTCTTCCAGTCGGGATTGCCCGTCAAGGCAAACCGGCTAATTTCCGTATTTCCCCGTCAGTTTTGCCTCGGCGAGGACGTGTCCTTTGATCGCCTTCAAAAGAGCGGCTTTTGAGCATCCAGCGTCCAGCTCGATCCTGGAGTCCAGGGCAAAAAGCCGAAACACGTACCGGTGGACCCCGCTTGGGGGGCACGGGCCGCCATATCCCACCTTTTTAAAATCATTCAACCCCTGGCGAGTTCCATCGGGGAGTTCTTCCTGCCTTGGGAAGTTCTCCTCCAGCCCTGTCACGGAAACCGGGATGTTAAAAACAACCCAATGGGTCCAACCCCTTGCGTCTGGGTCGTCCATGACGAGGGCAAACGACTCGGTTTTTTCGGAAAAATCCGACCATTGCAAAGCTGGAGAGATGTTCCCGTTTTTATAACCGGAATTCAGAGGCATCCTCTCCCCATCTAGGAAAGCAGGACTCGCCAGTGTCAGTGCCCGGGCTTCCGCGACCAGAGGCAGAAGGATAACGAAAACCACGAAAAGCAGCTTCAGGGCCTTTTTCATCACCTAACACCACCTTTTCGCTGTTAGCCAGCCAAAACGCCGACCGACAGTTTTTTTCAATCCCAGCTTACAGCAATCCCAGGATTCTTTGACTTCACCCGCCCGAACGCTCTAGAATTTTTTAGAGAGATACCATTTTTTTGAGCCTTTTTCATGAAACTGAGGCAGTTCGGTTTTGGGCTCCAGGAGCGGATCGGAGCAGAAAAGCCGGCAAAGGGCGAACGCCGGTCTCGATTCATGGCGATCCTCAGATCTTGTTTCCCAGTGACCTGGAAGGAGGTTTTTTCGATGGGAAAGCTTCCGGTTTCGGATCTTGACACTCCCTGTCTTTTGGTCGACCTGGACCGCATGGAGCGAAACCTCCGGTTTATGCAGGAAAAGGCCAACCTCGCCGGGGTGAAATTGCGGCCTCATGCAAAGACGCACCGAACCCCGGCGATTGCCCGGATTCAAATCGAAATGGGGGCAACGGGGATCACGGTCGCTAAGCTTGGGGAAGCAGAAGTCATGGCTTCCGAAGGCATAGACGACATTTTCATCGCCAACGAAATTGTCGGTCCAATCAAGCTGGAAAGGCTCCGGGCGCTGGCAAGAAGAGTCAGGCGCCTGGCGGTCGGAGTCGACCACCCGTTTCACATCCAGACCCTGTCGCGGGTCATGGCCGGAGAGTCCCGTGCACTTGACGTCCTGATCGATGTCGAGACCGGGGATCCACGTACCGGGGTCCATCCGGGGAGCCCCACCCTGGACCTTGCGAGGCAGGTCGAAGAGGCCCCCGGCCTTCGCCTCAGGGGCATCTACACGCACGACGGACAAAGTTACGACGCGGCGACACTGGACGAAGTCAGGCAGATTAACCGGCAGAGCCAAACCCTCATGCTGGAAACCGCCGAATTGCTAAGATCGTCCGGAATCCCGGTAGAGGAGGTTTCCGTCGGCTCCACTCCCTCCCTGCTGGTTGACGGGATCCTGCCCGGTATAACGGAAATCCGCCCCGGAACGTACGTCTTCCTGGACGGGGACCAGGCCCAGGTTCTGGGCACCTATGCCTTTTGCGCTCAAACCGTGCTCGCAACGGTCATCAGCCGGCCAACCCCGGAGCGTGTCGTCCTGGACGCGGGGACAAAAGCTTTGACCTACTACGTCCAGGAAACGGGCATCACCCGTTCGGCCGGTCACGGGAGGCTCAAGGACCACCCCGAAATTGTCCTGAACCGGATGTCCGACGAACACGCATCGTTCGACATCCCAGCCGGTTCAGGACTCGATTTCTCCATCGGTCAAAAAATGGAAATCATCCCGAACCATGCCTGCCCGACCACGAACCTTTACGATTTCATCCATGGGATCCGCCAGGGGCATTTGGAAAACACCTGGCCCGTGCTTGCCCGAGGGAAATCACAATAACGGCAAGCTGGATTCAGGACTCTTTGGCGTCACACCTGACATTCGATCGGTGCTAGTCCAGCATTCTCTAAACCCCCTTCGGTGGCGCAGAAAGAACCGGTCAGTAAAACAACCTGAGAAAAAATGCGGGGTTTTCCCGATGGGAGATGAACAGGCGAAGGATATGCTTGCACTGTTACAAGACCCAGGCAGTACAAGACCCATCCCATCGATCAAGGCCCCGGCTTCTACCCCCTTGCCGGGGCCTTTTTGCCTGTCCATGAATCCGTATTTTTGGTAGGATTCACTGGAACGTTTTTTCAGTTCTATCGCTTAACAGCGAAGGAGGGGTTTTCTTGACAAGCGTTCCTTTCTGCACCTGCGTCGACCACGAATGCCCCGCTCACCCGGCCAATCACGACAAAGGCTGCACTCCCTGCATCGCGAAGAACCTTGCGGAAAAATGCATCCCCGTCTGCTTCTATCGAAAAATCCAGCCGGACATGGACCGGAAACAGGACTACTCCTTCAGGGGATTTGCCAAGTTCGTGGAAAAATGGGAGGAGAAATAGAAAACCTTTCCCCTCCCTGAATCAGCGATCCGCCTAGAGATCCTTCTTCATTTCCTCGGACTGTTGTTTTGTGATCTCCCCCTTGGCATCCCTCGGTTTCAGGATGCCAAGGGGGTTTCTTCCTGTCTTTTCTTCAAGAGCACGTAAAAAAACGGCCCACACCAGCAGGAGCATTTTACTGGGCGATCCCGCCATTCATTTCCGGCGGCTGGGGCGGGTTCTCAGCGTTTCTTGGGCAATGATGATCCGGGCTCCTGCCATTGAAAACCGAGCGCGGCCGGATGTCACTCCCCGTCTTTCCTCGGGAAATGCGGTGTATCCTTAGAACCAGTTAAGGACAAACCGGATAACGTACGATATCTTTCGCACATTTAGGTTTAAGAAATAGGCAGCAGCCCCGAGGTGGGGGTAAAGTTTGGTTTGCGAAGACCGAAACCCAACCCACTCGACCAGGAGGCTGCTGCAGATGAACGATAACACGAACGAAGCGGGCGTTACAAAGGGAAAGCCGGAACTCATCCGGATCGACGAGGGAGAGATCAGAAGCCGCCTGGACCAGATCGTCCGTGGAACCGTGGAGGAAACGCTCAACACTCTGCTGGAAGCCGAGGCGGACGCCATCTGCAAGGCAAGCCGGTATGAACGGTCCCCGGAAAGGACGGACACCCGGGCCGGCCATTACGACCGGAAGCTCCACACCAAGGCGGGGGAAGTGACGCTGAAGGTGCCGAAATTGCGGAGCCTGCCCTTTGAAACGGCCATCATCGAGCGGTACCGGAGACGGGAAAGCTCGGTGGAAGAGGCCATGATGGAGATGTACCTGGCGGGTGTTTCGGTCAGGAGGGTGGAAGACATCACCGAAGCCCTGTGGGGGACGAAAGTAAGCCCTTCCACCGTGAGCGAGATGAACCGGAAGATCTGCGAGCACATTGAAACCTGGAGGAACCGGCCCCTTGCCGGAGAACACCCCTACGTCTACCTGGACGGGATCTGGCTGAAGCGCAGTTGGGGAGGCCGGGCGGAGAACGTTTCCGTCCTGGTGGCCATCGGGGTGGAC
>JAJUIT010000065.1 GCA_029267465.1 Synergistaceae bacterium
ACATGATTTCCGCCGAAATTCTCGGAATCCCGCAGAAGCTCGATCCATGGGCGACCGAGGGGAAGGCCGAGTGGACGAAGATTTTCAATGACCTGACCGCCGCCATCGACTCCTCGGGCATGTGCCTCTTCACGTCCTTCGCCCTATCGGCGGAAGATTACGCGGCTTTTCTCAGGAGCGGAACCGGGAGGATCGGCTCGACGGAGGAGATGATGCGCTGCGGGGAGAGGATCTGGAACCTGGAGCGGCTCTTCAACCTCCGGGAGGGCCTCGATCCCAAGACGGACGACACCCTCCCGAAGCGTCTCCTGGAAGAGCCCTTGCCCGAAGGCGCGGCAAAGGGCATGGTGAGCCGGGTCCAGGAGATGGTGGCGGAGTACTACAGGGTCCGCGGCTGGGACGAGAACGGGATCCCCACGGAGGCGAAGCTGAAGGAGCTCGGGCTGAAGTGAAGAGTCCTCTAAACAATTCTAAAGGTTTCAAAAGGGCACCTTAAGGAAAAAAATCCTAGAATGGGACCGCCACTCGGAGGAATGCAGACATTTTCCGAGGAATGGAGGTCCTGAAAATGAAGAGATGGAGAGGAATCGGATGGATGGTCGCGTTGGCCGCGGTTTTCCTGGGGGCCGCAGTACCGGCGTACGCCGCCGCGGAGTTCCAGGACCCGGTCGCCAACATGCCCTCAATGCGGGAGGAGATCGATAGCCTCCTAAGCCCGGAACTTTTGAATTCCCTGAACCTGACCCGGAACCAGCGCGATTCGCTCGACGAACTCCGGCGGCGTGACTGGGACGATCGCAGCGACGGGCGACGGGACGACCGCTGGGAGAACCGGCGGGATGACCGGCGGTACGACAGCCGGTTCGACCGCTGGGACGGAAGGGATCTGGGCCGGCTGTTCGGGCTGTTCGATTTTGGAAGGCGCGGGTACGGTTACGACGTCCGGATCGAGAGGGGCGATGACGACAATTTCCGGACGTTTCTGGCCCTTGTTGCCCTGGGGCTTTACTTCAGCCAGTCCCAGGACGGCTACTGGGATTCCGACTATTACAGGATGATGCGGCTGGACGATTTCCTTTACCTGTTCATGCGGATCCTGGACGCGGACCAGAGACGAACGTTCATCATCCGTTTCGACCGCTGGTACGACGACCGGTACATCAATCGCCGATATGACTGGAGGGAAGAACGGTACCGCTGGCTCCCGAGGGACTGGGACAGGCGGCTGCGGCTGGACGACCGGCAGAGGCGCGACATGGAGCGGGTTTTCCGGGACCTGGACGATCGATACAGGGACCGGGAGAGGCGATACCGGGAGATGGAGAAGAATTACTTCAGGCACAGCTGGGACGATCGGTCCGGGCGTGATCGGGAGGAGCAGCGCAAAAGGCTCTTCGAGTACCGTCAGCAGCTGAGGGTGCCGGAAAGCGAGATCCGGGAAAGGCTCCGGCCGATCCTGAACGAACCCCAGAGGAGATGGCTCGACTCGCAAGAGCGTCCCCTGACCCCTTGGATGATGAGGCCCCCGGTGAAAAACGACAAATGACCGAAGGAAGCGGGCCGCCGAAGAGGTGACCCGCTTCCTTTAAATTTCACTCTCAAAGGAGGCCTGCGAGATGAACCGATTCTGGAGAAACGTGCTGGTACTGATCCTGGCTGGAACGTGCGTGACGGCTGCTTTGCCCGCCCGGGCGGATTCCTGGAAGGAGGACCGGGACGACCTCTATTGGACGGGGCGCAGCGTCGAACGGCTTCTCTCGGACGACTTCCTGGACGGGCTGCGCCTGACGCCGAGGCAGAGGGAGGCGATCCGGGACCTCCGCCGGGACGAACGGTTTGAACGCCGTTCCGAGCGTCTCGAGGACCTGAAGGACCTTCTCGGGCTGATCATCATCGGGGAAGTCCTGGATTCCCGAAGGCAGAGTTCCCTGGACCGCGACCTCGATTTCCTCCTGCGGACCGACGACGATTTCCTCTACCGCTTTTACCAGATCCTTGAACCGGACCAGCGGAGCCTGGCGTGGGAACGGATGGGGCGATGGTACGATCGGGACGGAGACCGGGGATGGCACTTCGGCAGGGTACGCTGGGAGCTTTCGAGGGAACTGGAGCGGCGGCTTCACCTGACCCCGCGCCAGAAGAGGCAGATCGACCGGATCCTTCGGGACGCGGCGGAAGAGATGCGGAAGCGAGAACGACGCCTCTGGATTCTTGAACGGGAGTATTTCAGGAATAGCTGGGCGCCCTTTTCCGCCCGCTCGGAGGCTCGCTACAGGCGGGACCTGCTCAACGCCCGGAAAGACATGCTTTTCCTCTCGTACCGGGTTAGGGAGAGGATCCGTTCGGTCCTGGACAGCCGGCAGCGGAGGATCTTTGACTCCTGGAGGGGCGGGATCTTCGAGCCGTACAGGAGGCTGCACAGGAACGACAAATAGCGGTGCGAATCAAGAAAAGGGGCAAAAAAACGAAAGCGGCCCGTTTCGGGCCGCTTTCGTCCCGTTTTTCGCCTATCTGCGGACCGCTACCGCCTCTTCCAGCCTGAACCTGGAGAGGGCCGCAAGAACGAGGGCCCCCAGGAAGGCCCCTGATGCGCTGCTTGCGAGGAAGGCGGGAAACAGCATCGTGAAGGTTGCCCCCGAGTGGATGGCTGGGGCGATGACCGCCGAGCTCAGGCTCGTCCCAACGATGGATGTGCCCAGAGGCTCCGCCAGCGCGGCATAGATCCGTCTCCGCTTGAAAAGAGAGGCCGCAAGGCCGACCGCGAGGGCGCCCGGGATGCTTCCCGGGTAGGCGAAAAACGTTCCGGTTCCTGTCGCGAGCCGCAAGGTGCTCGTGATGAAGGCTGCCCCGGCGGCCCACCAGGGGCCCAGAAGAACACCGGCCATGACGTTGACGGCGTGCTGGATGGGGAAACACCGGGTCGGCCCGAGAGGGATCGAAAGGCCGGAAAGGAAGACCCCGACGGACGCGAAAAGCGCCGCTAGCACAAGCTTGCGGAGCGGGAGATTCGTACAGGCCATTGCCCTCACCGGTCCTTCCAGAGAAGCCGTTCTGCTTCGACGGCCCGTCCGATGAGTCGCCACCTCAGGGCAAAGGCGGAAAACATCTTCCACCTGGAAGGGTCGAGCTCCTGGGAGCGGGCGAAAAACGGAAGCGTTTTGCCAAGGACTTCCTTCTCGAGATTGCGAGGGGCCTCGGGAACTGCCCGGAAATAGGTTTCAAGCGCTTTTTCCGGGTTCGCGAGAGACGTTCGAATTCCCTTGTCCAACGCGATCCTGAAGCTTCGGATGACTTGCGGGTTTGATTTTGCGAAATTCCTGGAGGTCACGAAGACCAGTTCGTCGTAATCCGGGATCCCCCATTGCTCAAGGGGAAAGGCGGACGGTTTCATTCCCTGCTGAATCATTTCAACGGCTTCGTAGTTGCGGAAGCCGCCCATCACCGCGTCCACCTTCCCGGAAGCGAGAGACTGCACGATGGAAAACCCAACGTTGACGGGAGTGATTCCCTTCACGCCGTTCAGCTTCGAGAAGGCGTCAAGCAGAACGTCCATCACTCCTGGGACCGTGTAGCCGATTCGTTTCCCGGACAGGTCGGACGGGGACTGGATCCCCTTTCCTTCCAGGAAAAGCAGGGTGCTCAAGGGATGCTCCATCAGGCGTCCTACCACCTGCAGCGGAACGCCTTCCGCGGCCGACACGATCACCTGGGGAGCATATCCGACGGCAAAGTCCACCTTTGAGGCGGCTGCCAGTTTCAGGGCATCTGCCGTTTCGGAGGGTGCGAGGATCCGGATCTCAAGCCCCTCCCTTCGGAAAAAGCCCATCTCTTTCGCGACGTAGATCGGAAGATGGTCGACATTGGGAACCCAGTCGAGCATGAGCGTGACTTCCTGGGCGGCCGGGCAAGCCGCCGCGAGCCCAAGCAGAATGACGATCGAACAGAGGACTCTCTTCAATTGCAAGACCTCCTTGCCTTGGGGGTGAATTGCAGGGGTTCCCTCCAGGGGATCAGCTTCGTTTCGATCCAGCCAAGACCGAACCAGAGGGAAAGCCCGATGAGACTGAGAAGGGCCACGCAGGAGAAAACCAGGTCGGTCCTGAGCCGGGCGTTTGCCTGGAGCATCAGGAAACCCAGCCCTTTCTGGGCTCCGACCCATTCCCCGATGATCGCGCCGATCGTGGAAACGGTGACCCCGACCCGGAGCCCTGAGAAGAACCAGGGAAGGGCCTGAGGGATATAGAGCAGGCGCAGGCGGGCTGGAAAGGAAGCCCCCATCAGAAGGAACAGGTCTTCCAGGTCCGGATCGCAGGATTTCAGTCCATCCAGCAGGGCCACCGTGATGGGAAAGAAAATGACAAGCCCGGCCACCAGGACCTTTCCCGCTATGCCGTACCCGAGCCAGAAAACCAGGATCGGCGCCAGGGCGAAGACGGGAACGGCCTGGGAGGCCACCAAAAACGGCGTGAGACCGCGTTCGAGGCAGGGGCTTGCAAACATCGCAAGGGCGAGGGGGATCGCCGCGGATACTGCACCGGCAACACCCAGCAGGATTTCTCCCAGCGTCACGACCCCGTGAAGAAAAAGGAGCGGGAAGTCCCCAGCCAGGGTAGAAGCGATCCTTGAAGGAGCGGGCAAAAGGAAGGCCGGGATTTCCGAAAAGCGGCACAGGGCCTCCCACGCCGCAAGAAACAGGAGCGAAAGGGCGAACGCGGTCACTCTATGCCGCATGGGAATGGCCTCTTTCCAAGGCTTCAAGCAGAACCTTCCGGTTTTTCACGACGGCCGGAGCGTCGGTTTCCCGGGGTTTCGTGCCGGAGAGGTTCAGCAGCTCCTCGATTCCTCCCTGAACCCCGTGGAAGACGAAGATCCGGTCGGCCAAGAGCAGCGCTTCCTCCACGTCGTGCGTCACCATCAGGATGGTTCGCCCGAATTCCTGCTGCAGTCTGAAGATTTCTCGCTGAAGGTGCGAACGGGTCAAAGCGTCGAGAGCCGATAACGGTTCGTCCAGGAGGAGAATTTCCCTCCCTGAAAGAACCGTTCGGGCCAGGGCGCACCGCTGCCGCATCCCGCCCGAAACCTGGTTCGGCAGGAACTTTTCGAATCCCTCGAGACCAAATCGCTTCAAGAGATCCCTCGCCCGGTTCCTTTCTCCTGGACCGCCTCTGCCTGAGACCAGCGCTGGAAGCAAGACGTTCTCCTCGAGGGTTGCCCAGGGCAAAAGCAGGTCTTTCTGCTGCATGGAGGCGGCCAAACCCGCGAGGTTTTCAACGCTTTTTCCCCTCCACCGGATTTGCCCCGCCCTGCGAGGCAGAAGACCGGCCAGTGCCTTGAAAAAAGAAGTCTTTCCGCACCCGGACCGGCCAACGAGGATTCCGAATCCGCCTCTTTGAAGATGCAGGGACGCCCCCTCCAGGAGGGGCGAGCCGCCCCTTTCCAGGGAAAAGTCCAGAACCTCAAGCACGGTGGGGCCCTCCCCGTTCCATCAAAACCCTGAATTCCCTTGCGGCTGCCTCGGCGTTTTCGGCATTGGCGACAGCGGAGTGGACCGCGACTCCGCAGGCTCCCCATCGAAGGATTTCGGGGGCGGTCCGTGCGGTGATTCCGCCGATTCCCACGCAGGGAAGAACGGTGGATTCGATGACGGCCCGCAACCCGGCGATCCCGATGTGCCGGGCGTTTCTCTTGGTTGAAGTGGGAAAGACGGCCCCAACCCCGAGATAATCGGCGCCCAGCCTTTCCGCTTCGCGAGCCTCTTTTGCATCGTGAGCGGAAACGCCGATCACGAAACCCGGGGGTGCGATTGTCCTGGCGGCATCGACGGGAAGATCGTCCTGCCCAAGATGGACGCCGTTCGAGCCGCAGGCCAGGGCCACGTCCAGCCGGTCGTTGACGATGAAAAGGACGTCGAACTTTCGGCAGAGATCCCCGAGAACCTTCCCGAGAGCGATTTGCTCCCTGGCCGAGGCTGCCTTGGAACGCAGCTGAATGGCCGTCGCCCCGCCACGGATGGCCCCTTCAGCCTGTTCGAGAACGCTCCTGCCCGGGAGTCCTGCCGGGTCCACGAGAACGGTAAGGAAAAGCCTGCGTGACAGCGGGGTCACGGCGTCACCTCCCGGATTCGCTCAGCCATCGGGAATGCGCCGCTTTGTGCCAGGCGGTGGAGGGCGTCCAGGAAGTGAGCCCGAAAACTCCCCGGCCCTTGGGAGAAGGAAGCTGCCTCCTCGGCGGCGGCATCGAAGGCGCAGAGGGCGGCCAGGGTTCCCCCGACGGGATCGCCGGAAGCTCCGACACAGGCCGCGATCACGGACCCGAGCCAGCAGCCGCTTCCCGAAAAGCTCTCGAGCATCGGGCTCCCCCCCTCGACAGCCCAGGTGCGTTCGCCGTCACTGACCCAGTCGGTCTTGCCCGTGGCGGCCGCGACCAGCTTCTCTCGCCGGGCAACGGCAAGCACGGCCCTTGCCGGGTCCGGGGAAAGTCCGCGGTCCACTCCCCGGACGGATCCGGCCTGGCCCGCCAGGAGGCAGATCTCCGAGGCGTTCCCCTTCACGGCGGTGATGCAGCGGGTGTCGAGAAGCGAACGGATCAGCCGGCTTCGAAAGCCAGTGGCTCCGAAGCCGACCGGGTCGAGAATGACCGGGCGGCCCGACTCTTTCGCGGCGAGGGCGGCCTTTTCCCAGATTTCCCCGGAAGCGAGAGAGGGGGTCCCGGTGTTGATCAGGACTGCATCTGCCGCCCTTGCGAACGCTTCGCTCTCCTCGGCGCAGAGGGACATGACGGGAGAGGCCCCTGCGGCCAGGGTGACGTGGGCCTGCTCGGCCATGGCGACCCCGTTCGTCAGGTGGTAGACAAGGGGGCGGCGCTCCCGGAGCGCGTCCCACGCGTCTTTCAGGCGTTTTCCTGGGAAAGTCATGGCCTGATCCAGGGGACGCTCACCGCATGGCCAAGGCAGCCGCGTCCCCTTCCCCCTCGAAAACTGGCGGCCAAGGCGGTTCTCAGGTAGGTTCGTCCTCTCAGGACGGCTTCCTCCATGCCGCACCCCGCCGCCAGCTCGGCGGTGATGGCTGCGCTCAGGGTGCAGCCCGTCCCGTGGGTATCCTGGGTCGGGATCCTCGGCTCCTCGAAAATCCGGACCCGGCCCTCCCAGAGCAGGACGTCCCGCAGAACCGCCCCCTCCAGGTGGCCGCCCTTGACGAGCACCCCCCGGGCTCCCATCCGGGCAATGCAGAAGGCGGCCTCGATCATGCCGTCGAGATCCCGGACCGGCCGCCCGGTGAGCTTTTCCGCCTCCGGGAGGTTGGGCGTTACAAGGTCGGCCTTCGGGACAAGGATTTCCCCCAGGGTCCGTTCTGCCTCCGGCTCGAGCAAAGAGTCCCCGCTGGTGGCGACCATGACAGGGTCGACGACCAGGAAGGGACAGCGGCCGGCGAGGAAACCGGCGACCTCCAGGATCGTTTCCTTCGAACCCAGCATCCCGGTTTTGACGGCATGGGGCATGAAATCCCCGCACACGGCCTCCAGCTGGGCCCGAATCATCTCCCGCGGAATGCCGTGGATGGCGGCAACCCCGAGGCTGTTCTGGGCCGTCAGAGCCGTCAGCGCGCTCGTTCCGAAAACCCGAAGCGCCGCGAAAGTCTTGATGTCCGCCTGGATACCGGCCCCGCCGCCCGAATCGCTTCCGGCGACAGTCAACGCGACCCCCCTGTAGATGGACATGCCTCCACCTCCCCAAAAAAATCGGCGGGCTCCCCGAGGGAAGCCCGCCGTATCTTCTCGCTGCGTCAATCTCCGCCAAGAAAACCGCCTCGCTCCCTACGCCGGCATGACCCGGATCAGGTTCGTGGGGTCAAAGGGTAACACCCTTTATCTCAGCCCCTTCCAGGGGCCCCCCCGCAGACAGTACGTGTCGATTGTCAAAAAAACCCGCACGCGAATCCTACCACTGCGTGCTGGATCAAGGCAAGTTTTTCGGTCCCGCAGGCTTTCCTTCCAGGTTCTCCTTTCCGGGACTGGCCGTTCCCCGGATGATGAGGGCGACCGAGGCGAGGATCACTCCTGAGGCGACCAGGCTGCCGGGGTTCAGTTTCTCCCCGGCGAACAGCCATCCCGCGATGACCGCCACCACCGGGCTGACGTAGGCATAGCTCGAGGCCAGGGCGGGGTCCGTTGCCTTGAGGAGCCAGGTGTAGCAACTGAAGGCCACGACGGACCCGAAAACGGCCAGGTAGGCGATGGCGGCCGCGGACCGGAAAGAAACCGCCTCGACCTGGATCCGTCCGGCCTCTCCCGTGACGAGCCCCGCCATGAGGCAGCAGATCCCCCCGGACAAAAGCTGGACCGAGGTGGCGAAACCGGGCGAGGCGGGCTGTTCCAGCGCGCGTGAAAGAAGCGACCCCGATGCCCACAGGAAAGCCGCGAGAACGAGCACGGCAAGGCCGGCGGTGTGTCCCTCCGCCGTGCCGCCTGCGGACGTAGTCGACCGGACCAGCAGGAGGGTTCCCCCGAAGCCGAGGACGAGTCCCGCCAGGGAGGCCTTCCCGGGCCGGTCTCCCCGCAGGGCCACCCACCGGACCACGGCCATCCAGAGGGGCATCGTGGCGATGACGACCGCCGCGATGTTGGAGGGAACGAACTGTTCCGCCCAGGCGACCAGGCCCGTTCCGCCGAGCAGCATCACCCCTCCGGCAAGGGCGGCTCCAAGAAGCTGCCCCGGTGTGGCTACAAGCTTGCCCCGGCTTGCGGCCCAGGAGAGCAGGAGCGTCCCGGCCGCCGTGAAGCGGAGGCTCAGCATGAAGAAGGGCGGCAGGGTTTCGATGGCGACCTTCATGCCCAGGTAGGTCGTCCCCCAGAAAAAATAGACGGCGCCGAGGGCGGCCAGGACAGGCAGGGTTAGACGGGAACTCCTCATGGTTGAAGTCACCTTTCCCGCGGTTTCTTCTTCCTGGCTTCAGGGCAGGGCGATCTCCAGGTGAAAGCCCAGCGCGTCTTTCTTTGCCCGGATCCCGGAGGCGCTTTTCCCGTGCATTCGCTGAAGCAGGAGGGTCCGCATTTCGGTGAATTCCCGCGGGTTGACCGGGCGGGTCCTGAAACCCGTGACGGCGTTGTCGCACTGGATGGGATAAAGTCGCAAGGTCTTTTTCGGGGCTTCCCCCTTTTCCCCCAGCTCCAGGCGGGCGACGAAGCTGTAGGGCGGGGCCTTCTTTGAATCATACCGGCCCGGGGAATGGAAGAGGAAGTTGCCCAGCCCATACACGATCCATCTTCCCCGGTACACTTCAATTTCCTGGAGCTGGTGGGCTCCGTGGCCGAGGACGAGATCCGCCCCGGCGTCGATCAGGGCGTGAGCCAGCCGGACCTGCGCGGGGGTTTTCCAGGCGTAGTTTTTGCCCCAATGGGGGAAGGCGATCACAAAGACTCCTGGAATCCTGGATTTCAGGGAATGAACCGCGATCTCGAACCGCTTCGGGTCCAGGGGGTTGACACCGGGAACCCCCTTTGCGGCATAAAACTCGAATTTCTCGTCGTAGTTCTGACGGTATTCGAAACCGGAAAAAACAGCAACCGGCACCGTCCTTCTTCCCACCTGGATTTCCCAGGCGAGGGGCCGTTCCGCTTCGTAGAGATCAAGGCCTGCCCCCGTCCTGGCCAGGCCTGACCGATCGAGGACTTCCAGGGTTTCTTCCAGTCCCTCCCGTCCCAGGTCCATCGCGTGGTTGTTGGCCAGGCTGACGGCCGTGATCCCGGCGGCTTTCAGCGCCCTTGCCGTCTTCCCGGAGTCGGCCCAATGGACGTAAGCCTTCCCTTCCACGACCGTTTTCCCCGGTCTCGCCAGCGGGGTCTCGAGGTTCACGAGGACTTGCCGGGCATCCCGCAGAAACGGAAGAAGGGCGTTCATGGACGTCCGGTAGCGGCTCTCTTCCGAGAGGGCTTTCTGCGCGGGGCTTTTCGCATAGCTTTCACCGAAGGACGTGTCCCCGCCGAAGACGAGGACGGCTCGAGCCGAAGCGGCAGCGGGAAATGCGGTGCCGATCAGCAGGAGAAGGGCAAGAGACGGGATGAGAATCCTCCGGGTCATGACGGGATCCACATTTCCACAGCCAGGCCGCCTCCGGGAACGTTTTCGGCTTTAACGGTCCCCCCGTGGACAGAGGCCGCCTGCTGTGCGATCGCAAGGCCGAGGCCGGTTCCGCCGGTATCCCGTGATCGGGCGGCCTCGGTTCGGTAGAAGGGCTGGAAGATGCGGGAAAGCTCGTTTTCCGGAACTCCGGGGCCGAAATCGCGGATTCGGATGGAAACGCCGGGGCGGCCTTCCTTTTCCTGCTCGGACACGGAGACTTCGACCCGCGTCCCATCGGGGGTGTAGCGGAGCGCGTTGCGGACGATGTTCTCCACGGCTCTCCGGATCAGGCCAGGGTTCATTGGAACGGGCCGCAGGGTTTCCGGGGCCTCCAGGAAGACCCCTCGGTTGGCGGGGCGGGCCTCAAAATTGGCGTCTTCGATGACGGCTTCAATGAGTCCCAGAAGGTCGCCCGGTTCGGGGGCATCCTGGCCGATTTCGGAGTCTGCCCGGGAGAGATCCAGCAGTTGCCCGATCATCTCGTTCAGGATCTCCGATTCCCGCTCGATGCGGTCC
>JAJUIT010000012.1 GCA_029267465.1 Synergistaceae bacterium
GGCCATGGGGATGCCCAGGGGCATCAGGATGGCGAAGGTTCCCCAGGAACTGCCCGTGGCGAAGCTGATCAGCGCCCCGGTCAAAAACAGGATGGCCGGAACGCTCCAGCCCGGGATGTTCCCCTTGGCAAGGGAAACAATATAGCTGGCGGTTCCGAGTGTCTTGCAGACCGAACCCAGCGACCAGGCCAAAACCAGGATCATGAGGATGAACATCATCTCCCCGGCGCCCTTCATGTACATCTTGTACCCGTCCTTCAGGGTCTTCACCTTGTAGGTGACCATGAGCACGATGCACGAGAGCGCGCCGAGGAAATACCCCGTGCAGAGGGCCGCGCGGAGCATGGGGCCCGGGACCTTCTTCATCGGGAACCCGAAGGGGATGAGGAGTCCAAAGAGACAGGCGAACAGGATCACCAGGGGAACGACGATCATCGACGCACGGGCTTTCGGGGCGTTTTCGTCCTCCTCCACGTCGGTGAAGACCCGGGAGATGTTGGCTTCGGGCCAGTAAGGCAGTCCCGTTTCCCGGGTGCGTTTCTCGGCCTTGTACATGGCAGAGAACTCGATTCCCAGGTAGGCCACGAGGGGAACCATGAAGAGGGCCCCGAGAGCGTAAAACTGGAAGGGAATGGCTTTCAGGAAGACCGTCCACTCTGACTCAGCGATGTTCAAGGCGGCGTATTCCTTCTGGATCAGGCCCTGGATGTAAATGCCCCACCCGATGAACGGGACGAGGATGCAGACGGGGGAAGCGGTGGTGTCAAGCAGCCAGGCGAGCTTTTCCCGGCTGACCCGCATGCGGTCCGTGATCGGCTGGAAGATGGAACCGACCAGCATGGGGCTGGCCGAGTCGGAAAAGAAAACGAGGATCCCCGCGATCCAGGTGGCAATCTGCGCCTTTGCCCGGCTGCTGATCCAGGAAACGGCCTTCTCCGCGAAGGCTTTCGCCCCGCCGGAATAGGTGACCACGCCCACGAACCCGCCAATGAAGACCATCATCACGAGGAGGTTCGAGTTGTAGCTGTCCGCTGCCTGCACGAGGATATATTCCTTGATGACCGCGACGACGGCCGTCATGGGGTTCCAGTGATAGACCGCCAGCATGCCCACAAAGCTGCCGGCAAAGAGGGCGACGAGGACGTTCTTGTACTTCATGGCCAGGATCACGGCCACCAGTGGCGGAAGAATCGATAAGATGCCGTAATTCTCCACAGGGTTCACTTCCTTTCAGCTGTCTTGAATGAATGGGATGGATGGTTTGCTGGTCAGCCTGGTTCTCTCTTCCCTCGGTCCCCTCCTTTGCGGTGCGGCCCCCTAGTAGGAGAACACCCTTCTCGTAATGGTCTGGTACGTCGACTGGATATGCTCCCGCATCACCGACTCGGCGAGAGGCGAGTCCTGAGCCGCAATGGCTTCCACCAGGCGGGCGTGTTCCCGGCAGCTCTGGGACTTGTCCGGGTCCCGCAGCGGGGCATCCGTCCCGACGGGCCTCATGTAGAACCGGTCAAAGAAAAAGATGTAGAGCTCGGCCCTCCAAAAGGTCTGGCGGATGAACCTTTCGAGGTATTCATTCCTGGACAGCTTCGCGATCCCGAGGTGGATTTTCTCGTTGACCTCCGTGTAGAGGTCCTTGCTCCCTTCCGCGTAGAGCTTTCTCTCCAGGGCGATGAGTCCCCTCAGCTGATCGATGTCGGCCCCGGTCGCCAGCTTTGCAGCTGCCGCCGCAGCCCGGCCCTCGAGCGTGACACGGACGCTGAAAAGCGCCTCCATGTCGGCGGGAGTGATTTTCGGGATGGTGCAGCTTCTGTTGTTCTGGCTTTCCAGGAGCCCCTCGGCGATCAGCTTGCGAAGCGCGTTCCGGACCGGCGTTCGGCTCAGGCCCAGCTCCTGGGCAAGTTCCGCCTCGACCAGGCGGTCCCCGGGAGCGTACTTCTGGGATAGGATCAGGTTGACGATCTCCTTGTGGGCCCGTTCCTCAGCGGAAAGCCTTGACATCCTATTATTCTCCTTTTTCACTAAGTTGTGTCCCAAAAAGTATCTCGCTTAAGATACTAAAATGATGGGGGAGATTCTGTCAAGACGAGGCCGGCTTTCCGCCGGAACAGGCGGACGGTGACCAGCAGGGGGTGCCTGCATGAGAGGGGAAGGCCGGATGGTTCTGCGGCTGGCCGAGGGGTACATGGCCATTTTCGGTTTCTCAAACGTCTATTACCTGCTGGGAGTTTTCCTGGCGATGAGTGGGATGGCAACGCCGGCCCAAACCGGCTGGATCATGGGGGCTTTCTATGCGGCCCAGACCTGCTGCAGGCCTTTCGCCGGACAGGTCGTCACGCAGATCGGCTTCCGGAGGGCGTTCGTGTCCGGGGCCCTGCTCTGCCTTGCTGGAAGCGCGGCCTTCGCGCTGACGGGGTCGAGTTTCCGCTGGATGCTGCTCTGGCGGATCCTGATGGGTATCGGCTCCAGCCTGTACGTGATCGCCCTGACCACCTACCAGACGCTGGCGATTCCCGATGCGATCCGGGGTTCGGCCTTTTCCCTCATCTCTGCCGGAGGGATCGTTCCCCTGGTGACCTTCGTCCCCCTTGCCGACTTCCTCCTCCGGCAAGGTTGGACGGAGGCCTACGCCTGGTTCGTTCCGCTGATCGCCCTTTTTGCTTTGTTCTGCGGGCTCCGGCTTCCCGAACTCGAAATCCCGCGGAAGGAGGGTGAAAAAAGGAACGTAAGTCTTTTAACCCTGTCGGGAAGGCCGGGAATCCGGGTCCTGCTGCTTTCCGTGACGCTCTTCTCGATGACCGACGCCTGTCTTCTGGCGATCGGGGAAGTCGCGTCCTCAAGAGGTCTCATCCCTTCCCTATTCCTGACGGCGAACGCCGCCGTTGGGCTGTTGATCCGAATCGGGGGACGGAAAATCCTGGACGTGCTTCCGAGACGGCAGATGGCCGCACCCGCCCTTGCGCTGACTTCCCTGAGCCTTTTTGCAGCCTCGTTCGCGGGAACCAACCTCGCCTACGCGCTTTGCGGATCCCTGTTCGGCATCGCCATGGGACTGGGGTTTCCGCTTCACATGGCCCTCATCGGCGACGTCGCCGAGCCGCACCAGAGGGCCGCCGTTTCCTCTCTCGTCTGGTTTTCCATGGGGGCCTGCTTTTTCCTGGTCCCCATCCTGCTGGGAAACCTTTCCCTCTTTCTCGGAACAGGGGGGGCTTTCAGAACCCTGACGGCTCTCCTTTTTGCATCCTCTTTCGGGGTCTTCTTCCTCTGGAAGCCGCGTCAATCCTTACGGGAGCCGCACTGGTAGACGTACCGCAGGGGGGAGCGGCGGCGGCACCGGAAAAAGGGCATCAGGACCATGCCGGCCACGAAACCTCCCGCGTGGGCCCAATACGCCACTCCTCCGCTCTCTGTGTAGACCCCCAGTTGGGCAACCCCGCTGAAAAGCTGCAGGACGAACCAGAACCCCAGGACAACCACCGCGGGCACCTGGACGGTAAAGAAGAAAAAGAGGAAGACCGGGACCAGGAGGATGACCCTTGCCTTGGGGTACAGTAGGAAATAGGCCCCAAGGACCCCGGCGATGGCCCCGCTGGCCCCGATGGTAGGGAGGGCGGAATCCGGCTTGAGAAGCTCTTCCGTCAGGCTTGCGGCGATCCCGCAGAGAAGATAGAAAAGGAGAAACCCCACGTGCCCCATCCGATCTTCCACGTTGTTCCCGAAAATCCAGAGATAGAGCATGTTGCCGATCAGGTGAAACCATCCCCCGTGAAGGAAAAGCGAGGTGACGAGGGTCAAAAGCACCCGCGGATCGTTTCCCCAGGCCGCCACATCGCGGGGAATGACGCCCCAGGTGAAGATCAGGGCCCGGAGCCCCTCCGGCGGAAGGCTGAGCTGGAAGAGAAAAACCAGGAGGTTCAGGCCGATCAAAAGATACGTCAGAAACGGGAACCGCTCCCCGGGAACGTCATCCCCGATCGGAATCAACGGCTGTCGCCCCCGCGGAAGAGATCGAGGAGACCGCGGATCTTCCGGGGCCCCTTGGGTCCCTCGTAGGGCATCGGGATGTACATGACCGAGGGCCGCATGGCTGCCTGCTGGGGATAGAGCATCATGAGGGCATAAACCTCCTCCGGCATGTCCGTGTCCGCCGGGAAACCCAGTTGGATGGCTTCCTCGGCCCCGATGGGATAGTCGTGGGTCCAGGTTCCCAGGGTCAGCTTGTCCGCCAGCGCGACAGCTTTCTCCTTTTCCATGCCGTTGGCCGTCGTGATGGTCACAACGGTTTCGTGAACCTGGCGGATCGCCTTTCGCGCGATGTCTGCATAGATGAGCGTCTGGTCGTCGATCTCGTTGATTTCCTTCTGTTCCAAGACCTTGAGGATCGAGGCCGCCGGCATCTGCCCCAGCTGGGGATCCACCGGACCCAGCACCGCGTTGGGATCCATGACGATGCGGTCCGCCGCCAGGGCGATCAGCGTTCCGCCCGACATGGCGTAATGGGGCACGAACACCGTCACCGGGGCCTCGTGCCGGATCAGGGCGCAGGCGATCTGTTCCGCGGCCAGCACGAGACCTCCCGGGGTGTGGAGGATGAGGTCGATCGGCAAGTCGGGGGGAGTCAGCCGGATCGCCCGCAGGAGCTCTTCGGAGTCGTCCACGTTGATGTAGCGTGAAACCGGGATCCCGAGGAAGGAAAGCGTTTCCTGCCTGTGAATCAGGGTGATCACCCTGGAGCCCCTCTTCTTTTCAAGCCTCAGCAGGACCGCCCTTCTCTGTGATTCCAGAAGTTTCTGCCTGAACAACGGCGTCAGCATGCTCGTCAGGATAAAAAACCAGAAGAGCCAGGAAAAATTCACGCGCAACACCTCCTTGCGTCTATCTTGACATCGCCCGGGAGTCCGTGCAAGGTCTCAATTCTGCACCCCTTCAGCGGCATGCAATATCCAATTTGACAGTCAGACCCCCGTCCGATACAATTCCCGAAATTCATTAACTCAGTGCCTGACCAGGAAGGAGGAGTCGCTAGATGAAGGGGTATAGCTCTTCAATCAACGGACTGTTTGCCATCGTAGCCCTGATTATTCGACGCGGGTCCCCTCCTGGGGAGGCCGGCGCCTAGGTGCCGTTGGCCGAAAACCCAGGCCGGGACCCGAACAGATCGGGTCCCGGCCTTTTTTTATTCTGAAGGGGGGAAACACCGGCGGATTGGTCCTGCAGGAACGCTCCGACGAAAAAAACGACGATTAAAAATCGAAAGGAGAGATTGGGATGCTGAACGAAAAGTTGATCTTCCAGGCGGTGAAAATGTCCCAGGCAAGACCTGCGGGGAATCTCCCCGCGGAACAGGCCCAGTCCCAGGAAACGTCCTTTGAGCACCCTCGGACGATCCCGTGGTCCTGGCTTGCTTTTCGGGGGCCCTTCGAAGGTTACAGGTAAGACCGGACGTCCTCTTCCTCAACACGTCCTTCCGGCGCAGCCGGGTTTTCCCAGCGAAAAACCCCGGCTGCGCTTTGCTTGTCCAGGCGGAGACCCTTTCCAGAATTGCAAATGGTTCCGTCTGGTCTTAAGATGGTCCTGGACTTTCCGTCGAAGGGAAAAAGCTGATGGCCGGGTGCGGGCTTGAATGTTCAAATCAAGCTGGGCCTGGATCCATCGGAGGGGGGCAGCGCATGTCGAAACGGTTTACGCCGGAGGTTATCAAGGAGGCCTTCCTGAGGGCCAAAGGCCGCTGTGAATGCACTCTCCTGAATTGCAAGGCGCACGGGAGGACTCCTCTAACCCTTGCGAAAGGAGATCCGAGATGCGCGCGGACGTTCTTTTTCACGGAACAAGGGGAAAAGTGGATCGCACGCCCCGTTGACCCGGCGGGTCCCGCAACGTCCGCCAATTGCATGATCCTTTGCTTGCAATGCGCACAGGAGCGGGACGAGGAAACCGCCCCGGCCGATCGGGGGAAAACCGGCAGTTGAAAAAGCACACGGCTTTCTGCGGCTTGCCGCTGCTGCTCGGACTTCTTACCGTGATCGCCGTGATCGCGTTTCTTGAGTTACGACGCTTTTCGCCTTCGGCCCCGCCGCAAAGGATCCTTTCCGAGATCGAGGCCTGGAACCAGGCTCTCAGGTTCGCGCGAGACCGGATCGATCAAAAGGAACGAATCCTCTTTCCCGTCTATACTCCCGCTTTTGTCCGGCGAACCTCCCCGGATCGCTGGGAAATCTCAGCCCCGATGGATTTCCTCGATGCCGACGGTCTTCCCGCCGGGAGAAAGCGGTTTCGCGTCCTGGAAAAATGGGAAGAGGGGAAAGGGTGGACCCTCCTGGAATTCTCTCTGGACCCCTGATCCCTAGAAATCGGCTGGAAGCGGCGGCGCAATGTCCTTACCCTTTTTGGGCCGATGGACGAAAACGCTGCAAGGAGCGTGAGCGACCACTTTCGCCGCCACGCTTCCCACCAGGAAGCGCTCCATTCCGGTGAAGGAGCTCCGGTGGCCGATCATGATGATATCCGCCTCTTCTTCTTCCGCGAAACGGACGATTTCCACGTAGGGAACACCCAAACGGGTGACGAGAGACATCCGTTCCCGGTCCACGGGGATTTTAGCCATTTCCTCCTCCACGAACCGCTTAAAGCTGACTTCCACTGCGGCCATGAGATCTTCGTAGGGCTTGAGCGAAACCGAGCGCCACAGGCTCTTGTAGGGTTCGATGACATGCAGGAACACGATATTCGCATCGCTTTCCCGATTCGCGTAGTAAAGGGCATAATCCACGACCTTTCGGCTCGTTTCGCTGCCGTCGATTGCGACGACCACCTTTTTCATGGGGATCCCTCCCTTCATCTTTTCATTATGATAGCATGATCCACTTCATCCGCCTAGTTCGCCCCGCCGGGTCGTCTTTCTCGCCGCCTCGTAGATCGACCGAATCTCCCCTGAGAGCCGGTTCAGCCCCTCGAACCGGTGGGTACCCCAGGGAAGTTCGACCAGCCTCCCGTGGAAGCGAAAGAAGGCCCTCGTCAGGCGGGGCTCGAGGACCTCGTCATCCGCTGTGAGAAACACATGAACGAGGGATCCCTCCGCCCTGTAGGCCGTTTCGCAAAAGATCTCCTTCAGGGCCAGGCAATCTTCCGAGGTCCAGATTCCCGGCTCGCCCGTGTAGGCATTCTCGACACGCCCGATTGCTTCTGCGAGATGCACGAAGGGAACCACGGCAGGGTTCAGCAATACAGCGGGAACCCTGTAACGGCAGCATAGAGCGTAGGCATAGAACCCGCCCAGGCTGGAACCCACGACCATTTCCAATCGTTCCGCCGAGCGTTCGATCTCTTTTTCCAGCGCCTCCAACGCTTTTCGCGGGGGCAGCGGCAGGTTCGGAGAAACGATTCGCACACCCGGGAAAAGGTCCCTCAGGAAGGCTGCCTTGGCATTGTTCCCACAGGAACGAAACCCGTGAATGTTCAGGATCATGACGCTTCCCCCTTCAAAAGACCGGGGGCCCGAGGCCCCCGGTCGGCGTTTCAAACTCTCGGGGAAGGAAACTCCAAAGCCCGCCCCGCGTTTATTCGAACTCCTCGAGCATGCGGGCGAACTCTTCCTCTTTCCCCTTCAGGATGTGGTAGACGTGCTCGTCCGCGGGGAACTGCCCCTGCTTCACCTCGGAAATGTAGGCCCGGAACGCCTCGATCTCCACCGCCGCCACGTTCGCGTACTTCTTGACGAATTTCGGCGTGAACGCCTGGAACAGGCCCAGCATGTCCCCGCAGATGATCAGCTGTCCGTCGCACGGGGCCCCGGCACCGATGGAATACACCGGGATCGTCAGTTTTTTCCAGATGAACTCCGTCAGTTCCGGCGGAACCGCCTCCAGCAGGAGGGCGAACGCCCCGGCCTCCTGGACGGCCAGCGCGTCCTTGATCAGCTCCCGCGCGCTCTCCGGGTCCCGCCCCTGGGCCTTGAATCCCCCCAGCTGGCCTGAACTCTGCGGCGTCAGCCCGATGTGACCCATCACCAGGATCCCCGCGTCAGCGATCGCCCGGATCCGGCTCGCCACCCGGCGGCCCCCCTCCAGCTTCACCGCGTCCATGTCCGCTTCCTTCAGGAAGCGGCCCGCGTTTCTCACCGCGTCCTCGTCCGAGACCTGGTAGCTCAAAAACGGCAGGTCCCCGATGCAGAACGTGTTCGGCGCTCCACGCCTCACCGCCTGGGAATGCCGGATGCAGTCCTCCATCGTCACCGGCACCGTCCCAGGGTATCCCAGCACCACCATCCCCAGGGAGTCCCCCACCAGGATCATGTCCATCCCGGCTGCTTCCGCGAACGTGGCCGTCGGGTAGTCGTACGCCGTGACCCAGGCAGCCTTCTCCCCAGCCTGCTTCATCTGCACCAGTTCCAGACGCCCCTTCTTCTTCGCCATGACGATCCTCCTTTTCGATCTTCGCTGGTTGGCGCAGGCCAACCTTTCTTTTTGATTATAGACTCAAGACCGCTCCTTTTAACCCATCAGGCTGGGAACAATTCCCGACCTGTGCGAGAATACGGGAAGAGATCGCGTCGGTTTCAACCTGGGAGGCACATCGTGTCCGGATCAAAATTCAAAGGAATTTCACTCGTTTTGCTGGCGGGCGTGCTCTGGGGCACCATGGCCCCGGTGGGGAAGTTTCTCTCCTTCGAGAGGACAGATACCATGACCGTCGTATTCAGCCGGGCATTTCTGGCCGGATGCATCGCCTTCCTTTTCCTCGCATGGAAAGCCCCGCAAGACCTGCGCTTGAAGGTTTCCCAGCTGCCGACGCTTTCCTTCTACGCCGTGTTCGGCGTCTCTGCCATGTACTGCGGCTTTTTCATGTCGCTCAATTTCCTTTCGGTCGCCCTGACCGAGGTGATCTTTTTCTCCTATCCTCTCCTGATCGCCCTTCTTTCTCCGTTCATCACGAAGGAGAAGCCCGATCGAACGGAAATCTTCGGGGCCGCTCTAATCTTCCTGGCGGTGGTCCTGGCTGTCCTGCCCTCCCTCCTTTCCGGGGGACTTTCCCTCTCCCTCAAGGGACTCGGCTGGGCGGCCCTTTCCGCTTTCGGCATGACCTTTTACTCGCTTTTCGCTCGCGTGGCCGCGCGCGGGGGACAGGTGGCCCAGGGAACGCTCTTTGTCTACGGCATGCTCTTCGGGGCCGCGATCATGGGGCTGGGAAAAACCTTCTCGACGGGATGGCAGGACCTGGCCTCGCTGAACCGGGCTCAGATCGGATGGATTCTCTACCTGAGCCTGATCGCCACCCTCGTGGGATACGCCTCCTTCTTCATCGGCCTGCGCCACGTGACGGCAGCGACGGCGGGGGTTATCGGCACCGTCGAGCTCGTGACCGCCTTCGCCCTATCCTTTTTCGTCATGAATCAGTCGGTAACCCTCAATGAACTGGCCGCCGCCGCCCTGATCATCTTCTCCATCGTCCTGGTTTCGTTCCGGAAAGGAGTCTCATGTTCTACGACTGGCAACTGAAGGCCTACGAAGCCATCGATAGCAGAAGCGCCATCCTCTCGGCTCCCACCGGGAGCGGAAAAACCTGGGTCGCCTATCTCTGGGCCGGCCTGCTCGACCTGGAGGGGCGTACCCACCTGCCCCAAGGCAGGGTCATCTTCACGGCCCCCATCAAAGCCCTCTCCAACGAGCGGTACCTGGATCTCAAGCGGATGGGCTTCGACGTGGGCCTCGAAACAGGAGACTTCAAGAAAAACGCCGATGCCTCGATCCTCTGCTGCACAATGGAGATTTACACGCTGAAATACGCCCGGCGGCCCGTCGGGCGCGTTATCGTCGACGAATTCCATTACATCTTCAACGACATCGACCGCACGAGGGCCTACATCGACGGGATCCGGGCCACCCACCCTTCCACGGAGATCCTGGTCATGTCCGCCACCTTCGGCGACCCGGAGGTCCTGAAGGAATACCTCCAGGAAATGGCCCGCCGGGACTTCATCCTGTACGAGACCCGGGAACGGGCGACCGACCTGGTGTTCCTGAAGAAAGGCACCCGGTTTTCGAAGATCCGTGACGCGCTGGTCTTCGTCTTTTCCAGAAGGGGGGCGGAATACCTGGCGGACCAGATCGCGGCGACCCGCAAAAAAATCCACGCGGACGCGCGGGCTCGCCTGAAGCAAATGGCCCAGATCCTGGAAGTGAAGTGGGTTCCCGGAGTCATGCTCCGGGGAGTGGGCGTCTATCACGGGAGCCTTCTTCCAAAGGAGAAGCTCCTGGTGGAGATGGCTTTCCGCGAGCGGATCATCGACGTGGTGGTGGGGACCGATGCCCTTTCCCTTGGAGTGAACCTGCCGGCGGAAACGGTGGTGTTCGCCCAGATGGCCAAGTACATCGACGGCCCGCTGAGGAAGAACGAATTCCTGCAGATGGCCGGACGCGCAGGCCGGAAGGGTTTCTTCGATACGGGCTACGTGACCTTTCTCCCCAAAAGCAAGGCGGAACACTTCGACTACGACACGGAAACCCTGTACCGGGAGCTCCTTCACTCCCCCTGCGAACCCGCCCGCGTGACCGTCCAGCCGGCTGTCGCACGCCTTCTCCGCAAGGAAGCCACCCCGGAGGAAGAGGCCCGCCTCGTGGCGAACTGTTCGCTCCCCCACCAGGACTTCGGTTTTGTGCTCGGACAGATCGAGGACCTGCTCAGGACCATCAGCCGGTATGTCCGTCGGCTTCGCGACCCCCACCAGCGGAGCCGGCTGAAGCGCATCCTGGGAGACGTCTGGTTTGACGAAATGTCCGTGAGCGCGAATATTGCCGTGGCAAGGCTCTTTCTGGAGGAAGACTTCCCGAACGCGCTCGCCGTGGCCGAAATCATGAAGCAGGAGGAACGGAATTACCTCCAGGCCCTGCTGAAAGTGAAGCGCTACGCCAACCGCCTGCCGGAGGGTTACGGGTTTTCGGCGATGGACGCGCTGGACGAGACCGTCAGAAGGATCGACGCGACCGTCTACGGTTTCGAGGAGAAACTCGAGAGGCTGAACGTCATGAACGCGCCGGAGTTCGAGGAGGAAGACGGAACGGATGCCTGAACAAATCCGTTGCCCCTGGCCGGGCCTCGATCCCCTCTACGTTTCCTACCACGACCGGGAGTGGGGGGTACCCCTGAGGGACGACCGCAAGCTCTTCGAACTGCTGGTCCTTGAGACCGCCCAGGCGGGCCTGAGCTGGATCACGATCCTGCGGCGGAGGGAAGGCTACCGGAGGGCCTTCGAGGGCTTCGAACCGGAACGCGTCGCTTCCTACGGACCGGAAAAGATTGCGGCCCTGCTTTGCGACCCTGGGATCATCCGGAACCGGAAAAAGATCGAATCGGCCGTTTCGAACGCGCGCGCCTTCCTTGGGATCCAGTCAAAATTCGGTTCGTTTTCTGACTATCTCTGGGGTTTCGTGGATGGGAAACCCATTGTGAACCACTGGCAGGACATCTCCGAGTTACCCGCAAAAACAGACCTTTCGGAAACGATCAGCCAGGACATGAAAACGCGTGGTTTTTCCTTCTTCGGGCCGGTGGCCTGCTACGCTTTCCTCCAGTCCGCCGGGCTCGTGAACGACCACCTCGTGGGATGCTTCAGGCACCGGGAGGTCCAATTCCTGTAAAATGCTCCAGGGGCAACCCCCCAAAAAAAGACATTCGAGGAGGTTATTTCGTTGCAACAGATCGTTAACTGGTACCGGAAATTCCTTGAGGGCGCGGATCGTGAACTTTACGGGCGGCTGGCAAAGGGACAGGCCCCCCACACCCTGGTTGTTTCCTGCTCCGACAGCCGGATCGTCCCGGAGGTCATCTTCTCCGCCAACCCCGGGGAACTCTTTGTCCTTCGCAATGTCGGCAACATCTGCCGCCTCGATGATCCCTCCGTCGCCTGCGCCATCGAATACGCGGTCAACCACCTGAAGGTCGGTTCCATCGTCGTCCTCGCGCACTCGGACTGCGGAGCCGTCAAGGCGGTCGAACACAAGGAACACTTGGACTCCCGCGGCCTCATCGAGTGGCTTGGCGAAGAGTGCTTTGACGGCTGCGACCTGGAGTGCGCCATCAAGGCGTCAGGAATTCGGCAGTTCGAGCGTGTCGCCGCCCACCCAGCGGTCAAGGCCGCGGTGCAGGAAGGCAAGCTTGAGGTCGGGCTTTTCTTTTTCGACCTCGCTACCCTGTGCCTGGCCCGGTACAACGGCAGGGACTGGGAAAAAATCTGCTGAAGCGGAGAAACGGCCGACCTCTCCCCAAAGAGGAAACGGGGCGTCAGCGCCCCGTTTCCTCTTTGGCTTCCTATTCCAGCGTCACCGTGAACTTCTCCACGAACCGTTCGGGCCGATAGGACATCTTGGCTTCCCGCATCCCCGGATCCCCCATATCCTCCTCCCGGTTCACCCAGACGAACCCCTGGCAGGCATGTTCCAGAAAAAGCCGGTTCATCGCCTGGTAGGCATCCTTGAACAGGGGGGACGCTTTTTCGAACCGGATTACGACAGTCTCATCGTCGAGCGGTTCTGCCACCGTGTAGCTCACCACACGCCCCTTGACGCGCAGGAGCCCCCCGAACAGCCCTCCGAGCCGTTCCCAGTCCCGAAGCGTGGTCTCGATTGCGCGGTTTTCTTCCTCTAGCTCCTTTTCGCTTCCGCAGCAACGGAACCGGCACCATTCTTCCTGGAGAGCCCAAACATCCCCGAGATTGGCACGCTGCAGGGGTTCATACTCGGGACGGTGGGTTTCCAAAAATCGCCGGACTTTCTGGGCTTTGCTGCGGAAACGGTTTCCCTTCAATGCAACGAGATCCACGACCCGGTGAACGTATTCCCACTCTTTCCTGGAGGGTTCCAGGCGGAGCCTGCCGGGGAGACTCTCCCGCCAGCGGCGGACCAAGGCCAACGGGACGTCGTGGAAAACCGCTCCCCGGGCCCACGCTTTCGGCAGGACCTCCGCCCAGTCGACGGCATCCCAATCCCCGGCTGGGGCCATGACCAGCCGATCGGGAAGGTTGGCTCGGATCCAAACCAGGGGACCGTCCCACATCCACTCATAAGCACAGACCGCGTTCCAGCCCCAAAGGCTGGCGAAGGTGTAGTGGGCAGACCGCTCCGGGGTTTTCGAAAAGATCGCCCTGTACTCTTCCTGCCTTTCGATCGAGAGCCCTTCCCACGTTCCTTCCACGGGAAATCCCCCTTTTTGGTTCATTGTATGCCATTGCCATCCCGCTTGCGGGAAAATCTGGTAGAATCAGTTGCAAACGCAAGGGAGGAACGGCAATGCAGAAAGATTCGCGCAAGAAAAGCCCGTTGCTGCAGCTGGCCCTGCTTTCGGCAGGCCATTTTTTCAACGACATCCATTCCGCCTTTCTTCCGACCCTACTGCCTGAAATCATCCGCAAACTCTCCCTCACGATGACCCAGGCGGGCTTTCTGAACTCCGCAACCGGGCTGGTCCAGATGCTGACCATCCCCTTCATGGGGGTCCTGGCGGATCGGACAAATCGCCCCGTCTTTGTCATCGCAGGGCCGATCCTTTCCTCTGCCGGAATCGCGCTGATGCCCTTCGCCCCGGGGTACGGGTCGCTCCTTTTGTGCCTCGGGATCTTTTCCTTCGGGAGCTCGACCTTCCACCCCCAGGGACAGGCATCCTCCGGCGCCGTCGCGGGAGAATCCCGCCATTCCCTTTTCGTTTCCCTCTTCAGCGGGGCGGGAATGCTTGGGGCGGCCTTCAGCCCCCTGTATGCCGTCTTCGTCGTAAAGACCCTCGGATACCGGGGGCTTCCGATCGTGCTCGTTCCTACCCTTGCGCTGGCCGTCGTCGTCTACCGCCTCATGCCGGGGATCGATTTTACCCCCTCGGACCGAAGCCGGGACGGGGTCTTCTCCAGCATCTGGAAGGTCGGCCGTGTGATCTGGCCTGTCTGGGCCATCTCGCTGGCCCGGGACGCAACCTTTCAGGGAGTCCGGTTTTTCCTCCCCCTTTTTCTGACGCTTCACGGCGGGACCTTGGCCCAGGGCGGCTTCTCGATCTTCGCCATCACGATCCTGGCGGTCGCCGCTTCGCTCGTGGGAGGCTGGAGTGCCGACCGGTGGGGAACGCGAAACGTCATTGCCGTCACGCTGGTCCTTTCCCCTCTGGCGATCTTCGCCGCGACCTTCGTCTCGGGGAACCTTTCCCTCTCTCTCTTCATCGCCGGAACGGCCCTGCTGGACGCCAGTTCCCCCATGACGCTCGCCATGGGGCAAAAGCTAACCCCCCACGCGCGGGGGGTCGCCAGTTCGATCCTGATGGGCTTCTCCTGGGGACTGGCGGGAATGGCCACCTACCCGGCCGGGATGATCGCCGATACACTCGGATTGACGGCCACCCTGCGGGTGTTCGCCATCCTTCCTCTCGTGTCTCTTCCCATCCTTTTCCGCTGTTTTTAGGAGCGGATCGCCACGTAAACGAGCGGGTGCTTCCCGTTGTTCAGAATGGAGTGGCGGACTCCCTTTTCAGTCAGGATCACGTCGCCGGCTCCCACTTCGGTGCTCACTCCGCCTTCCACGCAAACCCCGAACCCTCCCACGATCACCTTCATTTCGGAATGCTCCTCGTGGGCATGCTCGTTCACCGCGCTCCCCGGCTGCAGTTCGATCCACGAAACCTGCCGAAACGGGCTCCCCTCCAGGATGTCAGCGGGGAACAGGACCTTGGCGCAGACCCCCTCCGTAAAATTGGGATTGATCGTGCAGGTGACGTTTTCCATCTGATCCGAACGAATGATCATCGTCCATCCCTCCTGCTACCGGTTAGGATATTTTTGGCTAAGGATTGAAAATCCGCTTGAGGATCTCCTGCTGGATTGCGTCCTGCAAGTCTGGAGCCTGTGAGGGTTCCGAAGGGGGTGACGGCTCCGGGGCGGTCTGCTGCAAAGGAGCCCCCTCGATCCGAAGATCCGTCAGGGCGGGCTTGTCCGTGGTCCCCACCACCCTTCCCCTCACCATGCGGATATCCCGGGCGGACATCGCCCCGGTCACTCCCTGGAGGACTCCCTGCAGGATTTCCTGAACGGATTTCCCCGCCTGGAGGACTCCTCCGCGAACCCCCCCCACGAGGGCATTCAAGGCCTGGATGTTCACTCTTCCGCGGACGTTCAGGGCGAGGGCCTTTTTCGGCCCGACCGTCCCCTCGAAATCGACGTATTCGTAGAGGGGATCGTTTTCAAAGGCCTCCGCCTTCCCCTCGGAAAGAAGCAGGCGTTCGCCCTGGAGCCGGTAGGGGGCGTCCAGGACCCGGTAACGGATCGAGGAGCGCCCGTACAGGGCCGAAATGGCCTTGACATACTTGAAACCCGATACCTCACCGTTTTTCGAACGAAAGACTCCCGACCCCTCGGTCGAATTTTCAACCCCGAGAGTCCCCCCGCCCTGGAAATCCAGGTCAAAGCGCCCCGTTACCCGTCCGTCGAGCTTCATCTGCTCCTTCAGGTAAGCGTCCAGGTCCGCTTCGGACAGGCTGAACTGGCCCGTCCACTTCTTCCCCTCCCCGAAGGCCAGGTTCCCCTCCAGGCGTCCCCCGTAAGCCGAACCGGTCAGCCCCGTCGCCAGGATGCGTCCCTTTTCCAGCACGAGAGGGATCCGAAGCTCGCCGAGCGTGGTTCCCAAAAAACGGATGGGGCCTTTCGAAACCACTACCCCGGAGCCGCCCACCCGGAGATCCGAAAAAGTCCCCTTCAGGGACAGGTCGATTTTCCCCATGGGAGGGGCCTCTTGCCCGGGCTGCATCCCGGAGGCGAGGGTTTTCAGGTCCAGGTCCGTTCCCTTTACGCTGAACTCCAGCGTCGTAGGAGTCCCCTCCTTCGACGTGAGGCGTCCCGTGGCGGTGACGCTGCCTCCGCCGACGGACGCACTGACCGGATCGAACGTCATCTCGGACGGCTTGCCCGTCCCCTTGAGACGGACATCGGCCAGCTTCAGGCCGGCAGCCTGCAGGGACGGAATGGAGGCGTTCAACCCGACCAGGGGATCCTTCGTCGTCCCCCCGACGGTCAGGGAAAGATCCGCCTTTCCTTGCACGGGCTCTTTCAGCCCCGCCCAAGCGGAAAGGGTCTGCATCCCGATCCCCGTGGCTTCAGCCTTGAAGTCCAGCCGGGCGGGTTCCTTTTCTTTCCCGGGAATCATCTTTCCCGAGCCCTTGACCTGCCCCCCGGCAAGCCGGGCAGAAAAGGCCGGAATCTCGTAACTTTCCTTCGTACGGGTAAGGCTGCCGGAAATCGCCTCGACCCGGACCTTGCCCCACGCCGCCGCGTCGGTCGAAAACCGGATTTCCAGGGGAGCGGCCTCGGCCTTTTCCTGAACCCGCCCTTTCACGTCGGCCCTCAATCCCGATAGCCGGATTTCCGGGGTTTCAATCCGGTTCGAGCTGAAGGTCACGTCGAAAGAAAGACTCTTCGCTGTTCCGGAAACCTTCCAGTCCGCCGTTCCGGTTCCAGAAAGCTGCATCGTCTCCAGGTCCTTCACGCGGGAGGCGAACGCTCCCGTCTCAATTCCCGCTGCCGTTCCCGAAAAGTTCAGGACGGGCGTTTCCGATCGGATTTGATTGATGGTTCCCTTTCCCGAAAGGAGCGCCTGGTTCCATCGGGCAGACAGGGAGGTCACCGTTACGGTTTCAGCGGAGAGAGAAAACGCGGCCCTCAGGGCCTCGAAGGTCTCCCCCTTCGCGACGAGGCGGTCCGAAGCCAGCTGTCCTCGGACTGCCGGGGCCTTGATCGGCCCGGAAAGGGTCAATTCCGCCTTCAGGCTCCCCTTCCCGGCGAGTTCCTTCAAGCCGGAAAAGCGGGAAGACAGCTTTTCGAGGGAAACCGCCGAGGCTTTCACGGACAGCGAGAGCACCGGGTTTTTCTCCAAGGCCACCGTGCCGTCGAAGCCAACCGGCCCTGCCATCCAGACCCCGTTTCCCCTCAGGCTTAGGATCCGCTTCTCCGAAAGGGCCAGATCGGCTTTAACCCGCTCAAGAACGTCTCCCCTGAACTCGAGGGCGGGCGATTCGAGCCGTCCCTGGAGGCGCAGGTTCCCCCTCGTCCCCGAAAAGGAGACGTTCTGGAGATCCACCTTCCCCTTGACACCTTCCAGTTCCGGGAAGCGGGAGCGGAAGGCTTCCACCGAAATTCCCCTGGCGGACAGGGTTCCCTTGACAACCGCCGGGCCTTTCGCAAGGGACATCTGCAGGCTCCCCGAAAAGTTTCCCTCGCCCGTTTTTCCCGAAAGCCCTTCCAGCTTCAGGTTTTCCGGGTCGACCGCCAGCCCCGCCTGGGCCTCCTCGGCAGAAAAGCCCCACAGCTGCCCGCCCGAAAGCTTCAGGTGCCCCTGGATCCGAGGCTTCTCCCAGGTGCCCGAAAGGGTTACGGGCCCGGAGACGGTTCCCCGGAAATCTTCGGGCTTGCCGGCCTTCGGCCAGAAAGCCGGGACATCGGCAATTTCCACCCCATCGATTGCTCCCTTCAGGTGCAGGTTCGGTCGAATGTCACCCGAGAAGGACACCTTTCCTTTACGAACGGCCACTTCCAGGTCCTCCAGCACCGTGCTTTCGGCCCCGTGCTTGAGCCGCACCCTGCCGGAAAACGGAACGCCGCGGGTTTCGGCCTCAAAGCGGGCCTGGTAACGATTTCCCGCGATGGAGGCCTCCAGTTTCGGAAGCTTGACCTCGCCCCAACGGGTCCGCACGCCCCCCCCGTTGACCACAAGGCGGTTCACCTCCAGGCGGGAGGCCCCGCTTCCTTCGAACTGCTTCAGGAAGTCCGCCGCCTGCTGCAGGTCCATCTGCAGGCCCGAAAGGGAAAGGGTCTTCAGCGCCGGGTTCGAGCCGAACAACGACAGCACCTTGAAGGAAACCGAAAGGTCGCCTGCCGACAGGACCGGCTTGCCGCGATACGCCAGGGCGACCCGCCCGAAGTGGAAGCCGGTCAGGGGATTCCCCGAGACTCCCTCCAGGGACAGTTCCGCCCCCATGCGTTCGCGGGCGATCTCCACGGCCTTCCTTGCGACAAAATCGGCCGCGAGGTTCCCTCTCGAGAGAACCCACGCGGATGAACCGGCAAGAAGGAGAATTCCCACGCCTATCGCGACGGCGATCGCCCTGGCCTTTGACATCCCGCATCACTCTTTCTGGAAGATACGTCAGTTTGATAAAGTCATTGTAACACAAAAAGGGGAGGGCCCCTCCAGCGGACCCTCCCCTCCCGCGTGACTCCAGACGCTAGATCAGGGCCCCTTCCCCGAAATGGAGATAGAGGGGATGCCTCAGGCAGACCTGGCGGACTTCATTCCGCAGGCTTTCCAGCAGCCGTTCATCGGAGGCGCTCGTAAGAGCCTTGTCCATCAGCGAGCCGACATGCTTCATGTCCTCGGCGGCCAGGCCCCTGGTGGTGACGGCCGCGGCCCCGATGCGGATGCCCGACGTGACGGTGGCCGGCGCGGTGTCGAAGGGGATGAGGTTCTTGTTGACCATGATGCCGATCTTTGCCAGGGTTTCCTCGGCGAAGACCCCCGTCATGCCGCGGGGCCGCATGTCCACGAGCATGAGGTGGTTGTCCGTTCCCCCGGAAACGATCCGGTAGCCGGACGCAGAAAGGGTTTCGGCCAGCGTGGAGGCGTTTTTCACGACTTGCGCCTGCATCCGGGCAAACTCCTCCGTCCCGGCGATCCGGAAGGTCACGGCCTTGGCCATCACGTTCTGCAGGATCGGCCCCCCCTGGGTCCCGGGGAAGATGGCCTTGTCGATCTTCTGGGCGAATTCCTTTCTGCAGAGGATAAAACCACCGCGGGCGCCCCTCAGCGTCTTGGTCGTCGTGGAAGTGACAAAATCGGCGTAAGGAACGGGGCTGGGATGGACTTTCGCCGCAACGAGCCCGGCGATGTGGGCCATATCCACCATGAAAAGGGCCCCCACCTTGTCCGCGATCTCGCGGAAACGTGCGAAATCGATCACCCTCGGGTAGGCGCTGCCGCCGGCGACGATCAGCTTCGGCCTGTGCCCGAGGGCAAGAGCCTCCACCTGGTCGTAGTCGATGCGCTCTGTTTCAGGGTGCACCCCGTAATGAACGATGTTGAAGAAGCGGCCGGTGATGGAGGCCTTGGCTCCGTGGGAAAGGTGTCCGCCGTGGCGGAGGTCCATGGAGAGGATCGTGTCGTGCGGCTGAAGCACCGCCTGGTAAACCCCGAGGTTCGCGTTCACCCCGGAGTGGGGCTGAACGTTGGCGTGATCCGCCCCGAACAGGCTCTTCGCCCTCTCGATGGCCAGGGCCTCGATCCCGTCGATGAACTCGCAGCCGCCGTGGTAGCGGTTGCCCGGATAGCCTTCCGCGTACTTGTTCGTCAGGATGGAGCCCTGGGCTTCCAGGATCACCGGGGGAACAAAATTCTCGGAGGCAATCATCTCCAGGGTGCTGTTCTGCCTTGCCGCTTCCTTGTCCAGAAGGGCAGCCACCTCTGGGTCGATCAGGCTCAGCATGCTCATGGGAACTCTCCTTTCGGATCAGTGGATTTGCAGGATATTGTATCCGATCCTTGCCGAAAGCGTCCATTTGCCCTTCAGGCGAGGGTCTTCCTGAACTTCAGGATGCTCAGCCCCAGGAAGAAGACCAGCAGGCCGAAAAGCGCCAGGACCTGGGGCCACAGGGCCGAAAGACCGACCCCCTTCAGGAGGATCCCCCTGCTGATCTGCAGGAAAAAGGTCACCGGGAGGAGGTTGCTGACGGCTCGAAAAAAGGCAGGCATGGCTTCCCGGGGGAACATGAACCCCGACAGGAGGATGCTGGGCATCAGGGCGAAGAAGGACATCTGCATCGCCTGCATCTGCGTCCTCGCCACGCTGGATATCAAAAGTCCCCAGGCCAGGCTGGCCAGGATGTGGAGCGAGGTCAGCCCGTAGTACAGCACCAGGCTGCCCCTCACCGGGATCCGGAAGACCACGATGCCGATCAGAAGCCCCAGGGTGAGCTGCACGTACCCCACGGCCACGTAGGGCAGGATCTTTCCCACCATGAGCTCCCAGTTCTTCAGGGGCGTGACGATCAGCTGCTCCAGCGTGCCCCGCTCCCTCTCCCGGACGATGGCCATGGACGTGATCATCATCATGGTCATCGCCAGGACGATCGCCAGGATGCCCGGCACCATGTAAAAGGCCGAAACCATGTCCGGGTTGTACCAGGGACGGATTCGCACGTCGACCGGCAGGGGGACGTTTTCGGATCCTCCCGGAGAAAGGCTTCGGATAAGGATTTGCTGTGACCTCACCAGGCCGATCATCTGTGCCGTGCTGATCGCCGAGGCCGCGGACATGGAATCGGAAGCGTCAACGATCACCTGGACCGCGGCCTGCCGGCCCGAGCGCAGCCGTTCCTGGAAGTCGGGAGGGATCGCGATGCCCACTTTCACCCTTCCCGATTGCACGAGGGCGTTCATTTCAGGAAGGCTCTTCACCCCGCGCCGGATGTCAAAGTACCCCGTCGACTGGAAGCTGCGGAGCAGTTCGCGGCTCTCGGCGGAAACCGACTGGTCAAAAACGGCGGTGGGAAGGTGCTTGACCTCCGTGTTGATCGCGAACCCGAAAATCAAAAGCTGGATGACCGGCAGCAGGCCCATGATCGCCAGGGTCAGCCGGTCCCTCCCCATCTGGATGAATTCCTTCACCAGGAGCGCTCTCAGGCGTCTCATTCGGCCCTCGCCTCTCTTTCGTTCATCACCAGGTGGACGAACACGTCCTCAAGGGTCGGGACGATCCGCCTCCCCCCGAGGGATTCGAAGACAACCGCGCTTTCCGTTTCCGCCAGAAGGTGCACCGACCTGCCGTGAACCGAGGATTCCATCACTCCTTGCGTCCCCTTGAGCCGTTCGAGGAGACCGATGGGATCCTCCGAGGGAATCTCCCAGGCAGTGCCGGGAAGGAGGGCCTTGAGTTCCTCCGGGGTGCCGCACGCAATCAGGCGGCTTTCGAACATGAAGCCGATGGTGTCGCAGTGCTCCGCCTCGTCCATGAAATGGGTCGTCACCATGACCGTCGTGCCTTCCGCCGCCAGGCCGTAGATGATGTCCCAGAAACGGCGCCGGGAACGCGGGTCCACCCCGCTCGTCGGCTCGTCGAGAAAAAGCAGCCTGGGCCTGTGCAAAATGGCACAGCCCAGGGCCAGCCGCTGCCGGAGTCCCCCTGAAAGATTCCCCGCAAGATCGTTGGTCCGGCCCAAAAGACCCGCCATCTCAACGATCTCCGCGATCCGCTCGCGCGATCGGGCCGGAGGCAGGCTGAAAAGCCCGGCGTAGAAGTCCAGGTTTTCCTGGACGGTCAGGTCGTCGTACAGGCTGAATTTCTGGGACATGTAACCGAGGCTTTCCCGGACCTTCTCCCTTTCCGAGACAAGATCCATCCCCAGGACCCTTGCGCTTCCCTCGGATGGCTCCAGGATCCCGGTAAGCATGCGGATCGTCGTGGTCTTCCCCGAGCCGTTCGGGCCCAGGAAACCGAAGACCGATCCTTCCGGGATGCGGAAGCTGACCCGGTCCACGGCGGTAAAGCGACCAAACCGGCGCGTGAGGTCCTCGGTGATGACTGCGTCCATTTCAGATCACCTCCCCCGCAAGCTCGACGAACACGTCCTCCAGCGTCGGGGCGACCCGGCGGAGAGAGCGCACCGGGATGCTGTTGCGGAAGAGGGCCTCCCTCACGGCCGCTTCGGCCGTGGCGGCGTCCTCCACCACCAGGTGGAAGGCCATCCCGAAGGCAAGAACTTCTCTCACAGGGGCCCCGGAAAGGTAGGGCTTCACGTCCCGCAGTGGAACCGAAAGTTCCAGGATCTGCCAGGGGTATCCTTCGCAAAGCCCTTTGGGGGTCCCACAGGCCATCACGGCGCCCTCGTCGAGGAAAGCCACCCTCGTGCAGAGCTCTGCTTCATCCATGTAGGGAGTCGTCACGAGAATCGTGAGCCCCGCCCGGTTCAAGTGGTAGAGGAGCCCCCAGATCTCCCTCCGCGAAACGGGGTCTACGCCGGTCGTGGGTTCATCCAGGATAAAGACCTGCGGACTGTGGAGAATCCCGGCTGCCACGGCCAGCTTGCGCTTCATCCCCCCGGAAAGGGCATCCGCAAGGCGGTCGCCGAAGGGTAAGAGGTTCGTCAGGGCCAGGATCTCTTCCCCTTTTCGCTCCGCATCGGCCGGGTCCGCCCCGTACAGGGAAGCGTAAAGGCGGATGTTCTCCCACACCGTCAGGTCACCGTAGAGGGTGAAGGCCTGCGGGATGACACCCACCTCTTGCCTTGCTTCTTCGGGGGAGAGGGACCCCAGAAGCCGGACCGTGCCGCCCTTCGGGCGCAAAACCCCGGTCAGCGCCCGAACCAGGGTCGTCTTCCCCGCCCCGTCCGGGCCCACCACACCGAAGATCTCTCCTTTCTCCACGCCGAAAGAGACGTTTTTCAGAACCCGCCTCTGCCCGAAAGCGTGCTCGAGGGAAACGGCCTCAATCATCATGGAAGGTCACGTCCGCCGGCATCCCGGGCTTGAGGAGGAGGTCGTGGTTGTCCACCTTCACTTCCACCGCGAAGACCAAGTTGGCCCGCTCCTCTGTCGTGAGGCTCTGCCGGGGAGTGAACTCGGCCCGATCCGAGACCGTCCGCACTCGCCCCACGAAAATCCGGTCAGGAAAGGAGTCCACCCTCACGTTCACCAAGGCGCCAATTTTCACACGTCCCAGGACCGTGCTGGGAAGGTAGAGCTTGACCCAGCAATCGGAGAGATCCGCCACGGTGGCCAGCACCGCTCCGGCACGAAGGAACTCCCCTTCCTCGTAGTTTTTCGACAGGACAATCCCTCCAAGGGGGGACACCAGCACGGTGTCCCTCAAGCGAGAGGCAGTCATGCGGGATAGGGCCTCCAGTCGCCGAACCTCCGCCTCCTGGGCGGCCAACACGTCGGCCCGGGTTCCCGACCTGACCAGGGACAGGCGTTCCTCTGCGGCCGCAAGGTCCTTCATCGCCAGGTCACGGCGGGCTTTCACTTCGTCCATTTCCTTTCGGGAGATCACTTTCTCCGCGTACAGCGTTGAGAAACGGGCGAAGTCGGCCTGGGCCAGGTCGTATCGGACCTGGGCGGCTTCCCGGACCTGCTCGGCCTCCCTCACTTCCTGGGGGCGGGGGCCCTTCCGCAGGTCGGCCAGAACGGCCCTTGCCCTGGCCAGCGCCGCCGCATCCTGCTCCTGCTGGGCCTCCAGGTCGTTTCGAACGAGGCGGGCCAGGACTTGGCCCTTCTTGACGCGGTCGCCTTCCTTGAACCGGACCTCGGCCAGCGTCCCGCTCTCCTTCGCCGTGACGTCCACCTCCGTCACTTCGATTGTCCCTGTCGCCGCGATGACGTTTTCCTTCCGGCCCCCCAGGAAATGACAGAGCGCAACCCCCGCCGCCACCGCGACCGCCACGACCAGTAGAAGGGCCAGGATCCTATGCTTCACGGCAAGCCACTCCTTTCCGGAAAACCGTGAGGATGGCCTCGGGCAGCCCTTCGAGGCTCCGTTCAGGATCCAGGATCACCCTGCGGGCCACCGGTCCCACCAAAAACACGTAGTTCGACATGGAGGCGAGGAGCAGCGCGGCAATGGCCGGGTCGGTCCCTTCCCGCAGATCGCCCCCGGCAACGGATTCGGAGATCGAGGACTTCAGGATTCCGGCGATTCTCTCCACGTGCGGGACGATCACGGTCTCGAAACAGGGGGTCGGGTCTGCCAATTCGCGGTTGATGAGGCGGATCAGGGAAGGATTGGCGGCGTGAAAGGCAAATAGCCCCCGCACGAACCCCTCGATCCGCTCCATCGGGGGCCGGTTTTCCGGCATGGACTTCCCGAAGTGCCGCTTCAGCTCTTCCCAGATCTCCTCAAGAACCGCCCGGTAGAGACCTTCCTTGCCGCCGAAATAGTACGAAACGGAGGCGGCGTTGGCTCCGGCGGCCCCGGCGATCTCCCTTACGGACGTCCTGTCGAACCCTTTCTCCGAAAAAAGAGCCCTGGCTGCTGCCAGCAGCCTTTCTTTTACCGACCCGTCCAATTTCGTGCCCCCTTCCCGGAAACGATCAAAACAATCGTTTAAAACATTTGTTTGCTATTCTACCCCTTTTCCCTTCCCCGTCAAGAAAAAAGGCCGGCCCGCTCCAGGCGGGCCGGCCTTCGTCCGATCGATCGCTTCCCCGGTTTGCCAGTCTCAGTAAGGACAGTCCAATCCCAACCTGGCGGCCTCCTCGGCCCATTCCGGAACCGGGGGAACCTGCTCGTCCTCGGGAAGGACCGGCATCTCCAGAAAAAAGGGCCCCTTTTGCCTGAATATCTCTTCCAGGGCCCTGGAGAGGGTGGCTGAATCCGCCGCGCGCCCTGCCTCCAGGCCAAACCCCCGGGCGACCGCCGGGTAGTCGGTTTCGGAAAAATCGGTGGCGAAACGGCTCCAGCCGCTCGAGAAACGGGAGGTTGCCCGGATCCAGCCGAAACATTCGTTGTTGAAGAGCACGACCTTGACATCGCGCCCGGACCGCTTGAGGGTCTCCAGCTCACCGGCCGTAAACCCGAAGCTGCCGTCTCCCGTCAGCACAACGACCGGACCGTCGTGGGCGTAGGAGGCCCCCAGGCCCGCCGGAAGCCCGTACCCCAGGGCCCCGACCGAAAAATTGACGATCCATTTTCGGCCCGGCCCTTTCAGTTTCAGGAAGGCCGAAGCATACACCGCGCTGATTCCCGGGTCCGCCACGATGAGGGCGTTTTCCGGCAGCGCTCCTTCCAGTTCCCGGACGAACCGCATGGGGTGCACCGGGGAACCCTCCCGGGAAAAGCAGCCACTGAGGGACGCCATGAACGCCTCGCGCGCCATTCGGTTGGCCTGCGCCCTCGAGTCCGCGACGGAGCGGTCGATGGGCCGGCCCCGGTCGAGCATCACCTCGAGGGTGGCCTTCGCGTCTCCCAGCAGGGGCAAGGCCTCCGGGTAGTTGTTTCCCAGTTCCTCTCCGCTGACGTCCAGGTGAATCAGGGTCTGTCCCGAACCGGGAACGGGGATCTTCCAGCCGTCCGTCCCCGCGGAGTCGGTGCTGCAGCCGACGAAGAAAATGCAGTCGGCATCGAGGATGCGGCCGTTCGAGTAGCGGGTCCCTCCCCGGGCCCCGATGACTCCGAGAGAAAGGGGATGGGTTTCATCAAAGGCCCCTTTCCCGTTGATCGTCGTGCCCACCGGCGCACCGTACCGCTCCGCAAGGGCCTGCAGGGGTGTAAAAGCTCGAGAAGCAAGGACTCCCTGCCCGCAGACGATGACCGGCCTCTGGGCCTTCTCCAGAGCCGCCAGGGCCCGGTCGATGGACGAAAGGGCCGCAACGGGGCGATGTCCCGGGAACCGGGCAAAATCCGGCTGCACGGTCAGGTCCGGCGATTCAGCCTCCCGGGCCAGCAGGTCCATGGGAACCCTCACGTGGACGGGTCCCGGTTTGCCGGTCGTGGCAATCCGGAAGGCTCTCCGAACGACGTGGGGCACTTCGTCGGGATGGGTCAGGGTGAAGGTGGCTTTCGTGATCCCCGCGAACAGGGCGGACTGGTTCAGGCCCGTGAGCATGTTCCGGGTTTCCATGTGGAGCGGGATGTCGGAGGAGAACGCGATGACGGGGTTCGCCCCCTTGAAGGATTCGGCGATCCCGGGAAGGATATGGGTGCTGCCCACGCTCGGGCTCTCGCAGATCCCCGGGCGCCCCGACGCCTTGGCGTAGCCGTCGGCCATGAAGGCGCTGCTGCGCTCGTCCCGAGTCAGGACATGCTCGATTTCACCGAAGCCGCGCCACGTCTCGTACCAGGGGAGAGTGGTCTCGCCCGGCAACCCGAACACGTGCCGTACTTCATAGCCTTTCAGCATTTCAAGAAGAACCTGGGCGACTTTCAAGGCCAACCCTCCCTATGGATTCCAGCGTTCCCAATGACTTAGACAAGACGCGAGAGCAGGGCGTCCCGTTCCCCGCAGAGACAGTCGATGGGAGGAATTTCCAGTAAAGTGTAGCACCCGGGTTTCTGGCGAGTCGAGGCCCTGGCGGCCGACACCATGACCTGGGCGGTAGCGGCAGGGTTCATGACCGACATGATGAACTCCATCCGCTGATTGTGAGAGGTGCCGGAAACTCCTTTCCGTTCCATGTGGACCCCGTGTCCCATGTCCTGAAGGGCAGAAATGTCCTCGGCCGGGTAGAACACGCACTCGTCGTGGGAGAAGTACGGGTCGGCCTTGATCCTGGCCGTGACCGAATCGAAGTCGTATCCCGGCCTGGTCTTCACGTAGATCAGGCGCCGGTGGAGTCCCGTGCCGACCGGGATCGTCACGGAAAGGGCATCCTCGACTCCTTCCAGCGCCTTGATGGCGACCGTGTGCCCCATGCTCATGCCCGGACCGAAGTTCGTGTAGGTGATCCCCCGGGGAGCGATCGTTTCCATGATCGCGCGGACAACCGAGTCGGTTCCCGGATCCCACCCAGCCGAAATCACCGCTACGGCGTTTCCCGCCCTTGCCGCCGCGTCCAGGGAGGCCCGAAGCTCCATGACCGGCTTGCCGTGGATGTCGAAGCTGTCCACGGTATTGATCCCCTTGGCGAGGTAGCCAGGAGCCACTTCGGGAACCGCCCGGCTGGCGATTCCAAGAATCGCGACCTGGACCGTCCCGAGCCGTTCGATTTCCGTCACGACTTCCAGTTCCGGGCGCTCGCTTTTCAGGAGCCTGGCCTTTTCCGGGTTTCTCAGAACGACGCCGGCCAGCTCCATGTCAGGACTCGCCTGGACGGCCTGCACGGCCTCCTGGCTGACATGGCCGAATCCCACGACGGCAACGCGGATCTTTTCCATTCTTCTTCCTCCTTGTCCGGGTACCCGAATTTTCGCTCATCAATGGTGAGTACCAAAATCCTATCCCTCTGCGCCTCCCTTGTCAACCCGGACAGAAAAAAGGCGGGCCGCCCTTCGAGGCGCCCGCCTTTCCGTGAACGAAAAGCCCTACTTCTGCTGGGAAAGAACGACGCTGAGGTCCTCCAGGAGAGCCTGCAGTTCCTCTTCGTGGTTCACCTCGTCCTGGAGGATGGACAGGACCATGTTGTAGGTCAAAAGATCCTTGTCCTTCGTCATTTCCGCCAGGGCCGAGTAAACCGAGATCGCGCACTGCTCTCCCTTGATGTTCTGCTCCAGGATTTTTGCCACGAACGGGTCTTCTGGAGCATCGTAGCCGCAGTTCGTCCATTTGTACCATCCCTCGGGAGTCGTCACCGGGGTGCCGCCCAGCTGGATGATCCGCAAGGCCACCATGTCCGCGTGCCGCAGTTCATCGGCCGAATGCTGTACCAGTTCCGCGATGACGGCTTCCTTCGTCGGGCCCTTTACGAGCTTCGCCCCGAGCCAGTACTGGTAATACGCCAGCCATTCATCCGCAAAGGCCCGGTTGAGCAGCTTCAGAACCTCTTCCACGTCCATGCCGACGATCGAACGTCCCTTGGTGCCCATTCCCACTCCCCCTTTCCTGGTGTGTTTCCATTTTACCTCATCGCCGTGCGATCCTCTCGCTATAATGGGGGGAAAAAGGGGGAAGGTGCATGGCGACCCTGGACCTCGAAACGTTCACGCGACTCGCGGGCACCATCGCCGGCGAGCTTCCTTCCAGGCTTCTCCGGGACCTGAACGGCGGAATCTCGGTCCTTCCCGGGAAAAAGAAGGACGGGAAGTACTGCCTGATGGGCGAGTACATCGAGGACCCTGTCCTTGGACGGGTCATCTTCATTTACTACGGCTCCTTCCGGGAGATCCTCCAGGACGCCCCCGCGGAGGAGTGGGAGGAGGAGCTTCGGGAAACCATCCTGCACGAGCTTCGCCACCACGTCGAATCCCTGGCGGGAGTGGACGACCTTTCGCTCGAGGAGGAACGGGACCTGGAGGCCGAAGAGGAAGGCGAGGAAGCGTAAAAAGCCCGGGGGGTCTTGAGGCTTCGA
>JAJUIT010000069.1 GCA_029267465.1 Synergistaceae bacterium
CTGCTCTGGCACAAGGCCGATTTTCAGGATCGCCCTGCCCTGCTCGACACGGACGGTCAAACTTCCCTGCCATCCGGGAAGTTCCGCCGCCAGGATGCCGGCGACCTCTCTCCTAAAGGCGGAATCGGCCCAGGCCAGGGCCTCAAGCGGGATGCCCTGGATCCGTTCCTGAAGGGCTCCTCTCGCCCGTTCCCAGTCTCCTTCCAGCCAACCGGCCAGGGGGGCCGGAAGGGAAGGGAGGCTTGCCTCAACCCCCCATTCCGTTCGGCTTTTCGCTTTCAAGGTAAGGACGAGATCCTGGCCGTCAATTCCGATCCTATCGACTTCATAGCCTTCAAAAAGGCGAATCGCGACCACCCTGACGATCGCAAGGCGAGCGGCTTCCTCCTGCCTCGGGTCGATTTCCCGCCACACCGCCTCCATACCCCGGCTTGCGGATCCGCTCAGCCAGGCAGGGAGGCCCTCCATGCGGACACCCGCTTTGGCCGGTGCAACCCCCTGCAGAATCAGGGCTGCGGCCACCAGCACCATGACCGCAGCCCTGAGAAAATCGTGACCGTTTCCCGGCAATTTGCTAGAACATCTCGCCAAACCCGAAATGGGTGAAGGTTTCATTTTCACCGCTCGCCACGTCAAGGCGGAGGTTTCCCATCGGAGTCCGGACCCTCACTCCGAACCCATAAGAATCCTTCAAATCACCCAGATCAAAACTATTCATCGTCTCGTTGTTTTTGTTCCAGGCCATCCCCATGTCGTAGAAAACTACAAAGGAGAACGCCTTTTCAAAGGGGATCCTCAGTTCAAGGTTGGTCAGGAACATCTCGTGCCCGTCAAACTCGTCTTCCTCGTATCCCCTCAGGGTGGTGCTCCCCCCCACCAGGTAACGTTCGGAATATGGGATCTCTCCGGAGGAAAACCCAACTCTCATGCGGGCTGCGAAAAGAGGCGGATTATCGGGATCCCCGGCCGGAAGGTCAAAGGGCATTTTGTCCAGGTTGATCGGAAGGTAGTAACGACCTTCCAGCCAGTACTTCGTGTACTCTCTCTCCCCCCCGAAAAGCTCAAGGGCCTTCTCAACATTCAGAGTCTCGATATCGCCCTTCGGGTAGCTGAGGTAAGGATCGCGGTTGTCTCGGGTCACCGTTGCGGTCACGGAAAAGATTTTCCCGTTGCTGTCGATGAGGTTTTTCCAGGCTTCCCAATCCGGGTCCGAGGGATCTGGATCGATCGGATTGCCCTCAAGATCCCTGAAATCGTAGAGGGTGACGTCCTTCCAATCCAGGTTGAGAAACCAGCTCATCTTGGGGTCATGCCGGAATTTCTTCCCGGCACCGACGTAGATTCCCTGCTTGTCCTGGTTGTATTTTCCGTAGCGTTCTCCTTCGAAATACCGGTTGATATCTTCCCATTGCCTTTTGTACGCACCGAATTTCCACGCATAAGTGTTTTCATCCATGTAAGGATCCGAAACCGAAACGTAGTATTGTTCCCGGTCTCCGGTATCGAAGCCGACGGTCAGTTTCTGGCCTCTGCCGTTCAGGTTGCTCTCCTGGTAAGCCAGCCCCCCCTGCCAGCCGCTGCTGGAGCCGTAGCCGAGGTTGAAGCTGATGCTCCCGCTCTTTCCCTCCGTCACGGTCAGCACCAGGTTGATCAGGTTCGGGTCTTCGTTCGGCTCGAATCCGACATTGACATCCTCCAGGAAACCCATCCCCTGGATCTTGTTCAGCGAATGCCTCAGGACATTGGCGTTAAAAAGGTCACCTTTCTTGACCTTCAGTTCACGCTCGATGACGTAGGTTTTCGTCCGCTTGTTGCCCTGGATGAAGATTTCGCCGATCCGGGGTTCAACGATCTTCACGGTGACAATGCCGTTCTCGACGGAGACGTCTTCCACCCGTGCCATGACGTACCCGTCTTTCTGATATTTCTCCTTGACCCGCTGGAGGTCGTTCCGGAAAAAGACCCGGTTGAACACGCTCCCTGGGACAGTGAAGAGAAGTTTCTGAAGATCTTCTTCCTTGTAGACGGTGTTGCCTGTGAAGCGGACTTCCTTGACCTTCGGGTTTTCCTGAACCTTGAAGATAACCTTCACGCCGTCCCCTTCAGGTTCGACCGAGGCATCGGTCATGGCAAAGAACCCCAGGTTGTAGATCGATTCGATATCCTTTTGAAGCTGGTCGCGGTCAAGGACCTCCCCGGCCTTGGTTTTCGCAGCGCCCAGGATATAGGAGGAAACGACGTCCTGGTTGCCCTGCACCTCAACCGCCACAACCTTCGGGTCATCGGCAAGACACGGGGAAACGGAAAGAAACACCATCAGGGTCAAACCGGTCAAAGCGGCAAGGAATCGTTTCACGAGGCAATCCTCTCCTTTGGCGCAAACTTGGGTTTCAGGGGCTTTCAATACGGACGGACTCCGCTTCCGGGCGGAGCGCTCTTTGCCCGACCTGGATCAATGATAGCAAATCTTCCGCCGCAATGGGGACGGTTCCCTTCGGAGAAGCCCCTTCCGCAGGAGCGCCCTTCTCGAGCGCTTCCGCCGGGCTCCCCTTCCGGGCCTTTTTCCCAACAGGATAAGCGTAGCCGGCCTCGAGCGATTTCGATCCGGGGACTCCCGCGGCTGTACCCGCGGAAAGGCTTTTTCGGAAGTTTTCCAGCAAAGCCTTTTCGTCCGGCGTCACCAACTCAACCGTGGGAGCGGTTTCTGCCGCGGTTGGCCGGGCCGGGTTGAACGATTCAATGGAGGTCGGCCCTACCGCCAGCAGGAGGACGGCAACAGTGATCGGGAGCGCATGGAGAAATGCCGACCGGGGGAAGGGCGTTTTCTTTCTGCCGGACCCGGGTTCCACGTCTGCAGCCGCTTCCCAGATTTCCCGGCTCGCAGATTCCAGCTCGGCGCGGGCGCACTCCAGTTCCGCGATAGCGGAAGTCCACGCCCGGCAGCGGCAGGCTTCGATACACCGGTCAACCCATCTCTGGATCCGCTTCAGCCGTTTCTCCAACCGTTCCACCTCCCAGGGATCGAATTTTCCTCTGGAACATGGAAATTATCCCGGTTCGTTCTCAGGATGAGGACTCCCCGATCCCGAACCAGGCTCTGAGCTTGGCCAGGCCTCTTCTCTGGATCCGGTAGATCTGGCTGACATCGATTCCCTTTTCACCGGCGAGTTCCTTCGCGCGCCTGCCTTGAACCAGGAGGGCTTCGATGATCTCCGATTCCCTGGCGGAAAGCTGGTCCAGGCCCTCCCTGAGGGTCAGCCTCCAATCCTCTTCCTCGGTGTCAAAGGGATCCTCCGCGATGACTTCCAGTTCATCCACCGGAAGTGGAGCCCTGGCCTCCACTCTCTGGAGGAAATTGACCATCGCCCCCCGGATGCGGTAGTAAGCGTACGTGATGAACTTGATGTTCCGGTTGCGGTCGTAATGGTCAACCGCGGTGATCAGGGCCAGCGTGCCTTCCTGGACCAGGTCGGGGAATCGGGACGGGGAAACCTGCAGTTTCCTGGCAAGCCAGTACACCAGGGAACGGTAGCCCAGGATCAACTCTTCCCTGGCCTGCTCGTCCCCTTCAGCCAGGAGGTTCCACAGGATGAGCTCCCTCTCCGGGTCCAGCCGCCGCGGGAGTTCAGACTCGACCATGCCGGTTTCTCCTTTCCTGTGCGGCCCTCGATGAAATAGTCCCGCCCACGACATTGTACCAGCATCGAAGGCCTCCCGCACTAGTCAGGCAAGGGGAGGGCCCTGGCCTCTTCCTCCCCTTCTACGAGGAGATGGAGAAAATCGTTGACGAAGGCCAACATGGCACGGTCTTTCCAGAAATCGATCCCCAGAAGGCTGCAGTTGTCCATCCTCATTCTCCAGACAAGGGAAGCAGGAACGCCCAGAAGCCGGACGAGAATGGCCCGCATGATTCCCCCATGCCCGACGACCAGGATCCGCTCCTCGGGCCCCTGGAGGATTCTGTCCAGGGCTCTGCCCACTCGTTCGAGCACCTGGGGAAAACTCTCCCCGCCCGGGGGAACCACCTGGGAGGGATCTTCCCTCCATTGGGAGAAAAGCATCCCGTGCCTGCTCTCGATCTCGGGAATGGTTAGCCCCTCCCAATCCCCGAAATCGATTTCGGCCAGTTCGGGAAGAACCGACAGGGGGGGCGGTTCGCTCCCCTGAAGCCTCTCCCAGACGATTCCCGCCGTTTCCCTGGCTCTCAGGAGAGGAGAGGTGAACATCTTCTCCGGTTCCCAGAAACAGAGGCGGGCGGCAAGTCGGGCGGCCTGCAGCCTGCCGGTTTCGTTCAGCGGGACATCGGTTTTCCCCTGGTAGCGTGTCACGGAGTTCCATTCGGTCTGTCCATGACGGGCAAGAAGCAGCCTTCTCAGCCTCAAGCGAGTTCCTCCTTCCTGCATGAAAAAAAGAAGGGGACTTGCCCCGGAGCTTTCTTTTCTCCCGGCAAATCCCCTTTTTTTGCTGAGCTGGAGCCGGCGTCCGGACTTGAACCGGAGACCTGCGCATTACGAGTGCGCTGCTCTACCGACTGAGCTACGCCGGCTTCGAAAATGGCGGTCCCAACGGGATTCGAACCCGTGCCGCCGCCTTGAAAGGGCGGTGTCCTAGGCCACTAGACGATGGGACCGCGATGGTGAGTCGTGAGGGATTCGAACCCTCGACACCCGGATTAAAAGTCCGGTGCTCTGCCAGCTGAGCTAACGACTCAGCTCTAGAGGCTAGGACAATATAGCGACCCTCGGCCTGTCTGTCAAGGCTGGGTGAAACCAAACCGCCTAAAGATCGATTTTGGGCCCGGGAATCCGGGAAAGGCTCGCACGGAAATTCTCCAGATTCCGTTTTCCCTGCTCCCTCTGGAACGCCACCTGGGCAAAAGCGGTTCCGCCGTAAGTTTGCCTGCGCGAAACGGAAACCCGGGCATCGAGAAGTGCGGGCAGGTCCTCTCCCGCTTCGGGCACAAGGGTTTTCCATTCCTGGGCGGTCAACGCCGTGAGGGAACGCTTTTCCCGAATGCACCAGGCGACCGCTTTGCCAACCTTTTCATGGGCCTGGCGGAATGGAACCCCCTTCAAAACAAGGTATTCGGCGACGTCGGTGGCCAGTAGCAGGCCGTTTTCAAACCCCGATTTCGCCCGTTCTTCGTCGACCTCGACTTGGCCGAGGAGCGGCGTCAGCACGGAGAATACCGACTCCATAAGGTCCAGGCTCTCCCAGAGTCCCCGCTTGTCCTCCTGAAGGTCCCTGTCGTAGGTCGACGGAAGGCCCTTGAGGTTGACAAGAAGGTCCACGAGATGCCCGATGAACTGCCCGGTCCTCCCTCGGACCAGTTCCAGCACATCCGGGTTCTTCTTCTGGGGCATCATGCTGGACCCGGTGCAGAATGCATCCGGCAGACGGATCCACCCGAATTCCTGAGAACTGTAGAGGATAAGGTCTTCCGAAAGGCGGCTGGTGTGGATCCCGAAAATGGAGCAAAACCCATGGATGTCAAGCAGGTAATCCCGCTGCCCGACCGTGTCCAGGCTGTTTTCCGTGGGTTTCGGAAAACCGAGGATCTCCGCGGTGAAGGCCCGGTCAAGGGGGAGGGTCGAGCCCGCGAGGGCCCCGCTGCCAAGGGGGCATTCGTTGAGGGATTCGATGGCGAAAAGAAGTCGGCGCGCATCCCGTAAAAAAGCCTGGAAATGAGAGAGCCAGTAGTGCCCCATGCTGATGGGCTGGGCCTGCTGGAGGTGCGTGTAGCCTGGGACAAGGACTTCCTCGTCCCGCTCGGATAGCTGCAGAAGGGCATCCAGGAGTTCAGCCAACCGGGATCCAATACGGACCAGGGTTTCCCTCAGGTAGAGACGGAGTGTCGTCGCCACCTGGTCGTTCCGGCTTCGTCCCATGTGCAGCTTCGCGCCCAAGGGGCCCAGGATGGACGTCAACCGGGCTTCGATGTTCATGTGAACATCCTCGAGATCGATCCGTGGTTCGAACTTCCCCGACTCGATCTCCTGTGCGACCTGTCTGAGCCCTTTCTCCAGGAGGTCGCTTTCCTCCTGCGAAAGCAGCCCCACCCGGCCCAGCATCCGGGCATGAGCGACACTCCCGATGATGTCGCACCGGGCAAGCCTCCAGTCAAGATCCAGTGACTGGCTGAAGCGAAGGACAACATCGGCCGTCTCGGCCGTGAACCGCCCTTTCCACACGTCGATCCCCCCTATTGCCCTTTCTCGGTTTCGCAACGGAAAAGCCAGGCTTTTCCGCAATCGAGACACCCCAGTTTCGTAAGCAGCCAGTTCTCCGCCGGATGAAAGCCGAGTCCGAGCCAGCTCGCAACCTGCAGATGCAGGCACTTGGCGGAAGGGGTTCCGGTGGGACGGATCCCCCCGATTCCCGTCTTCTGCAAGGCACCCCTGAGGGGGGAACCCTCCGGAGCCAGCACATCCCTTTCCCAGTCCGAAAGCAGGGACATCCGGAAATCCGCCGCCGCTCCATGGTAGTTTTCCCATTCCTGGGGCTTTTCGGCAAGGCATCGCTCGATGTCCCTCACGGCCCCTTCCGATTCCAGGCGGGCGCACTGGGATTCAAGGAAGGGGCAGGTCAGCCAGAAGGTCGTGGGAAACGGTTGCCCCTTCCTCAAGGGACCGCAGACGATCACCTGGGGTTTCCCCCAGGGACACCTTTTTGCGATGCCCCGAACAATCGCAGCGTCAAAGGCCCTTCCCTTCATTTGCCGAAGGAGCGTTCCGAGATCATGCTCCCCCAGGGTTTCAAAAGAAAGCGGGGGGGTATCCCCCCCGCCCGTGATGAAGCCGTCCATTCCGCTATCAGCGTTTTCCGCCGGAAGCTCCGGAACCGCTCCTTTTCTTGCTTCCGCGGGGATCCTTCAGCTTGTTGTTGAGGTCGGCGATCTTCTCCTCACTGCTTTTGAGGAAAAGAGACAATTTCTTCTCGAAATCGTCTTCCTTTTTCCTCGGAGGCCGGTTCTCCCTGGCCTGAAGGACCTTGATGGACAGGTCGATCCGGTTCTTTTCGTCGATCTTAATGACCTGTGCCTGGACCTCCTGCCCAACGGCGAGAATGTCTTCCACTTTCTTGACGAAGCTCTGGGAGAGCTCGGAAATGTGGATCATGGCCTTCTGTCCAGTGGCTAGCCGCACAAAAGCCCCGTACGCCGTAATGTGTTCGACGGTGCCCTTGACGATGTCCCCTACCTTGACCGGTTCTGCCGCTGCGCTTCTTTCCTCCGCCATGTTTTCCCCTTTAGCCTCCGCTCATTTGGTTTTGAGTGACCGCCTGAAATAGGGTGATTATAAAGAATCGGCCCATGCCTAGTCAAAGACGCGCAGGTCATCGATAAAAAGAGGACTCCTGACCTTGATATGCGTCCCTTTCATGCCGAGGCTTCGGCTTTCGATGATTCCCGCGCTTTCTAGCTTTCTCAAGGCATTCACGATCACGCTTCGCGTCACGCCGACCCGGTCCGCCACCCGGCTGGCCACGACCACGCCTTCGGCCCCCCCAAGCTCCCGGATGATATGCTTGACCGACTTGACTTCGGAGTAAGAAAGGGCCCGCATGGCCATTTGAACGATCAGGCGCTCCCTCGACCGGTCTTCGATCGACTTGGCCCGTTCGTGCAGGATTTCCAGCCCCACCACCGTCGCGAGGTATTCCGCGAGGACCAGGTCGCGGGTATCGAACTCCGCCCCGAACCTGGCGAGGATCAACGTCCCGAGCCGGTCCCCGGCCCCTTTGATCGGGACGTAGAGGACGTGCTTGTCGGAATAGGTGCAGGGGACGTCGGCATAGGCGCAAACCCCGTGATCCGTGTGATTCAGGACCGACTCGTGCACCTGGTTCAACTTTTCGACGTACCGTTCCGGCATTCTCCCCCTTGAAAGCTGGTCGGACATGATGGGGCAGTCGTACTCGCTGATCCAGCCGTAGCCTAAAATCCTTCCCTCGCGGTTGATGATGTAGACGTTGGCCGCGGAAAGGTCGCAGAGCAGGGAGGCGAGTTTCTGGTAGTCCGGTTCGTCGGTGCCTTTCCGGTTTTCCAGGGCCCTGCTGACGATGCGGGTTTTCTCCAGAAGATCGTTCATCGCCGAGGGGTTCAGGATCTTCGGTCGACTCTCGAGCAGCTCCTTCGGTGTTTCCATTTTCATCTTGATCCCTCCATGCTCCGTTTCGTTGACCGTCTTCATATCAGGTATTTCCGAATGTCCGTATCGCTGGCCAAGGGTTCCAGCCGGCTTCTGACAAAGGGGACATCCACACGGATCGTTACGCCCTTCATCTCGGGAGCGGAAAAACTGACCTCTTCCAGCAGGATTTCCATGATCGTGTGGAGGCGCCGTGCCCCGATGTCCTCCATCTCCTGATTCATCCGGGCTGCCGTTGAGGCGATCTCACGGACCGCTTCCTCCTCGAAAACGATCGCGACACCCTCCGTTTCCAAAAGCGCCTGGTACTGCTTCAGAAGGCTGTGTTCCGGTTCGACCAGGATCCTCGCCAGGTCGTCCGTCGAAAGGGGCTGAAGCTCAACCCTCAGGGGGAACCTTCCCTGAAGCTCCGGGATCAGGTCGGAAGGCCTGACTTTGTGGAAGGCTCCGGCAGCGATGAAAAGGATATGGTCGGTGCGGATCGGACCGTATTTCGTCTGGACCGTGCTGCCTTCGACGATTGGCAGCAGGTCCCGCTGGACCCCTTCCCGGCTGACATCCGGCCCTTGCCCACCACCGCCGGTGGAGGCAACCTTGTCCAGTTCGTCCAGGAAGATGATGCCTTCCTCCTCGGCTTTCTCCAGGGCCTCGCGTGCCACCGCCTCCATGTCAACCAGGGCTTCCGCTTCCTCTGCCTGAAGGACTTTCAGGGCCTCGGCGACCGTCATCCTGCGGCGTTTCATCCTTCTGGGCATCAGGCCGCCCAGCATTTCCCCGAGATTGATGGCCATCCCTTCCATACCGGCCCCCATCAGGGGGAACCCGACCTGCTGGGCCTCGGAAACCTCGATTTCGACCTCCCGCTCATCGAGCTTCCCCGCAAGGAGCATTTCCCGGAGGCGTTCCCTCGTGCCGGAAGGAGGCTCCTGCGAGGCGGAAGGTTCCTCCTTTTCCGTCCCGGTTCCCATCAGGGTCCTCATGAAATCGGGAATGGCCGGCTCCTTCTTCGGTCGCGGAAGCAGGGCATCCAGCAGGCGCTCCTCTGCCCTGACCCGGGCTTGGGCTTGGACTTCCTCCAGCCGACGGCTCTTGACCATCTGGATCGCCGCTTCTGCCAGGTCCCGAATCATCGCTTCGACATCCCGGCCCACGTACCCGACCTCGGTAAACTTGGTGGCTTCCACCTTGACGAACGGCGCATCCACGAGAGTCGCCAGCCTGCGGGCAATCTCCGTCTTCCCGACACCGGTCGGCCCCACCATGAGGATGTTCTTCGGGACGATCTCCTCCGAAAGCCCCTCCGCCAGCCACCGCCGTCGAAGCCTGTTCCGAAGGGCGATCGCAACTGCCCTCTTCGCCTTCTCCTGGCCGACAATATACCGGTTCAGCGTCTGGACGATTTTCGCCGGAGTCAGCGCTTCGGCCTGTTTTGCCGGTGTTGTCATGAACCGATGACCTCCAGGGTGATCGATTTGTTGGTGTAGATGCAGATTTCCGCCGCCGTTTCAAGGGAAACCCGGGCAATCTTTTCCGCGTCCCAGTCCGTCGCCATCAGAAGGGCACGCGCTGCTGCCAGCGCGTACCCGGAACCCGACCCGATGGACGAGGCTTCCCCTTCGGGCTCGAGCACGTCCCCCGCCCCGGAAAGGAGCAGGGTCTGGTCTGCATCCGCCACGAGCATCATCGCTTCCAGCTGGCGCAGGGCCTTGTCAAGCCGCCAGTCCCGGACGAGCGAATACGCGGCCCGGAGAAGGTTTCCGTTCTGCTCGTTCAGCTTGGTTTCGAAACGTTCCAGAAGCGTCATGGCATCCGCGGTGCTGCCGGCAAAACCCGCCAGGACGCGTCCGTTTTTCAGGGAACGCACTTTCCTTGCCGTCGCCTTGATGACCTTATCCCCCAGGGTCACCTGGCCGTCGCCCGCCATCGCGACCTTCCCGCCGCGTCTTACGCAAAGCACGGTAGTCCCTTCAAACATCCTCTTCACCTTCCCCGCCTCTCGGGTGAGCTTCACGAACCATTCTCTGCAGGTGATCCGCGCTGATTTTCAGGTAACGCTGCGTGGTCAGGAGGCTTTCGTGCCCCAGCAGCTCCTGGAGGACTCTCAGGTTCGCCCCGCCTTCGAGCAGGTGGGTCGCGAAGCTATGCCTCAACACATGCGGGGTGACGCCCGAAAGCCCGCACCGCCTGGCCGCCCGGTCGACAATCCGGGTCACCGTTC
>JAJUIT010000103.1 GCA_029267465.1 Synergistaceae bacterium
AAGTTTACACAAGGGTCCGAGGAGAGGAATTTCCATTCCGCAACGGTCCGATTTGAATCAAAAATCACTGCCGGCTAGGCCGGCGGAAAGATTTCCATTCCGCAACGGTCCGATTTGAATACGGCGGTCGATTGCGACCGCCTTGGCGACGTAACATTTCCATTCCGCAACGGTCCGATTTGAATGGAGACGAAATGAAAACTTTAGAAGACAGGTTTTATTTCCATTCCGCAACGGTCCGATTTGAATGTGCCACTATTTCAAGAATAATGGAGCGAACCGGATTTCCATTCCGCAACGGTCCGATTTGAATCGACGAAACGAGGACAGCAATAACCAAGTTGACGATTTCCATTCCGCAACGGTCCGATTTGAATAATATTGTTTTTCTGATGCAGACGAAGCCTTCAATTTCCATTCCGCAACGGTCCGATTTGAATTTGTGGGAAAGTTTACACAAGGGTCCGAGGAGAGGAATTTCCATTCCGCAACGGTCCGATTTGAATCGGATTCGTGGCTGAGATGGAGGCCAATGAGACCATTTCCATTCCGCAACGGTCCGATTTGAATACCCCAGGAGGAGACAGGATTCACAACGTCCTGTCAGCATTTCCATTCCGCAACGGTCCGATTTGAATATCCGCACAGAGGTTGTGTTTCATTACAACTCCGATTTCCATTCCGCAACGGTCCGATTGTATTGACCCCCTCCAGAACTGCACATGATATTGTGCAGGAGAAGGGAGAGGGTAAAGATGATGGAGCAGGAACAAAACGGCGCCAACCAGGACGTGAAGCGCTGGACGGCCAAGAGAAAAGCGACTCTCATCCTGGACCTGATCAAGGGGACTACCACCGTCGCCCAGGCGGCCCGGACCTACGGCCTCACCCCCGCGGAGATCGAGGAATGGCTCGAGGGAAGCCTCGGGAGAAGTTTGTGCAGGACCCCCTTGTCCATTCTCCTTTACCTTTATGGTTTTACATAGACAAGGGAGGAAGATCCGTTCCTTATTACGTCCAAGATAACTGACGCGTCGCTTTCCAGGACTCGCAAGGCTTCCTCCATCTCGATCCCTTTAGCCGGCTTGCTGTCAATGGCGGAAATGATGTCGCCTTTTCTCAGGTCTGCCCTTGCGCTCTTCGAGCCTGGAGCAACCTCCAGAATCAGGAAGTTCCCGTCTGCAGTCTTCTGGAGTTTTGCTCCGAAGAGCTTGTGAGTGATCCCTTTGAGTTCCTTTTCCAGATCGATGCGCAAAAGGTTGATCGGCTGGGTTGTCGGCATTTTCCCCCAGGTTGTCTTGAGGAGTGGCCCCGAGAGCTCGAAAATCGCGGTGGTCGGAACCGTCGCAATCTGAAGCGCTGGGCCCAAAAGGTCCGGGAAGGTCTTGCCGCGGAAGACGGTGGGGGCCAATTGGTTAAACAGGCAACAAAGTGCGCCGTTCATCTCGAAATCGGTTTTTCCGTTCTGCTCAACCCAGATACCCAGGTATTCGTAATCCGTTTTCTCTTTCGTGGTGTTCTTGAGGATAGCGACGATCCCGTAAGGAGTCATGTTTTCGGTCTGAACAACAATTTGAAGAACTTCATAGAGGCCAACGACTGGCGGGTTTTCTTTGCCAAGCAGGTATTGGCGAATGATACTCTCTTTTGTAACAGGGCCAAATGGTTTAAGGATTTCTGCGCCGGCTGAGCAGCTAAAGAAGCATACGTACGCGAATGAGAGCAGAAGGGGAAAAAGATGGAGCCGCTTCATGAGATCTCCTCCTTACCCTATTAACTGATTAACTGACAGAACTTTGACCCGCAAGCTCCAGGCACTAGTATTATTAAAAGGTGATTGCTGCCTTTCTGACACCTGCATTAGGGGGGGGCAGGTATCCATTTTTTAGGAAGAAAACCGGTCTGTTTTATGCGACGGTCCCAAAGGGCATGCTCGCCTCTTTGCCGTCCAACGCTGCATATCGTCCTGCCGATTTTCGTGTCTCCCATTCCCCCCCCCTTTCGGACACCCTCCTAGGATGTCTTATTCGCGGCTTTTTGGCTATGGGGAGCAGGATATGATTTTCGGTTCGGGGCCGGGCGGTTGCTGAGGGAATTCCTGGCCGGGTGTCGGGAACCATCCGCAACGATACGTGACGGCGCGCCGTCGACACCCGGCCGGGCCAGGGCTTTAACGTGACCTGTTCGAGAGTGAGGAGAAGCCCTATTTTTGGAAAGGCAATCGGCCTATTTTCTAGGCACAGGGCCAGATTCCGCCGGGCAGATCTTTGAGGCGCCCGCTCCAGCGATTCCCCGCCGCGTAGACCCAGGCCGGGAGCAGGTTCCTGCCTGCCCGGACCGGCACCAGGACGCGGCGGTAGAGGCAGAGCCCGCCTGGGTTGAATCCCTCGAGCCCGTCGATGGCCGGAAGCCGGCTCTCGGGGTCATCGAAGGTGAAAATCTCCCCGTGAACGATCCCCCAGGGGGCAACCGGGTCCTTTGCCGGGAGCCGGCCGGCCAACTCGGCCTGTAGAGCCGCGTCGGCGAGCGGATTGGCGGTTCCGACGGCGAGGATGTCTTCCTCCGGGACCCGTAAAACGGGGATTCCGGAGGATGTCTCGAAAAGACGGCCTCGCACCCAGGCGTCTTCCACGCCCAGGAACCCCTGGCAAAAGTGGTCATGGTTCCAGAAACCGCGCTTCAGGGTCCCGTAGACGAAGAGCCGAAGGAGCCCGGATGAGCTGGGGTGCGAGGAATATGCCGGGGTCACGCCCGGATTCAGTGCACTGTCGGACACGGTTCTTCCTCCTTTCCCTGGATACTGTCGTCTCTTACTCAGTGATGCACCGTGCCGTTCCGCTGGTGTCCAACAAAAACCTGATCCCTTTGTACAACGGTTTTTCGTCCGGGTTGTCGCTCTGCTGGACTTCCCTCGCAACGCGGAATGCCCGTTCTCCCTCGCTGTCTCCGAAGACTTCCAGAAACTCGGAAAAGGACCCGCGGGATAAGTCCGGGGAACTAACCCGGATTTTCTCGAACCGGTTGATGGTTTCGAGCAGCCTCCACGGAACGAGTCTTTTGACGTAAACGTCTTTTCCGTAGTTCCCCGCTTCAAGAACGATCCCATCCTTGCTGATTTTCAATCGAACCACTCCCCTTTGTTTTCAAAGTCAATGGATCTTTCATCTTCCCACGATGCCGGCCCGGCGAAAGGCGTCGGCCTCGGTGCCGTATCGTGGACGGCCAGGGAGGGCTCCGGGAAGTTCCCCGATTTACCCCTTCAGGACCGGCTGGTCCTCAAGCCATCGGACGTATTCCTGGCTGAGGAATGCCCTCCCCTCCAGCAGGAGCTCCAGGTAGCTTCTTGCAGGCTTTAGCCCCTCCCGAACACGGTCGGGGCAGGCGACGTAGACGCAGGCTTCCGCCTTTGAGCCCCCGGGGAGTTCCACCGGCAGGAATTCTCTCTGGTAATGCCCGCCGGGCACCCCCTCAAAGGCATCCAGCAAACTCATTCCTTTTTCATCGACCTCGTACAGGATTCCCTCAACGACGGAACCGGGCTTCTCGACAACGTTCGCAAAGCCGATAGATGCGTCCTGGCAAGAAGCCTTGTTGAACCGCAGCTCGTAATCCCTCAGGACGCCCCGGCCGACGACGCTGAAAGTTCCTCCCCCTTCTGTGATCCGCTCGTTCATTTGCTCCAGGGACATGTTCGAACCGTAGGCAAAGTACAGCACCAGCCAGATCCTCCCTCCTGGTTCGGGGTGAATTCCGAGTTTTCTGAATTCTACACTTTTCGAGCGACAGGATAAGACGGTGAACCGGTAGAATGACTCCGACTTGGCGAGGGATCACGAGATCCCGGCTTGGAAGGCCTTCTGCCGGGAAAGAATCTCCCGGGCCAGCCGCTGGCAGTTTTTGCCGTCCCGGTAGGCAAAGGCGAAGGTTTTCATTTCCTCCATCCGGGACCGGAAGGGGGCCGCGGAAAACCCCTCTTCGATGAACCTTCTCACCCAGGCCGAGGCCTCCTCCGCGGTGAGGGCGACCGGGCCGAAAAGATCCTTCCGCAGGTCGATGTAGGAGCCCGTCTTTTCGAGATACTCGTCCCGGTCGAACTGGTAGAAGAGAACCGGCCTGTCCAGGAAAAGGAAGTCCCAGCAGATGCTGGAATAATCCGTGACGAGGAGGGCGCTGGCGACAAGGACCTTCTGCAGGTCCGCCTCCTGGTCGAGGATCTCGACGTTTTCGAGGGAAAAGTTTTTCCTGAGGTCCTCGAAGAACTCCCTCATCCACAGGTGGACGTAAACCTGGAGGGTGTACCCGCTTCGGGAAAGGACTTCGTTCATGGCGCGGTCGGCGATGAAGGCCCGGGCCTGCCGGTAGAATTCGGTTCCCGAAAGGGACAGCCTGCGGGAATTCCATTCCCGCCACGTGGGCATGTACAGGATCTTTCGGGGCGGAGCGAAGCCGGCTCGCGCCAGGGAAAGGAGGCGGTCGTAGCGGGCCAGGCCCGTGACGGCGATCTTCTCTGACGGGATCCCCCACTCTTCCCGGTGGATCCTCGCCTCGCTCTCCGAACCGGAGGCGATCAGGTCGAGTTCCAGGGCCGGCTTCCAGATTTTCTCTCCCGAGGGGAGAGTGTCCATGCTGGTTTTTTTCAGGGCCGTGAACTCGTGATCGAGCATGACGCAAAAGGCGGTGGGGGTGTCGCGTTTGGGATAATCGGTGATGTCGTACCGGCCGTGGGAGTAAACGAAGACATCGGCGATCAGGGCCAGGATGTTTCCCCTGAACGTGTCCTTGAAAACGACCCGGCTTCTGTCCGGCAGGGGCCGTTCCGGAGCTTTCCCGAAAAAGGCGTCTTTCCGGATGACCCAGTAGGAGTCGATCTCGGGGTGGTTCTGGACCATGTATTCGAACAGGGCCGCGCTGTTGTCGTCGTAGCGTCTTCCCCCGAAGGCCCCGAAAAGAAAGATGCGCCGCCCCCCGCGCAGGGCGTCGCGTCCCCTGAGATTGACCCAGGCCCTGGCAAGAAAGAAGCTGAGAAACCCCAGCAACTTGTCCCGGAGCCTGGGGAAAATTCTACCGGGGTGTTTCGCGTACTTGAGCGCCTCTCTTTTCAGGCTCATTGCCGGCGTCCCCCCTTGAGAATTTTCTCAAAAGCCTGGCCTTTTTCCCGTTCCACCGGGCAGATGCGGCCCTTGTTGCTTCACCCGAAAATCCGGCGGATCCGAAGGGCCAGGCCCTTCCGGTACCGGGCGCGATCTCGCAGGGATGCCTCCAGTTCGGCCAGGGCCCTGGGAAAGTGCTGCGCGTAGACGCTTCGCAACTTTTGAGCGACCGCGGGATAGGGGTTCAGGGCATCCGCCTGGATGTCCCGGATGCCGGCCTCCCGAAGGGCACAGACCAGGGACGAGAGGGATTCCCGGGTATCGGTGAGCCCCGGGAGCAGGGGAGCGATGAAAACCCAGACCGGGATCCCAGCATCGATCAATTCCCTGGCCGCGGCCAGCCGCCTTTCGGGCGAAGGGGCTCCCGGCTCGAGCACGTCGGAAAGGCGCCGGTCCAGCGTGTTGATCGTGAACCCGGCCTGGAACCCCGGAAGACGGCGCAGGATCGAAAGGTCCCTGAGGATCAGGTCCGACTTGGTCAAAACCTGGACCTCGAGCAGCGGGTAGCCGGCCAGGATCTCGAGGCTCGAACGGGTGAGCCGGTAGCGGGCTTCCGCCGGCTGGTAGGCATCGGTCACCGTTCCGAGGAGAACCCTCCCCCGGGGCGGTTTCCGGCTGCGGAAAAGCTGCCGGGAAAGGACTTCGGGGAAATTGACCCTGACGTCGACAAACTCCCCCCACGGTTCGGGATGCTGCGCGAAACGGCAAACGAAAGAAGCGTAGCAGTAGACGCAGGCATGAGAACATCCGCCGTACGGGTTCAGGGCGTAGTCGAAACCGGGGATCCCGGTCCTTCCCAGGGCAGACTTGCAGGAGACTTCACGAATTTTGATCAGGGCCGTCCTCCCCTCGGGACAAAACGAAGTTGTTCCTTAAGATTCAAGGGGGCTCCCTTCCGGGAGCCCCCTCTTTTCAGGCGGAATTCCCCTCGATTTTCAATACCGGTACACAGCCGCCACGGCCCCGCCGTTTGGCATCTTCTCCTGCGGCACCACGAAAACGCTCCCCTCCTTCAGGAAGGTTTCCACGGCGATCGTCTCCAGCAGGTCCTCGCAGCCGGGCCCGGGTCCTCCGCAGGGTTCGATCTTCAGGTTCACGGGATCGACCTTTCCCCACTTCTCAACCCCCTCGGCCAGGAAGACCGCTTCCACCCGGCCGGACCGGGAAGCCCAGTAGACTTCCTCCGGGTCCTGCCCGGTCAGCCCGGTTCCGGCGTCCCTGAGGTACCGGGACATGGCATCGGCCTTCGGCTTCTCGAAGAGAGGGCTCACGAGCGGCCAGGCCTGCGCGTGAAGCTGGTCGATCGAGAGCTTTTCCGCGTTGCCGGTGATGCCCGTCGGCAGGATGCGGTTGTAGCGGCTGACGGAGCGGTAAATCGGGTGCAGGTATTCCACGCCCGCCAGGATCAGCGGCTCCCGGGCCCCTTTCATGGCCTCGCTCAGGACGTCCACCACGCGCCGGAAATACACGGCGATATCCTCCTTGGGGCGTTCGTCGCCCGTTCCATGCCCGCCGAGGGTTCCGGCCTGGGCCCGCCGCTCGAAGCCGTCATAGTTCAGCACCTCGTCCAGGCTTCCGGGCATATTCTCCACGTGGATCTCCGAAAGTCCGGCACGATTGCCCCGGAACAGGCGCACCCCCTTCTGGCTGAGAGCCAGGAGGAGGTAGGATTCGTCGCCCGACAGCAATCCCAGGAGAGGTTTCAGGACGAAGCGGTCTCCGACGACCACCTTTTCCGGGAAGCTGACGGGAAGCCGGAAGCTGAAGGATTCTCCCGGCCGGGCAAAGACGGCCAGACCGTCGGCGGCCTCCGTCCAGAAGGGCATCTGAAGGACGATCCGGTCAAGGGACCAAATCAATTCATCCGCTTCGGCCTGAGGCAGGCC
>JAJUIT010000147.1 GCA_029267465.1 Synergistaceae bacterium
CACGACTAACCGTCCCGGAATACTTCCTGCGTGGATCGGCTCCCCACCTTTGGTTTTTCCGATCCGGATCTTCTGCGGCGACGCCCCGCCAAGGCTGATCCTTTTTGCCTGCATCCGTTTCACAGATTGTTCCAAACGTATTACCGCGCCATCAGCGCGAACACGCCCCAGCCCAGGTATTCACGCCGAAAAGCGGCGTATCGCACGGGCTCCGAGGTCAACCGGGCTCGAACTTCCTGGACCATCTCGTCGTCAGGATTGGCATCAAGCCACCGGCGCATGGTGAGCCATTGGGCCGCCTCGTATCGATCCCAGCTATCCTGGTCGGCCAGGACCATTTCAACGACATCGTAACCAAGGCTTCCGAAAGACGCGAGGAGTTCGGGAAGCATGAAAAAGTCAGAGATCGATTCGGCATCGCATTCCCTCGCAATGTCTTCCGTTGCCGGCAACTGCCGCCAGAAGGGCTCGCCGACGAGGATGATTCCGCCGGGACGCAGGCTTCTCGCTAGAAGCTCGATCGTGCCGGCGACACCCCCTCCGATCCAGGTGGCACCGACACAGGCTGCCACATCGACTTTCTCATCCGAGACATAACCAGCCGCATCGCCATGGATGAACTTGACTCGATCGGTGACGCCCAGTTCTTCGGCCCTGCGTTTTGCTTGCTCGGTAAACAACTGGCTCAAGTCGATCCCGGTGCCGACGATCCCGTAATCGCGCGCCCAAGTACACAGCATCTCCCCGGAACCGCTGCCGAGGTCAAGCACACTCGTTCCCGGCTCCAGGCGCAATGCCGCCCCGAGGGTGGCAAGCTTTTCCGGAGTGAAGGGGTTATGGATGCGATGAGCGCTTTCGGTAATGGTGAAAATCCGTGGAATGTCCATTTCAGAAAACCTCCTTCAGCTTATGATTCTCTTCGATCCCGACGAACCGGGAATCCAGGCTTTCCTGGTTTTCGCTAGATCCCACCTGCCTTACCCGCCAAGGCCTCCCCCCTCGGTCCTAGGCGGCGTCTGCGTTGGGAGTGCTTTCCTGGACTGGTTTTCCGGCACCGGGCTACTGCTTCGTATGGAACGACGTTGCCGTTGGAGATTTCGATTAATCCGCGCCCCCTGAGGGGCAGCACCCGCTCAATCAGCAGAGCTTCTCTAGCTCTGCTGAAGCATACCAGATTGCTTCACAATTTCTCGTTTTTCGTTTCTTTCCCTGAAGATCCCGAGTGTAACTCCTCAACGATGAAAAACGCCGCAGGGGAATGGACCCAAAAGGCGGAAAAGGGCAGAAAATCCTTCGAGGGAAAAATCCCAGAGGGGGGAGCATTCCCTCCTAGCAGCGGGTGGCGTTGTCTGGCTCTTTCAAGATCGAGTTCGCCCCAAGCCCGGCGGGAGATCAGGCCGATGGGTTCCTGCCCTCCCGCCTCTCTTGGCATCCTGGCAAATCCGCTAGAGGACCTCTTCCGCTTGATCAAGCGATCGATTTTCACCTGCGGGGAATCTACGCCTGTGTCTCCCTACGGAATCCTGTTCGTCTTCCTCCAAATTCCCATCTCCTCGGCACACCGGATCAGGTGATCCCGAAAACGAGGGTGGCTGATCCCGATGATCCTTTCCGCCTTTTCCCATGTGGATCGGCCAGCAAGGTCCGCCTTCCCCCACTCCGTGACAAGGATGTGCGTCTGTGTGCGGGGATCCGTGACTACGCTCCCTTCTCTCATGACCGGCAGGATCCGGGAGACGATCTGGCCTGTCTTGTCGGTATAGGTCGATGGGAAACAGATAAAGCTCTTCCCGCCTCGCGATAGGTAGGCTCCGGTGACAAAGTCCAGCTGTCCTCCCGTTCCGCTGATATGGCGAATGCCGGAGCACTCGGAACAAACCTGGCCGTACAGGTCGGCTTCGATGCAGCTGTTGATGCTGATGAGGGAATCCAGCTGGGCCATGACGCGCGGGTCATTTGTATAGTCGACGGGATACGACGCCAGGCCGGGGTTCTCGTTCACCCATTCGTAAAGGTCCCGGGTACCCACGCAGAAAGTCCAGGTACCCTTTAAACGGTCGATCCCCTTTCTCCGGTTCGTCAGTTTGCCCTTGCTATGCAGGACCAGGTAGGCATCAACCAGCATTTCGGTATGCATCCCCAGGTCACGGAGGCCGGAATCCGCCACAAGGCTTCCGACAGCGTTGGGGAGTCCGCCGATTCCAAGCTGGATTGTCGCCCCGTCGGGGATTTCTTCGACGATATGCGCTGCGATCTGGCGGTCCAGGTCACTGGGTTCCGCGGGGCGCATTTCTACGGGGGGCCGATTCCCTGCTTCAACGACAGCATCCACTTCCGAGATGTGGATGCATTCCTCACGCCCCCCGAGCGCCCTCGGGAGCGCCTCGTTCACTTCCAGGATGACGTATCGTGCAGTTTCGCAGATGGCCCTTGAAGCCGAGTTCGTCAATGAAAAATTGAACCATCCATGCTTGTCCATCGGCGCAACCTGCAGCATGGCAACATCCACTTCGAGGCTTTTACGGTAAAAATTCGGCTTGTTGCGGTAAATCATGGGGATGTAGTTGCAGAGCCCCGCGTCGTGCAGCCTTCTCTCGTAGCCGCTGAAATGCCAGCTCGAATAAAAAACGCTCTCCCTGCCGGGGTCGGCTTCCACCGTTTTCAGGGGCCTCAGGGCCAACGCCCCCCTGATTTTCACGTCCGTCAAATCAGGGACACGGTGAGAAAGGGCTTCATCCAGGAGGTCGGGCATGGAAAGGCCAAAACCGAAATCCAGCCAGTCACCGCTTTTCACCACTCCTACTGCTTCCTCCGGGCTTTTCAGTTTCTGCTCATACTCGTGAAACACTCCCATTCTCGGCACCCCATATTGAATCAATAGTAGGGTCATTTATAAACAAAAATATCCATAGGCACGCTTTTCTTTTCTGTCGGACGAGTTCGCCTTCCCGCACCGACGAGACTCGCAGCTACGAGCCGCCTGGTCGAAAAAGGAAACTTCGTTGAACTCAAGACACGGGAAAACCTGCACCGATCCGCCGGAAGAATGGGGAAGCTGCGGCATGAACAAAACGTTGCGGCCGTGCATCGTGCGTTCTGGGCAACCGTCCGGAGGACGAGCGCCAGGGCAAACGTAACCGTTTCGGGCTAAGTTAGCGCTTTCAATCCTGCCTTGCCGATATTATGCAGAAGGAAAGGCCCGAAAATTGCCAGCAGCCTCCTCCGCGAAGCTTTCTTCATTCTTGTCGCGGGCCAACCGGGCCGTGACTGGGCTCGAACCCGCAATCTCGTCAGAACTGAACGTCGTAATTTTCTTCGATAATTTTCACGAACCTCGTGATGGTATCGTTTACTGGGGTAGGAATCCCCAGGTCCAGTCCGTATTTCACGATGGCCCCGTTCAGAAAATCGATCTCCGTCCTTCTCCTGTTCATCATGTCCTGGGCCATCGAGGGATAATGCTCGCTTCGGGTCTTGGTTCCCATTTCCATGTAGCGCATGGCCTCATCGACATCGATGACAATCCCCTTCGCTGCTGCAACCGCGGCGAACTCCGCTGCAATATCTGCGGCGATCCGCTTCCCCTCAGGGTGACCGAAATATTCCCTGCCCCTAAGGCGCAGCACTCCGCAGGGGGCATTCAGGCAGGCATTGATCACCGCCTTTCTCCAGATCTCCTTCTCCACATCCGGCATGTACTCCGCTAGCAATCCC
>JAJUIT010000100.1 GCA_029267465.1 Synergistaceae bacterium
ACTACGATGCCTACTACCTGGTCGCCCAAAAGGCCCGGATTCGGATTTCCAGGGAATTCCGCGAGGCCTTCGGGCGGGCCGATCTGCTTCTCATGCCCACGACACCGACGCTTCCCTTCAGGAAAGGGGAGCACCAGGACGATCCGATTCAGATGTACTTGAGCGACGTTTTTACGCTCCCCGTGAACCTGGCCGGTTTGCCGGGATTGTCACTGAACGCGGGATACAGCTCTTCAGGGCTGCCGGTGGGAGTTCAGTTCGTCGGGCCGAAGTGGGGAGAAGAAACCCTTTTGACTGCCGCGGAGGCGGTCGAGCGTGTTCTTGGAAAGCCGGCCTGCGCACTTGGAGGTGAATGAGCTTTGAGCTTGAGGAAGCCGAACACTCCGGTCATCGGGCTGGAAATCCATGTCCAGATGAAAACCGGCAGCAAGCTCTTTTGCGCTTGCTCGACGGATTATATCGGAGCGGTTCCGAACACCAACGTCTGCCCCGTTTGCCTCGGGCTTCCGGGTTCATTGCCCGTCGTCAACCGAAAGGCGGTCGAGTATGCCGTAAGGACCGCGCTTGCCCTTGGCTCAAGAATCGGGTACTCCACGCGGTTTCACAGGAAGAACTACTTTTATCCGGACCTGCCGAAGGCCTACCAGATCAGCCAGTATGACGTTCCCCTTGCGGTGGGAGGACAACTGCCGATTGGAGAAGGGAAAGACCGCAAGTGGATACGCATCACCCGCCTCCACCTGGAGGAGGACGCGGGCAAACTCGTCCACTCTGCCCGGGACGGAAGGCTGGGAAATTCCGAATACTCTTTGGTGGATTACAACCGAGGCGGTGTCCCCCTGATGGAGATCGTTTCCGAACCGGAACTCTCTACACCATGCGAGGCTCGAGAGTTTGTTTCGAGGCTTCGCCAGCTGGTGCGCTTTCTCGGGGTTTCTGACGGAGATATGGAAAAGGGCTCCCTGCGGGTAGACGCCAATATTTCCCTGACCGGCCCCGATGGAGAGCTTGGGACGAAGGTGGAGGTCAAGAACATGAACTCCCTGCGGTCCCTGGAAAGGGCATTGGAGTTCGAGATTGCCAGGCAGCAAGAGTGCCTCGCGAGGGGAGAACGGATCCGCCAGGAAACGAGGCACTGGGATGATGGGAAAGGGCTGACCTGCGGAACCCGGGGAAAGGAAGAAGCCCACGACTACCGGTATTTTCCCGATCCCGACCTGCCGCCGCTGGTCCTTTCCCCGGATTTTGTGGATGACCAGCGGAAGCTTCTGCCGGAACTGCCATGGGACCTGAAGGAAAGGCTTGTCATGGAACACGGCCTGTCTCTTGAAGACGCTTCGGTCCTGACTGAATTGCCTGGAATCGCGAGATATTTTGAGGAGTGCCTCCGTAAAGGGGCAACTCCCTTGAGGGCGGCGAACTGGATTCGGACGGAGGTCCTGCGGGTGCTGAACGAGAAGCGGATTTCGATCGAAGCCTTCGCCTTGTCACCGGAGAAACTTGGCCACTTGCTGGCAAGGATCGAATCAGGCCTTGTGTCCACGACGCTGGCAAAAGAGCTGTTCGAAAAAATGGTGGATGAGAACCTTGATGTGGATGAAGCCCTCCAGAAGGCGGGATCTCCTTCGGGAAAAGTCACGGGGAACGATCTGCGGAAGATGGTGAAGCTCGTCCTTGACAGAGAACGGGCAACGGTCGAGGAAATCAAACAGGGGAAAGATGGAAAGGGAAAAAAGCGATCCTACCTCTGCGGTCTCGTCATGAGAGAGTCGAAGGGGCAGGCCGATCCCGCTGAAGTGGGGAAAATTCTTGAGGAAATTCTGGATCGGTGAGATCGGGGCAGGGAAAAATCCGGATTTTTGCTAGAATAGCAAGAGTGCGATTCGAAACGCGGCACCAACGCGGAAAGAAACGAGGAGGTCGTTAGGAGATGGGGATGAGGAATCCGGCTGATGTGAGAACCTTTGCAATCGTGGCCCACGGCGGGGCGGGAAAAACGTCCCTGACCGAGGCCATGCTTTTCGATACGGGAGCCATCAACCGAATGGGGAAAGTGGAAGACGGAACGACGACCACGGACTTCACGCCTGAGGAACAGAAACGCCAGATTTCGATCAACACCGCCGTTGCGACGCTTCGGCACAAGGGGAAAACCCTCTTTGCTCTCGATACCCCTGGTTTTGCAGATTTTATCGGTGATGTGCGGTCGTCCATGCGGGTTTCCGACTCGGCCGTTGTGGTGGTCAGCGGCGTACACGGCGTGGAGGTCCAGACCGAAAAAGACTGGGAATTTGCCGAAGACTTCCGGATTCCCGTCCTTTTCTTTGTGAGCAAGATGGATCGGGAGAACGCTGATTTCGACCGTACCGTGGCAGAGCTCCGCAAGTATCTGAGTGAAAAGGCCGTTCCTCTCTTTCTGCCCATCGGAAAGGAAGCTTCGTTCAAGGGGGTCGTGGATGTCCTCAGTGGAAAGGCCTTCCTATACAAAGGAGACGGCAGCAAGGACTTTATCGAAACGGATGCCCCATCCGAGATGGCGGACGAGGTCCAGTCGGCCCGGGAATCCCTTGTCGAACGCATCGTCGAAGCCGATGACGAACTGATGATGCGGTACCTCGACGGGGAGCAGATCGCCACCGAGGAACTTTCGAAAGCCTTGAGAACGGCCGTCGCGAAACGGAGCCTTTTCCCGGTTTTCCCCGGTTCCAGCACCGCGAATGTGGGGATTTGCCAGCTTCTCGATGTCCTGGTGGACGTGATGCCATCGCCTCTGGAAATGCCCCCGAGAGAAGCCCAGAAAAACGGGGAGACAATCCAGGTCATGCCCGGGCTTGCCGAGCCGTTCTCCGCACTCTGCTTCAAGGTCATGGTGGACCCTTACGTTGGGAAGCTTTCCTTCCTGCGGGTTTTTTCCGGAAGCCTGACCAGTGATCAGGTCCTATACAACGTGAACAAGGGCGAGGTAGAAAGGATCAGCGCCTTCAAGTTCATGAAGGGCAAGGATGGAGAGGACCAGAAGGAGATCGTCTGCGGTGACATCGTCGTGATCCCGAAACTTCATTCGACGACGGTCGGAGACACCCTGGCGACCAAGGGGACATCCTTCCAGTTCCCGCCGATCCAATTCCCTCAACCGATTTATAGCGTGGCGGTGACTCCCAAGAGCCGGGCGGACGAAGACAAGCTGAGCAACGCGATCCACCGAATGAGGGAAGAGGACGCGACCCTGCATTTTGAAAAGAACCCCGAAACGGGAGACAACGTTTTGTCCGGCATGGGAGACGTTCACCTCGACATCGTCCTCTCGAAAATCAAAGACCGTTATGGCGTCGAACTGGAAACAGGGACCCCGAAGGTTCCTTACCGGGAAACGATCAAAAAACCTTCGAAAGCCCAGGGGAAATACAAGAAACAGACGGGCGGAAGGGGCCAATACGGAGACGCGGTCATCGAATTTTCGCCTCGGGAGCGGGGCTCGGGATTCGAATTCCAAGACAAGGTTGTGGGCGGCGTTGTTCCAAAATCCTTCATTCCGGCTGTAGAAAAGGGGCTGAGGGAGGCGATGACGAAGGGGGTTCTCGCCGGTTTCCCGACGGTCGACTTCACGGCCGCTCTGGTGTTCGGATCCTACCACGACGTCGATTCTTCCGAAATGGCTTTCAAGATCGCTGCTTCCATGGCCTTCAAGAAAGGGATCGCGGAGGCTTCTCCGGTCCTCCTTGAGCCGATCATGAATGTCGAAGTGGTCGTACCGGAAGAATACCTTGGAGATGTCATGGGGGATTTTAATAGCCGACGCGGGAGGATCATGGGAATTGACAGCCGGGGCCGTCTTCAGGTCGTAAAGGCACAGGTCCCGCTCGCAGAAATGTTCCGATACGCGATTATCCTTCGCTCGATGACCTCGGGACGAGGGTCTTTCACGATGAGCTATTCCCACTATGAGGAAGTTCCCGCTGAAATCGCCAAAAAGGTGATTGCCGCTCACAAAGTCGAAGAAGAAGAGGAAAACTGAGAGATAACTTATAAAAAAAGAGGAGGGGGTCCGCCCCCTCCTCTTTTTTGTCTTAAAGCGAGTTAGCCGATTTTATCCCCTCAGGGCTGATTCGACCGCGGGGAGGTTCGAACCCATCTTTCGGGAGAGATGGGAAAGGATCCGCACGAGGCTCCGTGAATCCCCGTACGGCTTTGCACCGAGAGGCTGAAGGTGAAGCTGCCCGGTCAGGGAGTTGAACGATCCTTCTCTTTCTGTCCAAGCCGAGACGGGGAGAAGGATCTCGGCTTCTTCGAACTCCGTCTCCGTTGGGCTTGTCGTCAGGCTCGCGACCAGGTCAAGGCTCCGCAAGTCAGCGGCGTTAAGGCCGAATTCTTCCGGCGAAGTTCCTGCAAAAACCAGGGCCCTGATTTTCCCGGACCGGACGGATTCCTGGATTTGGCCAGCGGTAGCCGCGGTTGCCCCGAGGGCAAGCAGCCCCACGGCGTTTGGAGCTTCGTGGAGGATGAGCCCTTTCCTCTGCTTGATGAGGTCGAGCAGCGCTGCGGCGTCAAGGGCCAGATTCGGATCGGATGCAAAAACACCTCCCCACAGGGTGGAAAGTGCTTTTGCGTTGGAGAGAACCCGGGAAGCCGCTTCGGTGGAAGCCGCAGGAACGCTTGTGAGGGCTTCAACCTTTGCGGGGCTTGAGTAGTCGATCAGGGCTTCGGGTAGAGTCATCCCCCGCTGGCTCATCAGGACAGCCAAGAGCCCCTTCAGGAGGTGCCCCTCGGTACCGGGGAGGGGAGAAAGAAGAATGGCTTCGCCTCTTCCCAGCTTCTGCGGAATCCGTCCGATCGAAACGACCTGGGCGTGTCGTTGGCGCATCGCCTTTCTGATGAAGGACGTCAAGACGGGTTGCCGCTGTTCAGTGTCAGCGTCCAATAGGAGGAAGGCGTCCGAGGAATTGAAATCACCGTAGTCTTCAGGTTTCCAATCGGATCCCCATTTTGTCCTGAGCGTTGTCAAGGCCGCAAGACCACGGTCAAGCCCGGCAAACCGAACGGGAGCTCCGCCGAGGCTTTCCTCGGACAACTTTTTCAAAGCCGCTGCCTCTTCGTTGCTCAGTTTGCCTCCGGCAAGCACAAGAACGGAGTCCCCTCCGTGCGAATCGACCGCGGTTTTCAGCTTGGAGGCAAGGTGTTCCAGGGAACTTTCCCAATCAGATTCAAACATCCGTCCGTTGACCCGGAGCATGGGTTTCCCGAGCCGTTTCTCAGCTGTGGAGGTGGGCAGCGATCGAGCCAGCCTGCAGCTATTCCCCAGGGTCGAAGAAGCGACATTGTCGAGGTCCGTCGTCACCCTAACAAGCCGGGATGAACCCTTGTCGAGGTTCAAAACGATATCGCAGCCGACCGGGCATTCCAAGCAGGCTGTCTGAACGAGGACGGGCTTTTCGCTGTGAGGCCACCTGGGGGCTTTCTTTTCCATCAGGGCTCCTACCGGGCACATTTGGACACAGAGGCCACAGGAAGTGCATTCCGATTCATCGATCGGCTTCCAGAATTCCGTGTCGATGAGACCTTCGAAACCGCGCTTGGTGAAGTCGATCGCATGGAATCCTGCAATTTCGTCGCAGGTTCGCACGCAGCGCCCGCAAAGGATGCACTTGTCCATGTTCCGGTCATAGAAAGCATTCGCTTCAACCACCCTCGGGATGTGTTCCCCGGCGACCCTTTCGGGTTGCACCTCGTAATCCTGTCCGTAGCGGCGGAGGCGACATTCGTGGAGATCCGGGCATCCGCACTCCATGCAGCGCTTCGCGTCGCGTAGCACCTGCTCTTCCTTCAGCCCCGCGCTGTATTCCTTGAACATGAGCTGGACACGGACCTCTGGGGCGACATGGGCCACCTGCTCCTGGGGCTGCTTCTCAATGTGGGTAAAATCGGCCGGCCCAAGGTCGGTTCGGACCACGTCGTATTCGAAGGTCTTTTTCGGTTTCCCCGTGGTGATGTAGGCATGGATGGACTCCGCGGCATAATGGCCGTTTCCAATGGCCCTGACCGCGATATCCGGTCCCGTCTGCTGGTCGCCGCAGACGAATACGCCGGGCAGCGGGGTTGCGTAGTTTTCGTCGACAATCATCTGCTTTCCGTCATGAAGGGCTCTGGGAATACCATCAAAACGGATCTGCTGCCCAATGGCTGCGATCACGGTATCGACCTCGATCCGCACGATCTCCCCCGTCGGAAGGGGTTTTCGGCGTCCGGAGGCATCCGCTTCGCCCAAAACCATCTTCTCGCACTCGAGGGCTTCGACCCGGCCGTTTCCGATCACGGCCTTGGGAGCCATGAGGAAATGGAATTCTACCCCCTCTTCCATGGCTTCACGGATCTCGATATCCTGCGCGGGCATTTCCTCCCGTGTCCGGCGGTAGACAACCATGACCTCTTTTGCCCCGAGTCGTTTCGCACAGCGACACGCATCCATGGCGGTATTCCCTCCGCCGATCACGGCAACCCTGCTTCCAATCCCTGTTTCAAGGCCGTTGTTTACCTTGTAGAGGAAATCGATTCCGCCGAAGACCCCCGGAAGGTCTTCTCCCGGAACTCTCATGGGGGAGGATTTCCAGCAGCCCATAGCAAGGAGGACCGCGTCATATTCGTCGCGGAGCTGATCCAGTGTGATGTCTTTCCCCAGGGCCGTCTGAGTCCTGACTTCGACTCCGTGGTCGGTGATCCACTTGATTTCCCGGCCGAGGATTTCGCGGGGGAGACGGTAGTCGGGGATCCCGTAGCGCATCATGCCGCCAAGGTCGGTTTCCTTTTCGAACAGCGTGACCCCATAGCCCATCTTCCTGAGGAAGTAGGCTGCGGAAACTCCGGCAGGTCCTCCACCGACAATTGCCACGCGGCGATGGTTTTCCACGATTTCGGGAATCCTGGAAAGTGCGTCGTGCTGAAGGCACCAGTCACCGACGAAACGTTTGATTTCACGAATGGAAACCGGCTGTTCGTCCACAAAATTCCGGCGGCATTTTTCCTCACAGGGAGCGGGGCAGACCCTGCCGATCGAGGCCGGGAGAGTGATGTTCTTGTGCAGTGCCTCGAGGGATTCCTCATATTTCCCCTGGGCTGCCAGGTTGATGTACCCCTGGACGTCCCCATGGGCTGGGCAGGCTAGCGTGCAAGGAGGACGGCAGTCCCCGACGTGGTCCGAGAAAAGCAGTTCCAGTGCAAGTTTCC
>JAJUIT010000005.1 GCA_029267465.1 Synergistaceae bacterium
GGACGCGCGGGTGAAGCTGGAGGGTGAGGTGTACGAGTGGAAGGGGGGGAAGACGTACGAGCACGTGCACCTGGAAGAGATCCCGCCGCTGGGCTGGTTCGAGGTGTACGCGAACGCGGACTCCCTGCCGTACCTGGAGAGGTACGGGATCCCGGAGGCGAGGACGATCTACCGGGGGACGATCCGGTACGTGGGATGGTGCGAGACGATCGTTGCGATGAACGCGCTGCACCTGGTGGACGAGGAGGAGCAGGACTTCCGGGGGATGACGGTGCGGGGGTTCATGGCGAGGCAGGCGGGGGAGTCGGATCCCTCGAAGGCGGAAGAGGCGGTGTGCCGGAAGCTGGGGATCGGTCGGCACTCGGCGGTGTACGAGCGGTTCGAGTGGCTGGGGCTGTTCGAGGACCGTCCGCTGCCGTTCGAGAAGGGGTCGGCGCGGGACGTGATCTCGCTGTTGTTCGGGGAGAAGCTGGTCTACACGGAGAAGGAGCGGGACCTTGTGATCCTGAAGGACGAGGTGGTGGCGCACTACCCGGGCATCGGCCGGAGGGTACGGCACACGTCCACGCTGATCGACTACGGCATCCCGGGAGGGGACACCTCCATCGCCCGGACCACGGGGCTGCCCCCGGCCATCGCGGCGCGGTTCATCCTGGAGGGGAAGATCAAAACCGCGGGGGTCATCACCCCGGTGCTCCCTGAAATCGTTGATCCGGTCCTGGAAGGGCTGCAGAACGAAGGGATCGTCCTGGAGGAAAAAGAAGCGGAGATCTGACGTTTCCCAGGCCGTGAAGGATGCGAACGGCGAGGGCCCCGTCCGGGGTCCTCGCCGTTTTTGTTCGTTTCCTTGGTTTTCTAGTTTTTCGGGGTGACCTTCGTGTAGAGGATTTCTTTGCCGTTCTCGATCTTCAGGATCGCCCCCGGCTTGTTGAGGGGGTCGTGGGTCTTCGGGTCCATGTTCAGGGTGAAGTCCAGGAGCTTCAGGCCCTTGGTCTTCTCCAGGGCCGCGGCGATGGCTGGGCCTTCGGCCTTGCCCGCCCGCTTGATGGCATCGAAGATGGCATACATGGCGTCATAGCCCAGCGTGATGCTGACGATTTCAACCGGAGGTTTCCCGAAGCGTTTCGTGTACTTCTCGATCAGGGGCTTCAGGATGGGGTCGTCGAAGGCGATATGGGTGACCCAGTACGTGCCTTCCATCGCTTTCCCGGCGATCTCGTACATGGCGGGGCTGTATCCGTCGCCGCCGATGAAGACGGGCTTCCATCCCATTTCTTCGCACTGCTTGATGATGAGGGCCATTTCCTTGTAGAGACCCGGGAGCACGACGGCTTTCGCGCCGGTAGCCTTCGCCTGGGTGATCTGGGCCCGGAAGTCGACGTCGCCCTCGCGGTATCCGTAAAGCCCGGCGACTTTCCCGCCCGCCTTGGTGTAGGTGGCGACGAAGAACTGCTTCATGCCTTCCGCGTAATCGCTGCCTACGTCATGGAAAATGACCGCTTCCTTGATCTTCAGGTTGTTGGCCAGGAATTCTGCCATGATCTTGCCCTGGTAGGGGTCGGTGAAGCAGATCCGGAAAGAGTAGGGATACGCGGTTCCCTTTTCGGGATCCACCGTCACCGCAGGGTTCGTGGCGGAGGTGGCCATGATGGGCACCTTGTACTGCTCGCTGATCGGGCGAATGGCGATCTGCAGACCGCTGTAGTTCGTCCCGGCGATCGCGACGACCTTGTCCTGCAGGATCATCCGGCGTGCCGCGTTGACCGTGTCTTCGGCGCGTCCCTTGGTGTCGTAGACGATCAGCTCGACCGGGCGGCCGAGGAGCCCGCCCTTGGCATTGATCTCTTCCACGGCCAGGATGGAGACGTTCTGATAGTGCTCGCCCCAGGTTGCCCCTGGGCCGGTTAAAGCCGCCAGCTTGCCGATCTTGATGGGTTCGGCAGCCCATGCCGCGGATGCGGCCAGCAGGACCAACAGGCAGATCAGGTAAAGCGATTTCTTCATGACTCTCCCCTCCTCTTGAATTTTCGTTTCCTGGAATTTCCCGGCACGGTTCGAAAACCGATTGTTTTCCAGCCTGCGCCGGGGATCTTGGCGGGATGTCCCCCGCTCTTCGATCCGCCTTTTCCTCTCCGGGGACTTCGCTCAGCCCCTCCGGACCAGGGCTTCGCAGGAGGAACGGATGTGCCGTTCCATGGTTTCTCTGGCGGCGGCAGCGTCACCCGAGAGGATTGCCTCAGTGATCGCCCTGTGCTCGTAGTAGGTGGGGCCGTAGAGGCCCTTGGAAAACGTGTCCCTGGATTTTCCGGGGCTCAGAAAATAGCTGTCGTAGGCATAGATATAGAGCTGGGTTCGCCAGAAACACTGCTTCAGGAAACGCTCGACGTAGGCATTCCCGCTTGCCCTGGCCACGGTGTTGTGAAAGCGCTCGTTGTAATCGGTGAAGCGGTCCCTGTCCCAATTGCGGTAGATTTCCTCGATTTCCTCCTGCAAGTCGGACAAGGCCTTGCGGTCGGAAGGATTCGCCCCGGAGGCTGCAATCTCAGCGGCCAGTCCCTCCAGTTTTTGGCGCGTCAGGAAGACCTGCTGCATGTCTTCGCCCGAGAGCTTGGGAACGATGTAGCCTTTTGGCTCCAACCGCTCGAGAAGCCCTTCCGCGATGAGTTCCCTTATGGCGGTCCGGATCGGAGTACGGCTCATGGCAAGGGTTTCAGCGAGCTGGTTCTCGCTCACCGATTCTCCCGGTGAAAAGACGTGGTTGAGGATCCGGCTTGCGATTTCCGCTTTCGCTTTGCTTTCTGCCCGTTGGTTGTCCTGTAATTCGACCATATTCGGTGTAATCCTCCGGGAACCCGCTCAAATTTTAAGTCATTGGGGTCCTTGTTGGGATCCCAAAAATCGCTTATGCTATTTTCCTACGAGGGGAAGTCCCCTGTCAATAACAATTCAGGGCTTTCAACTGGGGGGTGAAAGATTGAAAAAGGTTCTGGTCTTCGGTGCAGGGCGCGTAGCTGGGCCCGCTATCCGCACCCTTCTCGAAAAGGGCCACCAGGTTACGGTCATCGATCCGGTCGTGGAAAACGCGAGGCGGCACGTGGAAGGCCATCCGTTGGGAAAAGCCGTGCAGGGGGACGCTCTCAAGGATGGCCCCGCCCTGATCGAATCGGATCCCCCGGACATCATCGTCAGCCTTCTGCCAGTCGCCCTGGCAGTTCCCGCGATCGAGATGTCCATCCGGTACCGGATCAGCCAGGTTTGTCCCATCTACCTCAACACGGCCAGGCACCTTGAGGATGCAATCCGCCGTTCCGGCATCACCGTTTTGGGGGAGGTCGGCCTTGACCCCGGCATCGACCATATTTCCGCAGCCAGGGCGATCCGGAAGTTCCATGCCTCCGGCGGAAAAATCGAGTCCTTTTGGTCGGTTTGCGGTTCTCTGCCGGACCATACGGCCAAAACCAATCCGCTGGGGTACAAGCTGACCTGGGCTCCGGAATCTCTCGTCGCAGCAAGTGTACGGGACGCCACGATCGTGAAAGGCGGGAAGCCCATTTCCTATCCGCGAGGGGAAACCTTTCGCCACTATACCCTTGAGGAGATCGAAGGCCTGGGTTGGTTCGAGGTTTACGCCAACGCGGATTCCACGCCTTACATCCAGCAGTACGGCATGCCGGAGGTGAACGACGTCTTCCGGGGAACGCTCCGTTTCCCGGGCTGGTGCGACTTCATCGCTGCAACCGTTTCGCTGGGACTTTACGGACAGCAAAAGAACCCCCTGGAAGGGCTGACGTTCGCCGGGTTCATGCGGCAGCTTTCCGGGGCTCCGGCCTATGCCCCGGTTCTCGAGGCGGTGGCCTCCTTCCTTGGAATCCCGGCACACGGGCTGGTCCTGAAACAGATGCAATGGCTCGGGCTTTTCGACGAGCGGCCGATCCCCCTGCCTGAAGGAAGTCCTCGAGATGTCCTGACTCACCTTTTCTACCATAAGCTCCTCCTGCTTCCGGAAGAAAGGGACCTGGTCGTCATGCAGCACCGCTACCGGGTGTTCTTCCCCGATACCGGGCGAAGGGTCCTCAGGATTTCAACGCTCGTGAACCGGGGCGGCGCTGGAGAGGAAACATCGATCGCGCGCACGACCGGGATTCCATTCGGGATCGGGGCCGACCTGATCCTGCAGGGCCGCGTTCGGGAGAAAGGGCTTATCGGGCCGACCGTATCGTCCATCAATGACCCGATGCTGGAGGAACTCGAATCCAGGGGCATCCGCTTCACCGAGACAGAAAGAGAACTGGATGGAAAGGGGACAGAGGGATGAAGGAGAAGACCGAGAACGAGCTAATCCGGCCTGCGAACTGGTGGGACGCGCTGCCAAGGGAGGGGTACCGGAACCTGGAAAGGCTGGATACGGGGCAAGAATGGTACTCGGTGTACCGGCTGGATGCCAGGACCCGCATCATTTACGAAGACGGACAATTCGACGAGAACGTCAGTTACCTGGTCGAAGGGGATCGCCAGGCTGTCCTGATCGACACCGGCGACAACCTTGCAGACATCCGGGAACTCGTCCGGGGCATGACGAGCCTGCCCGTCGCCGTCCTGAACACCCATCGGCACCTGGATCACATCGGGGGGAATTACCTGTTCGACGAGGTCTGGGCCTACGATCACCGGGTTACCCGGGAAGCCGCCGCCCTTGGAGTGAATCACGAAGCGGCATTGGAGATTATCCAGCCCGGCAGCCTGCGGAAACCGGTGCCCCAGCCATTTTACGAAAATACCTACTGCATCCCCCCCTACCGGGTCACCCGCTGGATCGCCGACGGCGAGAAGATCGACCTCGGCGGGAGGGTTCTCGAGGCCATTCACACGCCGGGACACGCTCCGGACCACTTGATGTTCATGGAGAAGGAAACCGGCTATTTCTGGACCGGCGATAACTTTTACACCGGGTGTGTCTACACCCACCTTCCCTGGGGGAACCTCGACGTGTTCATCGACACGTACGAAAAGAAAATCCTGCCCCGCCTGGCGGAAGCTCGGCTGCTTTTGCCGAGCCATAACGACCCGTGCTCCAGGGTGGACGTCCTGGAGGAGATCGCCGCTTTGGCCCGCCTTGCCAGGAAGGGCGGAGGGGAATACGAGGCTGGGGAAAAGGGCATGCGCAAGTACAGGGGATCCTGCTTTTCCCTGGTGATCGGGGCCGACCAGGCGGAAAAATGAATCGGGAGGAGGAGAACGGCAATGACCGAAGCGAACAAGTCCGCGGCCGAGATTTACGACGACGATTACGGCGAGAAATGGTTCAGCGATGAAGCGTCCTTCGAGGAGGACCTGCCTTTTGTCTGGGGCCGAAAGTGGAGCGTGTCTTCCGAGGTCGGAAGGCTGAAGGCCTGTCTGGTAAGGCGTCCAGGCAAGGAGATCGAGGCCGTGAAGAACCCTGCCGACTGGCGCTGGGGGGACGTGATGGACCCCCAGAAGGCCCGCGACCAGCACGACGCCTTTACCCAAATCTACCGGGACCACGGCGTGGAGGTCTTTTACGTGGAAGAACAGAGGGAAGACCGTCCCAACGCGATCTTCATGCGGGACAACGTGCTGGGGACCCCGGAGGGGGCGATCCTGTGCCGCCAGGCCACTCCCTTTCGCCGCGGGGAAGAGGCGGCCGTTGCGAAGGCCCTGGCGAAAATCGGGTGTCCCATTGTCCGGACCATCTCGGGGAAAGGCTACTTCGAGGGAGCCTGTGCCATGTGGATCGACCGGCAGACGGTGATCCTGGGCAGCGGGGTGCGATCCAACGCCGAGGGGATCCGCCAGGTGGAGGAAGTCCTCCGTCCCATGGGGGTTGACACCATTTTCCATTACCAGATCCCCTGGGGCCACGCGCACCTGGATGGGTTGCTGAACCCGGTTGACCGGAAGAAGATCCTGATCTTCCCCTGGCAGACCCCTTACGACGTGATCGAGCCGCTGCGAAGGAGGGGCTTCGAACTGATCGAGGCCCCGTCCATCGAGGAGGTCAAGCACGGCATGGCGGTGAACCTGGTGGCCCTTGCTCCCGGGCTGGTTGTCATGCCCGCGGGGAATCCGCAGACCCAGAAGGCGCTCGAGAAGGCCGGCGTCGAGGTCATCCCGGTGGACGTGTCGGAGCTGATGAAGGGATACGGCTCGCTTCACTGCATGACCGCCTTCCTCGAGCGGGAAGAGATCTAGGAGGGATCTGCCATGGCATCGCTGAAGGACAGCCCGCAGTATTACCACCGCGTGCTGCAGCGAATCCCGCCCCGCCCGACGCCTGCCTTTTCCGACGAGGAAATGCAGAAAAGAGTTTGGGGCCGCCGCTGGGGCGTGAAGAACGACGTCGGCACCCTGAAGATGGTCCTGCTGCACCGCCCGGGGGACGAGATCCGCCTGATGACGGCCGACAAGTATGATCCGTCCATCGAGGCCCTGATCGACGACGAAGAGCAGTGGTACTTCCGGTCGGACCGGGAGCCCGACCTGGCGAAGATGCAGGCGGAGCATGACGCGTTCGCGAAACTGCTCGTGGAAAACGGGGTGGAGGTCGTGTACATGGACGGCGGGCCCCGGAACCCCAACGCGATGTTCACCCGGGATACCGGGATGGTCGTTGACGGGGGGCTCATCGTTTCCCGCATGGGGCCGGTGGGAAAACCCTACGGAACGGGTAGGCGAGGGGAGGAGCTTTACCTGACTCGCAAGGCCGCAGAACTAGGGATACCCATCTTAAGGACCATCGCAGGGGAAGGCCTCATGGAGGGAGGCAGCTTCTGCCTTCTCGATGAACGCCACGCCGCCATCGGCATGAGCTTTCGCGGCAATGCCTCCGGGGCCGACCAGGTGGAAGACGTCCTGAAAATCCTGGGCATCGAGCTGATCCGTGTTCCGCTACCCGGCTTTGCCATGCACCTGGACGGCGGCATCGTCATGGTGGACCATGACAAGGCCGTAGTGAACGTCGAGCGGCTTCCTTACTGGTTCATCGACCGCCTGCGCGAACTCGGAATCGAGCTGATCTATGCCGATTACCGGGATGTCGCCTACTCTGTGAACGTCCTCACCATCCGCCCCGGCATCGTGATCATGGACGAGCGGGGAATCTGGACCCGGGAAACCCTGGAGAAGCGCGGCGTGACGGTCATTCCGACGTGCTGGGAGGAGTGCACGAAACACGGCGGCGGGGTCCACTGTTCCTCTCTCCCGCTGATCAGGGAGCTGGACTAGGGATCCAGGGGGACGCACAGGTGCGGATCTGAAGCCCCATGGCAGATGAGGTCTCAACGGAGGTCGATTCCGGCCGTGAGTTACGACAAGGCAAAAGCCGTGAAAGAGATCGGGCTGGAGGGAAAAGAAAAACAAATTCACTGAAAGAACCGAAAAGGAGGGATTCCGTAAAAGCGGGAACCCTCCCTTTTTTTTTTTCTTTAGGGGCGGCTTTCCTGTAGTAAGATCGTAAAGTAGAGGGAGGGGTGCCGCATGAAAAGGAAAATCCTCGTTCTCGCGCTTTTCACCGTGCTGGCCTGCACGGGAGGTGCGGCCTTGGCCTCCGGCTCGAAGGCGTTCACCCCGCCCGTGGGAAGCGCGCTTAGGCAGGCGATCCTGGCCCCCCTGAGGGCCTACCTCAGAGAGAACCTGCAGGTGGAGGCGGTTTTCATTGTCCGCTGGCTCAAGGTGAAAGATGGCTGGGCCTGGATCGAAACCCAGCCCCGGTCGAAAGACGGGAAAAACGCCTACGAGCCCTTGTTTGCCCTCCTGGAGAAAAAGGAAGCGTGCTGGAGGATCGTAGATCTTCCGCCGATGGAGGGAGATTCCCCTCCCATCGACGGGGCCTATTTCAGGAAGCTGATGGAAGCCCACCCGGGGCTTCCGCCGGAGATCTTTCCCTGGGAGAAATGAGACCGAAAGAGGAGGCGACATCGAGGATGATCAACACGCTGAAAAGGAAGCTGGAATGCGGGCAGGCGGTGGTCGGCCCGTTTCTCACGCTCAATTGCCCGGACCTGGTGGAGCTGATGGGCCTGACGGGGTTTGACTTCCTCATCATCGACACCGAGCACGGGCCCATGGAGGCCGAGTCGATCCAGAACCTGATCCGCGCCGCGGAACTGAGGGGGATCACGCCCATCGTCCGGGTTTCCGACACCCGGGACGTGACGATCCTGAAAACGCTGGACGTCGGGGCCCACGGTATCCAGGTCCCCCAGGTCAACTCGCGGGAAGCCGCCGAATCCGTCGTTCGCTCGGCGAAATACTTCCCCGCCGGGACCCGCGGAGCCGCCATGCCCCGCGCGTCCCATTACGGGCTCTTGCCCTTGGACGACTACCTGGCCTCGGCCAACCGGGAGACGATGGTGATCGTGCACTGTGAAAACAGGGCGGGCCTTTCCTGCATTGAGGAGATCGCCTCGACGCCGGGGGTGGACGTGGTCTTCGTCGGCCCTTACGACCTGTCCCAGTCGCTCGGTTTCCCCGGCAAGCTCGACACCCCTCAGGTCGCAAGCGCCGTGGACCGGGCCCTCAAGGCGGCCCAGGGTGCGGGAAAGCCCGCGGGGATCTTCGTGACGAGCACGGACGAGGCCCGCATGAGGCTGGACCAGGGGTTCCGGTACATCGCCTACAGCATGGATTCCCTGCTGTTCGCGGGAGCCTGTCGCCAGGCGGTAAACGCCCTGAAAGCGCATCTGGGCTGCAAGGTTGAGTAAGGAGAAGGTCCCATGGGAAGAAAAACTGCGGCCGCAGCGCTTTTGCTGTTGTTTTTCGGCTTTTCCCTCCCCGCGACAGGGCAGGAAGTCCGTTCCTACAGCGGGCACTTCACCCCTGCCTCCCGTGGAGAGGAACTGCTGAAAGCCCTGGTGGACTATACCGATCCTGATGCGGTCGAGATGGTCCTGGACGGGGAGCCCGATGAAAACTGGAACGTCAGGGACCTCTTCTTTCACGTCAGGGGAGGGCGCTTTGCCGGGAAGATCCGGGTGGAGGACATCGCCCTTTCGGCCTCCTTCGTCAGCTTCGACCCGCCGTCCGAGGGGCGGCCGCTTTCGGTGAAGAAGGCCCTGCGCAGCAACCTGAGGGTGAGCCTGCTCGAATCCGACGTGAACGCCGCTATCCGGATGTTCACCTCGGAAAGGGACGGCGACTGGAACGACGTGTCCGTCCGGTTCCTTCCGCCGCGGAACGTGGAGGCCCGGGGGCGGTACCACCTGAAGAACCCCGGGCTCGTCATCCTGGCGGAGGTGTCCACGGGGCTGGCGATCCGGGACGGCGTCGAAATCTGGCTGGAGGACCCCCAGTTGAAAATCAACCGGGGGGAACAGACCGATACGGTAAGGGAGGCCATCCGGAAACTGCAGCCCGTGGTGGACATCCGCAAGTTCCCGTTTCCGGTCACCCTTTCGGTGCTGCAGGCAGGCCAGGGACGCCTCGAGATCGCCTCGCGGACGCCGCCCTGCCCCTTCGAGGGGATCGTTTACCGCTATTGCCGCTAGTCCTGGGGGGGATGGACATGTCGACGGAGGTCAAACCCGTTGTTTCCAAGGAAGAAACGTTCGACCGTCTGGAGATCCGCCTGGGCCGCGTGCTTTCCGCCGAGATCGAGCCCTCTTCTCCGAAGAAGGCCTACCGGATGGAGATCGATTTCGGCAAGTTTGGCAGGAAGACCAGCGTCGGGCGCTTCACGCAGCATTCCCCGGAAGATCTGGTGGGCCGCCTCGTGATCGGGGTCCTGAACTTCGAACCCCGCAAGGTCGGGGAGGTCCTCTCCGAGGTGTTGGTCCTGGGGGTCCAGTTCCCGAAGGCCGACAGCGGTGAAGCGACCTTTCTGACTCCGGCCGCGGAGGCGAAGATCGGGGGAAAAGTTTTCTGACCCGGGGTTTTGAAAAAAAGCAGGAAGAAGAAGCCCGGGGGGCTACCGCCCCCCGGGCTTCTTCTTCCTGAGACATGCAGGAGATACCGTGTTGATTCGCTAACTCCCGTGCTTTGCGTTCCAGATTCTCGAATTGGGGAAGAAAAGGGGTTCTCCGTATTTCTTCACGCCGAAGTTCTTGATGATCAACTGGGCTTCTTCGCTTTCGAGCCAGTCCGCGAAGGCCAGGGCCTCATCGGCGTTCAGGCCCTGGAATTTGGAGGGATTGACCCGGATAACGGCGATAAGGTTGAGGAGGATCGGGTCCTTTTCCACCAGCGGAACAAGCCTGATTTCTTTTTTCATGGTCAGGTAGGTGGCCCGGTCCATCAGGATGTACGCCCCGCGCCTGTTTGCGAAGGCTGTTGCAGCGGCGTTGCCGAGCTTGCCCAGGGAATAAGTGATGTACCAGTCTCCCTCCGGCTTGATATGGGCGGCTTGCCAGACTTCCATCTCCTTCACGTGGGTGCCCGAGTTGTCTCCCCGGGTGACGAACGGAGCTCCCATGATGGCGATTCGGGTCAGGGCAGCCGAGGCGCTCTTCATGCCCTTGATGCCGGCCGGGTCGGAAGCGGGGCCGAGAATGACGAAGTCGTTGTACATGATGTCCCGGCGATCCACACCGTAACCGGCTGCGATGAATTGATCCTCCAGGGAGCGGGCGTGGACCATGACGATGTCGAACTTCCCGGACTTTGCCTTTTCAAGTGTAGCCCCGGTGCCAGCTCCCTCGAAGGTGACCAGGGTTCCCGTCTTGCTCTTGTAGGCTTCAGCAAGGACGGGAACGATTCCTGCGTCGATGGGGCCGATCGTGCTCGACATCCGGACCGTTCCCGCGCCCATTGCAGGCAGGGCAGCCAGGACAGCCAGAGAAAAGACCAGGAGTGCCAGCGTGATCCGTTTCAGTGCCGTGCGTTTCATCGGTGGTTTCCTCCTCGCTCGGGATGCCGGGCTATTGGGCCTTTGCGTTCGGGAAGAAGAGCGGCTTGCCCATCATCTTGAAGTCGGCGATGACCTTCTGCCCGCGCGGGGAAGCCATCCAGGCGGAAAAGCGTTCGGCCAGGTCTACCCGCAATCCTTGGGCTCGGCTGGGGTCTACCACAATGACGCTGTACTGGTTGAAGAGCTTTTTATCTCCCTCAACGAGGATAACGAGCGGCGGATTTCCCTTGAAGTTGGACTCGTACTTGATGAAAGTCCCGCGGTCGGTTAGGGTGTAGCCGTTTAGTTCGCCGGCCACGCCAAGCGTCTCGATCATGCCCTGCCCCACGGAAAGGTACCAGCTTTCCCTGTCGGGGGTCGCCACGCCGGCCTCCTTCCAGAGGCGGAGTTCCGCCATGTGGGTCCCGGACCTGTCTCCGCGGCTGGCAAAGGGTGCCTTTTTCGCGGCGATGGCCTTCAGGGCTTCCGCCGCCGTTTTCCCTTTCACCTTCGCGGGATCGCCGGCGGGCCCCACGAGAACGAAATCGTTGAACATGACCTCGCGGCGGCTCTTGCCGTATTCTTCCTTCATGAAAGCGGCCTCTGCCTCGGGGTCGTGCACAAGCAGCACGTCGACATCGCCGTTCTTGCCGTACTGCAGCGCTTTGCCGGTGCCGACGGCGACCCACTGAAGCTCGATTCCCGTGTCCTTCTGGAAGAAGGGGGCCAGGTAGTCCAAAAGGCCGGTGTTGTCCGTGCTGGTTGTCGTGGCCATCCTCAGGACCGGGGCCTTGGCCATCGCCATGGCGCCCAGTGCCAGGACAAGCACCAGGGCCAATGTTGTTGCGATTTTCCATCCGCGCTGCACCAACTTAATCGCCTCCTGAAGCAAGATTCCCCCCGTAACTGGGGGGGAGGGGCCCCTAAAAGGGGCCCCTCGGGGCTCGAGAAAGCGGGGAACAAAAACAGGCCGCCCCCGTTGGCGGAAGGCGGCCTGTTTCAAAGCCCGCGAATCTCCTTTCCAAACGGGAGGCTCCCCCGTTTCCAGGGAAACCCATCGGCCAGCCGCCGTGGGGATATCCCTTTAGGATCGGCAGGCTCGGAGAGAATATTTAATTTGTCCGGTCACCTTTATACCAAAAAAAACTTTCCCTTGCAAGGGGGCATTGCCTCGTTTCGGCGGCAAAGGCGGCCCGCTTCCCGAAGTTCGAAAACACCGAAAGGCTGCGGGAAGGAGTTCTAGCCCAGGACCTTCGCCAGGAGGGTCGTAAAGACCACCATGCAGACGATGGCCATGGGGTAGGTGGCTCCATAGCCGGCGCTGCACTCCTCCCCGCCGGTCGCCTCGATGGCCGCTCCAAGACCCGGGGTGCTGGTCATGGCCCCGCAGATCGCTCCGGCCAGCAGGATCCAGTTCAGCTTCCAGACCGTTCTGCCCAGGAGGTATCCCGCCAGCTCCGCCGCCAGGGCGGAAACCGCACCGATGCCGACGAGCAGGAAGCCGTGCTCCATCAGGGCGTCGGTCATCTGGGGCCCGGCCATCAGTCCCACGACCGCCAGGAAATAGGCTAGCGAAAGTTCGCGGATCGCCGTCAGGGTCTTTTTTTCCATCCGCATGGGCAAGGGGCCGAGACGGCCGAAAGCCCCCAGGGCCAGGGCGGCGATGAGCCCGCCCCCGGTGCTGCCGAGGGAGACGGGGCTTCCCAGCACCGGGACGGTGACGCTGCCGAGCAGGATGCCCAAAACGATGCAGACGACGAAGGACAGCACGGAAAAGGGAATCGATTCCTGGACGGATCGGTCTTTTTCTCCCGAGCGGTAAAAATCCCTGTAGATCGATGCCAGCTCCTCGCGCTCCTTTTTCACGTCGATCCGGAAAATCGCCGGTGCAAGCTGGACGAACAGGACCACCGCCAGCACCCCGAAGGGATAGGCGAGCGTATAGCCCACCGTCACCAGGGGATTGCCCCCCGTGGTTTCCAGCGCCGCCCCCAGTCCCGGCGAACTGGTCAGGGCCCCCGTGTAGGTTCCGGCCACCAGCAGGGGTTCAACGCCGGACGCCAGGTGTGCCATCGCGTAGGTGCAGAGGGCACCGACCCCTGTGACGATCACCCCCAGGACGACGAACTTCATCCCGTACTTTTTCACCACCAGGACGATGTCCTCCGCCGAGAGCAACCCCACCGCCACGACGAAGAGCATGAGGTTCCAGTTGAACAGCTCGTAGGAAATTTTCACTTTCAGCAGCCCCAGAACCAGGCCGGTGAAAAGGGCCCCGGAAGTTCCCAGGCTGAGGTTCCTGAACCGGACCCTCCCGAGCAGAAGGCCCGAGGCGACCGCGAAGCTCAGGACAAGAAGCTGGTTGTTGAGAAGCTTGACCAGGAAATCCACGATGAACGTCCCTCCCGACCTTCCGCGCGAGCGGTGCGATCCGACGTGCCTATTCTACCGGATTCCTCCCGCCCTTGAATTCATTTCTCCCTTTCCCTAACATGGAAAGGCCCCGATCGGGTTTGCGAAGGAGGCCTGCCGAAATGGAATACCGAATCGAGAAAGACTCCTTGGGAGAAGTGAAGGTTCCCGCGGACAAGCTCTACGGCGCCCAGTCCCAGAGAAGCATCGACAACTTTCGGATCGGCTGGGAAAAGATGCCGGACGAGATCATCCGCGCGTTTGCGGTCCTGAAGAAAGCCTCTGCCCTGGCCAACCGGAAGCTCGGCGTCCTTGACGAGGCGAGAGCCTCGGCCATCGCGAAGGCGGCCGACGAGATCCTGGAAGGAAAGCTGGCGGGCAACTTCGGGCTTTCCGTCTGGCAGACGGGAAGCGGGACCCAGTCGAACATGAACGTGAACGAGGTCCTGGCCAACCGGGCGAACCAGATCCTGAACGACCCCGAAAGGGCCGTTCACCCGAACAACCACGTGAACAAGTCCCAGAGCTCCAACGACACCTTCCCGGCCGCCATGCATATCGCGGCCGTGACCGAGCTGGAAGACCGCCTTCTCCCCTCCCTGGAGAAGCTGAGAGGAACCCTCGCCGAAAAGTCCGACCGGTACATGGACCTGGTGAAGACGGGGCGGACCCATCTTCAGGACGCCACGCCCCTCACCCTCGGCCAGGAGATCAGCGGCTGGGTGAGGATGCTGGAGCGCAACGGGCAGATGATCCGTTCGAGCCTGGAGTACCTGCGGGACCTGGCCCTGGGGGGTACCGCCGTCGGAACGGGGCTGAACGCCCCCGAGGGCTTCGACGTGGAGGTGGCGGCCCAGATCTCGCTTTTGACCGGAAAAAGCTTCCGGACGGCCCCGAACAAGTTTCATTCCCTGACCAGCAAGGACGAGCTGGTGTTCGCCCACGGCGCTCTGAAGGCCCTGGCGGCCGACCTCCTGAAGATCGTCAACGACGTGCGCTGGCTGGCTTCGGGGCCCCGCTGCGGGATCGGCGAGATCCGGATCCCGGAGAACGAACCGGGCAGCTCCATCATGCCGGGGAAGGTCAACCCGACCCAGTGCGAGGCGGTTTCCATGGTCGTGGCGCAGGTCATGGGCAACGACGTGACGGTCGCCTTTGCAGCCAGCCAGGGGAATTTCGAGCTCAACGTCTACATGCCCGTTTTGATCTACAATTTCCTGCAGTCGGTCCGGCTCTTGTCCGACGCCATGGTCTCCTTCAACGACCATTGCGCCGTCGGGATCGAGGCGGACGAGAAGCGCATCGCTTCGTTCGTGACGAACTCCCTGATGAACGTGACGGCCCTGAACCCGATCATCGGCTACGACAAGGCGGCGGAGATCGCGAAGAAGGCGCACAGGGAGGGAACCAACCTGAAAGCGGCCGCCATGGCGCTGGGATACCTCACGGAAGACGAGTTCGACAGGGCGATGGACCTGAAGGCCATGTGCCGTCCACGGAAAGCCGAAGGAGGAAAAGAGCGATGATGTCAAAGGACGAACGGATCGAAAAGGCGGCCAGGCCTGCCCAGGACGCCATGGAGCTGCACCCCTTCTACCGGGGGAAAATGCAGACGGCCCCGAAATGCTGCGTGCGGGACCTAGGCGATTTCGCCATCTGGTACACCCCGGGGGTCGCCGCCCCCTGCAAGGCCATCAGCGAGGACGTTTCCCTCTCGTACGAGTACACCAACCGGGCAAACCTCGTGGCGGTGGTGAGCGACGGGACGAGGGTCCTGGGGCTGGGGGACATCGGACCGGAAGCGGGCATGCCCGTCATGGAGGGAAAGGCGCTGCTGTTCAAGTACCTGGGCGGGGTCGACGCGGTCGCGATCTGCCTGGACACGAAGGACCCCGACAAGATCGTCGAAACCGTTCGGATCCTGGCGCCCAGTTTCGGAGGGATCAACCTCGAGGACATCGAGCAGCCCAAGTGCTTCTACATCCTCGACGAGCTGCGAAAGGACTGCAAGATTCCCGTCTGGCACGACGACCAGCAGGGGACCGCGGCCGTGAACCTGGCCGGGCTGTACAGCGGTCTGAAGATCGTCGGCAAGAAGATCGACGAGGTGAAGGTGCGCTTCTTCGGCGCCGGCGCGGCCAGCGTCGCCACGGCGAGGATCCTGATCAAGGCCGGGGTGAAGCCCGGGAACATCATCATGGCCGACAGCCGGGGAACGCTCCACAAGGGACGGACGGACCTGGAGGGAGATTACGGCGTCAAGCGCCACTTCGCCCAGACCACCAACCCGGAGGGGGTCACGGGAGGGCCGGAGGTGCTCTTCAGGGACGCGGACGTGGTCTACTGCTACACCAAGCCGGGGCCCGACGTGGTGAAGCCCGAGTGGGTCAAAAGCATGGCCCGCGACGCGATCCTCTTCGCCTGCGCCAACCCGGTCCCCGAGATCTGGCCCTGGGAGGCGAAGGAAGCCGGGGCCCGCATCGTGGCCACGGGCCGCTCCGACTTCCCGAACCAGGTCAACAATTCCCTGGGATTCCCCGGGATCTTCCGCGGGACGCTCGACGTTCAGGCCTCGACGATCACGGACGAGATGTGCATCGAGGCGGCCCGGACCCTTTCCGCCTGCGCGGAAAAGATCGGCCTCTCCGAAGACTACCTGATCCCGACCATGGACCAGGCCTGGGTTTACCCGGAAGTGGCGGCGGCGGTAGGCATGAAGGCCATCGAGCAGGGGATCGCCCGGAAGACCTACACCCGGGAAGAACTGCTGAAGATCGCCACCGAGAAGATCCAGTACGCCCAGCGGATGACGGGCTGCCTCACCGAGAACGGGTTCATCAAGCTCCCGTAGGAGCCCTAGAGCGGCCTTGTTCCTGCTTCGAAGCGGATTTCCCGCGTTTGGGGAACAAGGCCGCTCTCTTTCCGCAGGAACCGCTGTTCCCACAGGGAAAGGAAAAGACAGGTCAGCGTGACGGTGCTTGAATCCCGGTCCGGCTGTTCCAGTCGGCTTCTTTCTCCTTCTGGAATGAAACCCGGGACGGGGTTTTTCCTGAAGAAGCCCGCGAAGGGTCCGCTCGTGCAGAGCCTCGTCCGGGGCCAGCCGGTTCCGCCCTTTTTCTCCATGGCCGGGCAGCCTGGCAGGTTTTCCTGGAGGATGCCCTTGAGAAGGTGCTTCAAGTGTCCATTCCGGGTGTACCGAAACGGCATGGGGATCTTCAGGGATTCCTCGACGGCCGTTCTCTGGGAGAAGGGGGCATGGAGGCTTTTGCCGAGGGAAAAGGCCTGCTGCCGGTAGCGGTTGAACCAGTGGCCCGAGAAGAAGACCATGAACGCGCACAGTTCAGCCTGCCGGTTAAGGATCTCCCTTTCCGGGGAACGGAAGCAAAAGCGCGCCAGGACATATTCGAGGCGTCTTTCGAAAGCCCTCTCGACCGCCCTTGAGCCCAGGATCCTCTCGACCAGCCGGATGTCGGAGGTGCTGTAGCTTTTCGCGGCAAACCCTTCCGGGTCCTCCGCAGGCCGGCACGCCCTTCCTTTCTGCTCTTCCGTTTCCGGTGCGTAAACCTGCTTGACGGCGGAAAAGCCGAAAAGCGTGTCGGCGTAGTCGCCGCTGAAGAAAAGCCGGGAAGATCTCCGGAAGGCTCTCGAGTTGAAAACGGGCTGGAAAACAGTCACCGGAAAGATTTGGCCGGTCTCTTCCAGCGCATCAAGGCTCAAGGAGGGCAGGTCGCTTTCCTGGATCTCGATCCTTTGGGGACGGATTCCCAGCTCCCGGGCAGATTGTTCGGCGTACTCCCTTTCGAACCGGAACTCCGGGCTGTCGCACCCCACGAAAACCGCTTCAGAGGAATCGCCAAGCCGCCATTTCAGGAGGGTCGAGTCCACTCCGCCCGAAAAGAGAACCGCCTTCTCCCTCCGATCTGAAAACAGCTCCAGGGCTTGATCCAGGGAGCCGAGGACGCGTTTTGCGGCAATCGAAGGATCGGTTTCTCCCCGCGGCTCAAGCCGTTCCTGGAAGACGGGACGGAATCTCCCGGAATCCAGGTCGATTTCGAGGGTCTGGCCATGGGCGACCCTGCGGATGGGTCCGAACTCGGTGCGGTGTCCCGGCATGTCCGGGAAGAGCAGCAGGTCCGCCAGCCAATCGTCTGTCAGTGGGAAGTTTCGGCCGGGCAGAGATTCGAGGGCGTTGCGGAAATGATCGGTTACGATAAGGCTCCCGTTGGCTCCCGCCAGGAAAAACAGGTCAGCGGTGGAGTTGATCGATCGGTACAGGAAAAGGCGCCGGAGTGTCCCCCCCTGGTCCTGCAGGCAAACCAGGGTGCCTTCTTCCACGCAGCGGGCAATGCGGCTCCATTGGGGATCAGGGCACGCCAGGTCGACGCGCTTTGTTGCGGCTTTCCGGAGAAAATCTCCGAGGAGAAGAGAGGGCTCCCCACCAGGCCGGGCTTCCCTCCCGCAGGGGGGCTGCCTCGGGGTTGGTCCACAAAAAGCGGAGGTGCCGGAAGGGAGGTGTTCCCCCTAAGCGGTTCACGTTCCGGTCCCTCTCCGGGCCAGGAAAAACTCCGCCAGGGCCAGGTCATCCGGGCTGTCGACGTTGACGGAAACATCGGGTTCCATCAGGTAGGGGACACAGCCGGGGCCGTAAGCGATCTTCCCCGACCGCCAGGTTTCCGTCCAGGCGGCATAGATGGCCCCGTTCCGGGTGTAGGTTTTCGTAAGTTCCTGCCGCCTTGGGGGAACGGGCTGTTCCAGGAAGGGTCGAAGCGCCCCGTCGTTGATGGAAAATTGCCAGGCGGGGTGATAATGCCCCGGGACTTCCGCCACGCTGACGACCGAGCGGGCCCCGGAGTCGAGAAGAAGCTCGAGGGCCTCGTCGACGTGGCGGCCCGTCCGGAGCGGGGCCGTCGGCTGCAGAAGAACGAGGATGTCGGGCAGATGGCCTTCGTTTTCCCAGAGCCAGTCAAGGGCGTGGATCACCACGGCGGAAGACGGCGTGTCGTCCTGAGCCAGTTCCGCAGGCCGGAGGAACGGCACTTCCGCTCCGGCCCGCCTTCCTTCCGCGGCGATTTCTTGCGAATCCGTGGAGAGGATCACCCGCCCCACCAGGCGGCTCTCGAGACCGCTTTCGATGGCCCTGGCGACGAGGCTCTTTCCGGCTAGCAGGCGGAGATTTTTGCCGGGAATGCCCTTGGATCCCGACCGTGCAGGGATGAGGCCGAGGATTCGGAGATCTTCAGAATTCATGGTGTCGCTTCCCCCGCCTTTCGTGTCCCTGCCCGGATGATTCCGTTGGGATCGACGAAAAGCGTTTCGGCCGAGATCCGCCTTTCGATCCCCTCGAATTCCCGGTGGCGCGTGAGAAGGGCCACCACGTTCGCTTCTTTCAGGGCCTCCTCGAGGGAGACCAGCCGACAGTTTGGAAGGGCGGAAAGAGGAGGGCAGAGCCGGTCGATGTTCGGTTCCACGATCCGGACCTCGCCGTTCTTCATGGAGCACAGCTTTCCGGCGATCTTGACGGCGGGGCTTTCCCGCAGGTCGTTCACGTTCGGCTTATAAGCCAGCCCCAGGCAGGCGAAGACGGGGTTCTCGAACCGGCAGGCCGCTTTCTTAATCCGCTCCAGGACCCATTCCGTCTTGCGTTCGTTGGTCTTCCGCGCGGCCTGGATCAGCGCCGTGTCCTCCGGGGCGGACGCAACCAAGAACCACGGGTCCACGGGGATGCAATGGCCCCCGACTCCAGGCCCCGGCTCCATGATCCGGACCCGGGGATGCCGGTTTGCCAGGCCGATGAGAGCCTCCGGGTCGATGCCCCACTTCACGCAAAGCATGGAGATTTCGTTGGCGAAAGCGATGGAAGCGTCCCGGGAGGCGTTTTCCACCAGCTTGCACATCTCGGCCGTCCTGGCGTCCGTCGTGTGAACCGCCCCGCGGACGAAGCCCCTGTAGAAGGAGGCCGCCTTTTCGGTCGATTCCGGGTCGATCCCTCCCACGACCCGGTCCACTTCGACTAGCTCTTCCAGGATCTTTCCCGGGAGGACCCTTTCGGGGCAGTGGGCGGCGAAAAAGAGAGGCCGGCCTTCGGGGGAGGCAAGGTCCGGCCGTTTTTCGAGGAGCCTGGAGGCCATTTTCTCCGTGGTTCCCACGGGAACCGTGGATTCGATGACCAGGAGGTTTCCCGCTTCAAGAAACGGGGAGATCGAATCCACGGCCTGTTCCACGAAGGAAAGGTCTGCCTTGCGGACCTCTCGCACCGGCGTGGGGACGGCGACGATGAAAACATCGGCCCGTGAAACGGAACCCGATGGAACGAGCCTCCCTGAAGAAACACACTCCCGGGCCAGGGCGCCAAGGGATGGTTCCAGGCCGGGAAGATTGCCCAAGCGAAGCGCGCGAAGGACGCTCTCGCTCGTGTCAACTCCCCGGACCGAGTGCCCGTGTCGGGCCAGCAGCGCGGCAAACGGAAGACCGATGTAGCCAAGGCCAAGAACGCAAACGTTCAAGAAGGCCCTCTCCTTTCAATCCAATCCAATTGCTTTTCTCAATTTTGCCCCGAATCCTCCATGCCCGCAACGGGAAGGGATCTTGCGGGGCAGGATGTTTCCGGCTAGATTCATACAATGGAAAAAGAAAGAATTCACCGAAAAGCTTTTCTGCGCCCCTACACGGATTCCGACTGGGACCCGGTGCACGGCTTCATCGCCTCCCAATGGGGGCTCGACCACCCCATGACGGAACGGCGGCTCTTCGACTGGCAGTTTTCGGGGTTCGGTCCCTCGAAAAACCAGGCTCGCCCGATCCTGCTTTTCATGGAAGAGGAGCTGGCCGGTTTTCGGGGAATCATCCCCGGGCTGTACCAAGTCCCGTCCGGAAAGGGGATGCGGATCCTTCCCGGCGGGAGCCTTGCCATGTGGATGGTCCGGAAGGAATTCCGGGGCCTGGGACTGGGCCGGCTGATGCATGCCGAAGCGGAACGGCTGTGTCCCGTCCTTTCCGGGGCCGGGTCGAACCCGGAAACATCGGTTCCGATCTACCTGGAAAACGGATTCCGGTTCCTGGAGGCCATGAACCGTTACCTGGCGGTCCTGGATCCCCAAGCCTGCATGGACCGCTTCGGACGGCAGGCCGCCGCGATTCCTCCCGTTCCTGCAGGTACCGGCGCTTCGCTTGCCCCTTCAAAACCGGATGCCGCTTGGCTTGCCGAAACCTGGAAGGGGTCCGCCTTCGCTGCCGGGTTCTTTTCCCTTTACCGGAACGCGGAATTCTGGAAATGGAGAATCCTGGAAAGCCCCGGGTTTCGTTACGAAACCTTCGTGGATCCGGACGGCGCCGGATTCGCAGTTGGCCGGATCGAGCCGCTTTTTTCGGGCGAGGGAAGCCCTTCCCCGGTGTCTTGCGTCCTGAGGATCATCGACCTGGTCCCTTCCAGCGTTTCCGCGTGGAACGGGTCCGAGGACGAGGCGTTCGCCAGTTTCCTCGGGCGCTGTTTAAAATGGGCCCGCTCCGCCGCCGGCTGCATAGCGGCGGATTTCCACTGCGCCAGCGGCGTCTTCTGGCCCATGCTGAACAGGGCCGGTTTTGCCAGGGAACGGGATTTCACGCTGGGGGACGTTCCTCCCCTGCCCCGTCTTTTCAACGGCTCACCGGGTTCAGGCCGGCCCATCAACGCCCTGTTCAAGGCTCCCGGGCATTTTTCCTTCGAGCGGGTTTACATGGTGAAATCCGACAACGATATGGATCGCCCAAGGAGGCTGGATTCAAATGGGCAAGTCCTTTACTGAAGCGTTGAACGAGGGGAAGTGCCTGGTGATCGGAGAGGTCGCCATGGCCCACGACGGCAGCCTCGGCCTCGCCCACGCTTTCATCGACGCGGTGGCACGAACCGGAGCGGATGCCGTGAAGTTCCAGACCCACCTGGCCGAGGCGGAGGGAACGGCGGCCGAACCGTTCCGGACGCCGTTCAGCCCGCAGGATTCCACCCGGAGGGAGTACTGGAACCGGACTGCCTTCACGGAAGACCAGTGGGCGGGCCTGGCGCGGCACGCCGAGGAGAAGGGGCTCTTTTTCCTGAGCTCGCCGTTTTCCCTGGAAGCCGCGGCCCTGCTCCGGCGGGTCGGGGTCTCGGCCTGGAAAGTCCCCTCCGGCGAAACCGGGAACGCTCCCTTACTGGAGGACCTGCTGACGGATCGGCTGCCGATCCTTCTTTCGACGGGGATGAGTCCCATGGCCGAAATCGACGCCGCCGTCCGGAAGGTAAAGGAAGCGGGGGTTTTGCTCGCGGTCCTGCAGTGCACCAGCGCTTACCCGTGCCCTCCCGAGAAGGTGGGATTGAACCTGGTTCCGCTTTTCAGGGAACGCTATGGCTGCGCGGTGGGACTCTCGGACCACTCCGGAACGATTTTCCCGGGGCTGGCCGCCGCGGTTCTGGGGATCCAGGTCCTGGAGGTTCACGTCACCCTCTCCCGGGAAATGTTCGGCCCGGATGTCCCGGCCTCCGTGACGACCGGGGAGCTTGCGACCCTCGTGGAAGGAATCCGCTGGATCGAGCGCATGAGGGCGTCCCCGGTGGACAAGGACCTCGCGGCGGAAAGCATGGCTCCCCTGAGGCGGATCTTCACCAAGAGCCTGGTTGCCGCCAAGCCCCTGCCGGCGGGAACGATCCTGAGCCGTTCCCTGGTTGCCCTGAAAAAACCCGGTACGGGCCTGCCGGCCTCGAAACTCGAAAGCGTGATCGGCCGCCGGCTGAAAACACCCCTGGAGAGGGACGCGCAAATCCTGGAGGAGAACCTCGAATGAAACGCAAAGTCGCCGTCGTCGTGACCGCCCGTCCCAGCTACGCGCGGATCAAGACCGCGCTGAAAGCCATGGAAGCCCACCCGGGAATCGACCTCCAGCTGGTCGTCGCGGCTTCGGCCCTCCTGGACCGTTACGGCAGCGCCTCCACGGTGATCGAGAAGGACGGGTTCCGCATCGCTTCCCGGGTCTTCATGCTCCTGGAAGGGGAGAATCCCCAGACTTCCGCCATCACGACGGGCCTGGGGCTCGTGGAAATGGCAACCGTCTTTGAAAACCTCAAGCCGGACGCCGTCGTGACCATCGCGGACCGGTTCGAAACCCTGGCCACGGCTTCGGCCGCGGCCCTCATGAATCTCCCCCTGGTGCACGTCCAGGGGGGCGAAGTCACCGGTTCGGTGGACGAGAAAGTCCGCCACGCGGTCACCAAGATGGCCGACCTCCACTTCGTCGCGACGGCCAAGGCCCGGGAGCGGGTCATCCGCATGGGGGAAGACCCTGGAAGGGTGTTCGTCACCGGCTGCCCTTCCATCGACCTGGCCGCGGAGGTTTCCCGGCTGCCCGGAAACGGCTTCGACCCGTTCGCTTTCGGGGTCGGCCCAACGCTGGACCTGTCGGGTCCCTGCCTGGTCGTCATGCAGCACCCTGTCACCACCGAGTACGCCGAGGCCCGCCGCCAGGCCATGGAAACCCTTTACGCCGTCAGGGACCTCGGAATTCCCGCCCTGTGGTTCTGGCCCAACCCGGACGCCGGGTCGGACGGGACCTCGAAAGCCATCCGCTGGTTCCGGGAGCACGAATCGCCGCAGAACATCCATTTTTTCCGCAATTTCCCCCCGGAAACCTTCCTGCGCCTTCTGGCCCGCTGCAGCTGCATCATCGGGAACTCCAGCGCGGCGATCCGGGAATGCGCCTTCCTGGGAGTCCCAGCGGTCAATGTCGGGACGCGCCAGGAGGGAAGGGAAAGGGGGCGCAACGTGGTGGACGTTCCGCACGATCGGCGCAAGATCGAGGAAGCCGTGCGATTTCAGCTGGGCCACGGTCCCTACCCGCAGGATCCCGTCTATGGCGACGGGCAGGCCGGCCCCCGGATCGCGGACCTGCTGGCCACCCTGCCCCTGTCGATCGAAAAGAGGCTGACCTATTGAACGCAAACGGCGCGGAAACCGTCATCGTGACTTACCACTACCTGACCGGTGAGGTCTTCCCGGGGAGGGGAGTCCACCCCTTCGGCCTGGAACGGTTCCGGGCGCAGCTTGAGAGGCTCGCCCGAACCTCGCGGTTTCTGAGCCTGGAGGACCTCCTCGAAGAAAGGCGGCCTCCCCTGCGGGGCGCTCGCCGGTACGTCCTTCTGACCTTCGATGACGGCCTGGCGGAGCAGTTCGAAGCGGGGCTTCCTTTGCTCGAATCCATGGGGATCCCGGCGGTCTTTTTCCCGTGCACCGGCCCGATGGAAAACGGGGCCCTTCTCCACGTCCACCGGCTGCATGCCCTTCGGAGCGCCCTGTCGGACCGGGATCTTTTGGCCCTTTTCCTGCGGATTGCAGAATCCCGGGGGTTCGAGGAAAGCGCCCGGGACATCACCCTGGGCCCGGCGGAAACGGCTTCCTATCCCTATGACGAACCCGAAGGCCGGCGCCTGAAGTCTCTGTTCAATTACACGCTGCCGGTCAAGGAAAGGGAAACGATCACGGCCCTCGCGTTCGAGGAGGTCTTCGGGCACTCCAGGCCCTGGGCCGAACGTCTTTACATGAGTCCCGCAATGATCCGGGAACTGGGCCGCAAGGGGCTCCTGGGGACCCATACGCACTCCCACAGGCCCCTCTCCAGCCTGGGGCGGGAAGGGGCGAGGAAGGAAATCGAGGTGAGCCTCGATCTCCTCGAAAAAACGGCTGGTTTTCGGCCCCGTGCGGTGAGCTATCCTTATGGCGGAAGGCTCGCCGTTTCCCCTGAAACCTTCGAGGCGGCCTCGGACTGCGGAATGGCGTGCGGTTTCACCACGGAAAGGAGAGCAAACCCCGTTGGAACGCACCGTCTGCGGCTGGGCCGGTTCGATGCGGAGGACCTTTACCCCGGAAAGAGGCCGCTTTTCGATCTGTAACCGCTTCATCGAAGAGAAGGGAGTGCGCTGAATGGTCGAATTCGTGCTTGCGGATCCCCACGCGAGTGTTTTCGAGGCGGGGAAAACGGTCTGGATGGTATCCGGTTCCGATCCTGCCCTTTTCCGGGAGCTTGTCGAGAGGGAAACGGCAAAGGGGCGGGAGGCGAAAGAGATCCTTCCCGCACTTGCCCGGGAAGCGGAGGAAGGAACTTTTGCGGCCGTCGAATGCCTGGGGCAAGCGGGAGAAAGGGTCTCCCTCTTCCGGACCCTGCCCTCCACGTTTGAACTCTATTTCTGCGAAGAAGAGGGAACGATCCGGGTGTTCGACCATTTCCGGAACGCGATTGCCTCCCTCCCGGAAGCCGAACGAGTCCCGGACGAAAGAGCCTACGCTGACCACCTCCTTTTTGCCTACGAGTACATTCCCGGAACCTACACGCTCGTCCGGGGGATCCACAAGCTGATCCCGGGGGGGATGGCGGAAATCATCCAGGGTGAGCCGCCCGTTTTCCGGCAGGCCGAAACGATTTTCCTCCCCTTGGAAGAAGGGGGTCCCAGTCCAACCGAGTCCGTTCAAAAACTGGAAGAGATCTTGGAAGAACGAGTGTCCGCCTACGCGGCTTCTTATGGCAAGCCCGCGGTGCTGCTTTCGGGGGGGGTCGACTCGACGCTGGTCCTTTCGTGCCTTGGAAAAGGGACATCCGCCCTGACGGTGGGACTCGACAGCCCGGAATACGCCTTCGAGATGGAGTACGCCAGGATGGCGGGAAGACTTCTCCAAGCCGACCACACGCTGGAGATCCTGGAAGAAGCGAGCTTTCGCCAATCGATCAGGGAGGTGGTCGAAGATCTCGGGCAGCCGACAGGAACGGTTTTCCTCCAGCCGATGGCGTTCCACCGGGCCTTTCGGAAGCCTCCTTCTTTTTTTCTCTATGGCGAGGCCGTAGATGCCCTTTTTGGTTTTAACAAGCTCGCGAGGATCTTCGACGATGATGCCCTTTCACCCTCTGAAAAGGAAGCCCTTGGCCGGCAGCCCGCGGACCTGGCCGGTTTCGGAGCCCGGTGCGGACTCAGCCCGGATTTTGAGACGGCCCGCCGGATTGTCGGGGAAGCCGAAACGGAACGCCGGCTCGAGAACCGCCTGGAATTCGCCCTGACGATCTGCCCCGGGCTGCGGTGGGTCGAAGCCGGCCGCCTCAGGGCGGCTCACGCGGAAACGATGGCCCTTTTCACGGGCTTCGGCCACATCCGGGAGTACATTGGCCGGACGCGGCAGCAGGCCCTCTGCGCGGGGAAGACCGTGATGTCCCCGTTTGCCTGCAGGAGTGCCATGGAACTTGCCCTGTCGATGCCGATGCCCCGAAGGATCCTCAAGGGCGGCGTGGTCAAGCACGTGGCGAAATCGCTTCTAGAGAAACGCCTGCCAGGCTACCCCGTCCACACCCGCAAGGGGGGCAGCGACGTCCCCCGGACCCGGTTCCTCCAGGAAGGCCCCCTCAGGGACATCTTCCTCGAAGAAAAGCCCCCGCGACCCTGGCCGGAAGAATATTCTGAGATTCTTCTCCATCCCCGAAGGGAATCCAGTTTCCTGGCCCTCAGCGCCCTGGGGTACGCCCTGTGGCAGAGCCATGTCCTGGAAAACCCGGACCTTAAACCGATCCCGGGGACTCGAACGCTCCGGGCACAATTCGCGGGGGAGCGGTCATGATCACGGTGACCCTGGCGGATCCCGGGGCGTTTCAGGCTCGAACGCCCCGGGGGGACTGGTTTGTCTCGGCGGAAAACCGCGGGCGCCTGAGGGAGGAACTGGAAAAACCGGCCTTCCTCGCCCTGTCCGCAAGGGAGCAGGTCGAGCGCCTCGGGGCCCTGGCCGACGACGGAACCCTGCTCTACGTCCCCGGCGACGCTTCACCCCTCTGGCTTTACAGGACGATCAACGCCTCGAGGGATCTTTATTTCACCCGTGACGGCAGGGGAAACTGGCTGTTCGCGGACCACTTCCGGAACCTGATGGCCCTGGTTCCGCCCAGCCGGCGCCGGCTGGGCCGAAATGCCCTCCTGGATTTCCTGCTGTTTTTCTTCCCGGCGGGGAACTCCACCCTCCTGGAAGGCGTTTTGCGCCTTGTCCCGGGAGAGTGCCGCACCATCGATGCGGGCGGCACTGGAGAAGAACGGTCCCGGCAGGCGGAAATCTTTCCCTGCGGTTCCGCCGAGCTGACCCTCGGCGAAGCCGCTGATGCCCTCGAGGATGCCCTGGCGTCCGCCCTTGGCGAGCCGGTTTCGAACGACTGCGTCCTCTTCTCGGGGGGAGCGGATTCGACTCTTGTCCTTTTGTTTCGGCCGGCCGGTTCCGTTGCCCTCACGGTCGGCATCGACACGCCGGAGTTCGCCTTTGAACTGGAATATGCCCGGGAGACAGCCCGGATGCTGGATTCGGACTGGAAGCTTGTTCTCCTGGAAGAGCAGGACTACAGAAAACAGTTCGAGGATGCCGTCTTTTTTCTGGGGCAGCCGTTCCACCCGAACTTTCAGCCGGTTTTGTTGAACCGGGCCTTCCAAGAACCCTTCGATGTCTTCTGGGGGGCAAACGCTTCGGACACCCTTTTCGGGCACCCCCAGACGAGAAAGCTCCTGTCGCCGGATAGACGGAAAGAAAACGAGTCCCTTTTGGCGGAACCCTTCCATTCCCCCAAGGGGTACGGAGCCCTCTCCAACACCGGACCGGATGTTCGAATCGTCCGGGACCTTTTCGGGGACGAAGCCGTGTCCAGCCGCATCGAAGCGCGCCTTTCCCAGGTCCTGAAAAGCGCAAGGGTGCATTCCGGCAATCCCGTCGAGGAACATGTCCAGGTCGACTCCCTGATGGAATTCCTGACGAGCACGAGCTCGATCGCGAGCCGGAAGCGCCAGGCGGCCGCCTCGTTCGGCAGCCAGGCAAGGGAACCTTTCTTCGCCAGAAGCGTCCTGGGCATTGCCGCGTCGATCCCCCCAGGGATGAGGTTTTTTCACGAAGGAGAGTCGAAGCCGGTGCCGAAGGCGCTGCTCAGGAAAAGGCTCCCGGAATATTCCTTCTACGCCCGAAAGGGAGGCAGCGACATCCCCCGCACCCGTTTCTGCCAGTCGGGACCGTTCCGCGACTTTTTCAAAGAATGGCCCCTTCCGGACCTTTTCCCTCGGAAGGGTCAGAAACTCCTTCTCGATCCCCAGTGGGACTGGAGCTTTCTGACGCTCTCCGCCGCCGCTTTTTCAGTCTGGCAGGAAAAAGTCCTGAAGTCCGAAAACCTTTGCCTGGTCCCTGGGACAAGGGTGTTTCGGCTGGATCCAGCTCATCAAAAGGAAGGCCGCGAGGAATGGGAATGAGGGCAAAGTTGAAAGCAGAGATCACGGACCCGCTGAAAAGGGTTTTTCAAACCCCGAGGCGGACGATCATCCTCTGCGGGAGCTGGGAAAACGAGCTTCCCGACATGCCGTTCCTCCAGGGCCTTCCGCCCGAAGATGCCCTTCTGAGGCTGTCGCGCCGCGAACGAAACGGTTTTTCCGTCCTTCTGGAGAAGGACGAGGAAGGCTGCGTGCGGGAACTTTACGCGTACAGGGGGCTGACCACCGGATTCGAACTGTTTTTCGCCCCGGTCCCGGGTCGCGGCTGGATCCTGTCGGACTCGTTCCGTCAGGTTCTCCAGGGCTTGCCCCCGTCCTCCAGGATCCCCTCAGGGACGGGATTCGTCGATTTCCTCCTTTTCCAGCATAGCCCCCTCCCTGAGACCCCCATCGAGGGCATCCGACGAATCGGTCACGGGAACCTTTTTTTTAGGCGACAGCGGGCGGAACCGTTTCTGAGAGACAGGTCCGGCGCCTGGGGTTCCCGGAAAAATCCCTTTCGTTCCAGGAAGGTGCGGAGCAGATCGAAGAGATCCTGGGAAAAATCCTGGGGTCTGTGCCCGGAGACTGCGTCAACCTCCTGTCCGGAGGAGTCGATTCGACCCTCGTGCAAGTGCTCCTTGGGCCTGGACACCGGGCTGCCGCGGCAACGATCGATTCCCCGGAATTCGCTTTTGAAACCGAAAACGCGAGGCGTTCGGCCGAACTCTGCGGGGTTTTCCTGGAGCAGAAAGCCGTCTTGGAAAGCTCCCTCCCCGAGTTGCTGGAAAGACAGAGTGCCTTGGCGGCCCTGCCCCTTCCGCTGGCACAGGTCTCCCTGATCGCCTCGGTCTTTGAACTGGACGGCCGGTTCTTCTCTTCGGGATTTGACTCGGATTCGCTTTTTTCCCTGCCGCGTTCCAAGCGGAAACGGCTCCTGGAGGGGGTCCCGCCTCATTCGCTCGAAGCGGAAAGTTTCTCGGTTTCCCCGGAAACGGAACTGCTGAAAACCCTTTTTGGAGAGAAACGGATCGAAGAACGGCTGGAAGCGCGAAAAACATATGTACGGAACCGGCTTTCGGAACCGGACCGAGTGTCCCGCCTGGAGCTGGGCTGCCTGACCAGCCTGTACTGCAGCTCCTTTGCGGTGTACCGTCACCTGGCCTCGGAAAGAGGGAAGACGCTTTTCACGCCCTTCATGGACTGCCGGCTGGTTGAATCCGCCCTTACGATACCCCTCCCAGAGCGTGTTTATCGACAGGGAATCTTCAAGCCCGTTTTGAAGCACGTCCTTGCCAGGCACCTTCCTGCTTACCCGAAAAACCTGGAAAAGGGCGGGTCCGGCCTGCCCCGCACCCGCCTTTGCGCGGAAGGGCCCTTCAAGGGGTACTTCCTGGAAAATTCTCCGCCGGCCTTCCTCGATCCGGGAAAGGCGGCTTTTCTGCTGAATCCTTCCTGGGATTCGAGCATGACCGCATACCGGTGCATCGCCTGGTCGGCCTGGGAGAAAACCCTCTCGTTCATCCCCGAGGAGGAACGCCCATGGGAATAAACGTTTTCTTCACCGGCCCGGAAAGACAGGTTTTGGAAACTTTCGCGGGAACCTGGCATCTCCTGGCGGATCGGAAGGTCCTACCGGAAGAACTTCCCGACCCGAGAGAGGCGAAGCTTGACTGGAGCGCCTTCGGGGACCGCTTCGAAGAACTGACGGCTGTTTTCCTGCCTTTCCCGGAGGCCTCGAATCTTCCCTGCCAGGCCTTCAGGAGCCTTCTTTCCGGGTACGAGCTTTTCCGAGTCGAGACGCCGGAAGGAGACGTCGTCCTCACGGACGATTTCAAGTTCGCCGCCAAGGCGGCCGGCAAGCGGAAAACGTCTGAGACCTCGCTTCTGGACTACCTTCTTTTCCAGTACCCGGCCGGAAACGATACCTTCCTTCCCGGAGTTTCACGCCTGGGGGCCGGGGAGGCGCTGCTGGAAGAATCCAGGGAAACCTCCGGGCCGGTTTTTTGGCAGGCCGAGCGGTTCCGCCTGCCTTGTGAGGCTTCCTTCCAGGAGGCCCTGGAAACACTCCACAGGGTCCTTCCAGACGCCGTAAACAACGCGCTGCAGGGGGCTGCCGACACCGCGGTTCTTTTTTCGGGCGGGATCGATTCGACCCTGATCGCGCATTTTGCCCGCGGCCGGTCCGTCGCCCTGCATGCCGCGATCGACTCTGCTGAACTAGACTACGAGGAGGACTACGCGCGGTCCGCCTGCAGGGAACTGGAAATGCCGCTGGTACGGGTGCTCTTTTCGGAATCCGGGTTCCTTTCCGAGCTGGAGGACACGGTGGAGAAAATGGGCCGCCCCTTTCCCGTGACCAACTTCCAGGCGATTTTTCACAACCGGCTCTTCCGGCTTCCGTACAGTCTCTACCTGAGCGGGGACATCGCAGACAGGCTATTCGGGAAGGGAAACGAGGCGGCCCCTTCGGGCATCGAAAGCCCGGCTTCGGGGCTGGTCCGGTATTGCCCGGTCGGACTGCTCAAGGAGATCTTCGGTCCGGACCTCGTGGAAAGCCGCCTCCGGCTTTTTGACGAAACCCTGGAAAGAGTGGCGGGCCCGGAAGGCGAACGATACCCCGCGGCTCTGAAAACGGACCTTTTGATCGTTTTCGGACTCAATTACTGGGTGCACTTCTTCCGGCCCCTGGCTGCGGTCTACGGAAAGAAGTTTGTCGCTCCCTACCAGGGGAAGAAGGTGTTCGAGGCCGCCTTTTCCTGTCGCTATCGGAACCGGCTTCCCGGCACGCACTCGAAGCCGCTCCTTTGGGCAATGCTCCGGGATCTCCTGCCGGGATACCCGGCTTCTGGAAAGAAGGGGGGAAGCGGAGTGCCCCGCACGCGCTTCTGCCAAACGGGCCCGATGAAGGATTTTTTCCTGGATCACGACCTCCCGTCGGGCATTCCCCGGCGGTTTGAGAGGATTTTCCGGGAACCCCGGTGGGAAACCAGCGCTCTCGTCCTGCAGGCAGCCGTTTACCGGATCTGGGAGGAAAGGTTATGAAACAGGATGTCGATATCCTCATTTTTCTTGAACACCTGAATCGCGAGCTCGATACCGCTTTGCTGCTGAAGATCCTGCTCTCGCATCGCGGGTATTCCGTGAGGCTGGCCTCGGTTTTCTACGACCTCTGGGAATCGGTTGCCACCCTGCGTCCGAGATTGCTGATCGTCCCCTGGGCTTACTCGGAGGTCAGGAAATACTGCCGCTTTGAACCTCAACCGGGCGAAGGGCTAAGAATTCTCAACCTACATCACGAGCAGATCGGCTTGGAAGGAGACAGGGCCAATCGCATGGTTCCCCTGGGAGATGCAGAAAAAGTCTTTCATCTGGCCTGGGGTGAAAGGTTTGAGCAGGTGCTTCGTTCGAGAGGCATACCGGAAGCGCTGATCTTCAGGACCGGAAGTCCCCGGCTCGACTTTCTGAGAAAAGAAATGAAGAATTTCAACCCGACCAGAAACGACCTCGCCGAATGGTACAGCCTTGACCCTGGGAAGCGCTGGTTGATAATCGCCGGGAACTTTTCCATTGTTTCTGCAAGCGAACGGACGATTCGGGATAAAGTAAAGAAAGGTTTTAAGGACTATCCCGAATTTGTCGAAAAAGCACGCCGGCTCTACGAGAAAGTGATTCATTGGATGGTGCGCCTGGCCTCAGAGAACAAAGACATAGAGGTGATCTATCGTCCACATCCTGCGGAAAGACTGACCCGGAGTCTTTGCGAGCGCGTAAAGAATACCCCCGGGTTCAGTCTGATCTGGGAAAGACCGGTCGGAGACTGGATCGTGAACGCAGACTCCGTTTTTGTCTGGAGCAGCACAAGCGCGGTGGACGCCTTGGCTTGCGATAAACCTGTTTTTTCCCTGCGCCTCGACAAGGAAGCAAAAACGGCGCTTCCCGGCGGGTACCTGCCGATCATCGACGACCTCCCGATCGTGGCAAGCTACGAAGAATTTGTCCATGCCGCGTACAGCAATGAAAAGCCTTCTCTGCACCGAGCTTGGGAGAAGGCGCTCTCCCGCTACCGGGAATTTTACGATACGCCGGATGAACCTGCGTTTCAGAAACTGGAACGGAAAATCGCCGAGATCATGGATAGCGGAATCGGGAACCGATTCGATAGAATGCCGGTCCCCGCAGCTCTGGAGATTTTTTACCGCCTCCAGCAGGCAGGAAAGAGAAAGCTTCATGATACCGGCCTAATCAGGCATTTCCGCCGGTATGAAAAGGAGGCCGGGGAACGGCTTTTGCCGAACCTGATCGCGGTTCGGGAGGGTTTTCTTAGGGAGAAGCTGTCCGAAAAGCCCTGGTCGACTGGAAAAGGGGAATGAAGTTATGGATGATTTCTGCCGATTGATCCTGAAAAACCCGGAAGTCTGCACAATACGGAGCATGACTGGAACCTGGCTCGTCTCCGCGCTGGGGGTTACGGCGATAGAAGGCCGGCTGAGGCAGGAAGAGGGGAAAGGGGCTTCTCCCACAGAGATCATCGAGGCCCTTGCTCCTCAGATGGAGGAAGGGACGGTCGTTTTCCTTCCCTCGCCGGAATTCCCCGATCCGAGAGTCCTGGCCTTCAAGTCGGTGATTTGCTCAAGGGAGCTTTTCTGGGCGACGGCGCAGGACGGTGCCTTCGTTCTGTCTGACCGCCTGGCGGACCTCCTTCCCGAGCTGCCGCTTTCGGCCAGGAAGTTATCGGATCGCAGGGCGGTTCACTTCCTGATGGGCTGCAATCTCCGGGGGGACTACACGCTGATCGAAGCCGTCCGGCGGGTCGGGCACGGGGAACTGGTCCTCTTCGCGCCGGGGGGAGGAAAAGAACCGGAGAGAAGAAGGGTCCAGCGCTTTTCGTGGGATTCCTCGGTCGAGGACGAAGGGGAAAGCCTCGATCTCCTGGAACGGTCGCTCGAAAAGGTTTCCCGGCTCGTCGCCCGCCAACGGGACAGTGCCCTGATGTTCTCCGGCGGGGTCGATTCCACCCTTCTTTGGACCTTCCTCGGGATTCCCGCTTTGACTGGATTTGTCGACACGGATCCCTCCGAGCGGGAAAACGCCAGGGCCGAGGCCGAGCGACACGGCATCGAACTTCAATTTATGCCCCTGAAGGAGAGCGATTTCCTGGAAGAGTTCGCTGGAGCGATCCGGGACGCCGGGCAGCCCTTCATCAGCTCGAATTACCAGATGCTGTACTACAGGCTGGCCTTTCGGCAGGGGGTCGCGCATCTCGTTTCCGGAGAACTCGCCGACTCCCTCTGGGGGATTTCTCACACGGCCAGGCTTTTCCAGGAAGAACAGGCAAAGGGATACGAAAAAGCCATGGCTTCTTCTCCCCTTTCACCCGAAGGCTATGGAATCCGGATCCACCTCCTGCTTCCCGACGACCTCCCCCTGCTGGAGCGGGTCTACGGGGAACAGGCCATCCTGGACCTGCTGGGGCAAAACCTTTCCTACGCGCTGGATTGTCTGGATCCCGCCGTTCCCTTGGACCGCGATTTTCGGAAGGGTCACGCGGACCTGGGCAGCCTCGCGTTCATCCTGAACGGTTCCTGGAGAAGCAACTACCGGCAGGCCGGCTACATTCACGGTGTCGGCATTTCCCTGCCTTTTGAAACCTTGTCCATGGTCCGCGCGGCGCTTTCCATCGAACTGCCCGGGAGGATCCTTTCGAAAGAAGGGCAGGTCAAGCCCCTGATCCGCAGGTTGCTCCACCGGCGGCTTCCGGGAAGCCTTCTGGCTCCCAAATCCGGATCCGGCCTGCCTCGAACCCGGTACTGCCAGGAAGGGCCCCTGAAAGATTTCTTCCGGACGAACCCGATCCCTGCCTTCTGGCCCCAGGAGCAAGCCGACCTGCTCGTTAACCCGGCCTGGGAATCCAGTTCCCTGGTGTTGAAATGCATCTCGCTCAGCCTATGGGAAAAAGAGGTCCTGGGGAAAGCCGGAATCCGGATCGGCAAGGCTTCAGAGAATGCTCACTCCCACATCGTCCTCATCCGGAACAGCTCCGCGCCGTCGGACGGGCGGAAGACTCCGTGAAGACAGGTTTGCCCGCCGGCCCCTGTAGGTTCAGGCTTGGCGAAGATCTCTAGCCTTTCGCCCGACCTTCCCTCGCCGTGAAACTCCGCGTCGAATCCCCGAAAGGCCTTGCCCTGCCGCCACCCGGCAGGCATCGCTCCCGTTGCCCACTCCACGTAACGGATGTGGTTCACGTGGCCGTTTTCGTCGATGTCCGGGGTTTCCACCCGCAGGCGGGCAGACCAGGGGCCGTTGCCGCAGGGTTCCACCTTCTCGAACTCGAACGGAATGGGAGGATTCTCCGCCTGGAAGAGAGAGGGAAGCACGCGTCCGATATGGACGGGCTTGCGGCGCCCAAGATCCACCAGCACCCAGCAGCTGTCGGCCCGGACCAGTCGTGTTTCGCCCGAGGTGAGTTCGAAGGCCCGAAGGGAATACAGCCGCCCGTGGGGGAAATGCCAGGTGGCCAGCCGGAGGTCCTCGCCGCAGCGCGGCAACCGGCAGGCC
>JAJUIT010000078.1 GCA_029267465.1 Synergistaceae bacterium
CCGTAACGGCTGGAGCCTTTCTTTTTTTCACCCTGGGGAGAAGCGCCTTTTCCCTCCCTCCCCTCCCCCTGCTCGCGGCGGTTTTCGGGGGAAGCGTGATCTGGCTGGTGGCGGGCGACCTGCTCTATTTTGCTTCCCTTCACAGGCTGGGAGTTTCGCTTGGGGTACCGATTTCCTCGGCCTATCCTCTACTGGCGGTACCAGCCGCCTGGATTTTCCTTGACGAACCTGCCTCGCCAATTGTCTTCGGCGCGGCGGTCCTGATCGTTGCGGGATTGGTTCTGCTTTCCCCGCGGCCTGAAAAAGAAGATCGGCTGACACTTTCTCGAAGGGATTTTCGGATCGGCCTGGTCTTTGCGTTTCTCTGCATGTCCTGCTGGACGTTCGGGATCATTTCAAACCGGCTTTTCATGGATCACCTTCCGGTTCCGCAACTGGAGTGGTGGCGGTCCGTCTCCGTTCTTTGCGGATCGTGGCTTGTCTTCTGGATCAACGATCGGAGGTTTTTTCCCAAGGTCTCCTCTCGGGGGGTCCTCTTAGAAGCCATGTTGGCCGGTGCTCTCGGCCTGACGGTTGGGAACCTGCTTTTTACCTACAGCCAGAAGTTCATCACCGTGGACCTGGCCACGTGCGCGGCCTCTGCCCGGCCGTTCTTCTCCGCAGCCTTCGCGGCTCTTTTCCTGCGCGAAACAGTGACGCCCCGCCTGATTTCGGGCATCGCACTCGTGGCGGCAGGCGTTACCCTGATGTCTCTCTAGCGTTCTTCTTTCACAGGAAACGTTTCCAGAAGCGTTTCATCCGCTCGGCGACCTGTGTTTCGAAGCCGATGGTCCCCGGCCGGTAGAACCGTCTCGGCTCGTTGAGGTACTTCTGGGGAATCCAGTGCCGGGGATCATCATGGGGGTAGAGATACCCTTCTCCGCCGGGCTTCATGTGGGGAGGAACCTCCTGCAGATCACCCGATTGCAGGGCGTTCATGGCTTCGCCGATGGCCGCCGTCGCGCTGTTGCTTTTAGGGGCGGTTGCCATGTACAGGACGGCTTCCGAGAGGACCAGCTGAGCTTCGGGCAAACCGACGAAGTCGCAGGCATAGGCCGCCGAAGCGGCAATCGCCAACGCCTGGGGGTCGGCCAATCCAACGTCCTCCGCGGCAAAAATGAGAATTCGCCTCGCAATGAACCGAAGGTCTTCCCCCCCTGCAAGAAGCCTGGCCAGCCAATAAACCGAAGCATCGGGATCCGATCCCCGCATGCTCTTGATGAGTGCCGAGATCACGGCGTAGTGATCGTCTCCCGCCCGGTCGTACCTCTGGATCGCCGGTCCGATCACCTTTTCCGCCGCGGCTTCGTTCAGGAGCGTCCCGCCCCCCGCAGCGACGGCAACCGCCGCGGTTTCCAGGCGGATCAGGGCCTGTCGAACGTCTCCGCCGCTTTTCGCCGCGATCTTCGAGATCGCGCCATCGGTCGCCTTCAGTTCGAGACCACCGAGCCCTCGTTCCCGGTCTTCCAGCGCCCTCCGGAGCAGCCCCTCGATTGCCTCCTTCTGAAGGGGCTTCATTTCGTAGACAACCATACGAGAAAGCAGCGTCTTGTTTATCTCGAAAAAGGGATTTTCGGTGGTGGTCCCCACCAGGATCAAGTCGCCCTTCTCCACCGACGGAAGAAGGACGTTCTGCTGCTGCCGGTTGAAGTGGTAGATTTCATCCACGAAAGCAAGAGCGCTTTTACCCTTGTCCGCAGCTTTGGCCCGGCGCGCTTCCAGGACGAGGTCTCTTAGCTCCGCGACCTTGGCGGTCACGGCGTTGATCTCCAGAAGCCTTCGGCCCGTAACAGCGGCCATCAAACGGACAAGCGTCGTTTTCCCAACCCCCGGGGGACCGTATAGGATGCAACTGGGAACGCTGCCTTTCTCGAGGAGTCGTCTCAGCGGAGCATCAGGGCCGAGAAGATGGGCTTGTCCCGCGAACTCTTCCAGCTTCCGGGGCCTCATCCTTTCCGGGAGAGGAACTTCCCACTGGTTCCCTCCCGCCTTGCCTCCGAGAGTTTCATCGGTCCAGAGACGTCCTTCTTCCATTGATTAAAGTGCCTCCGCAAGGGACGATTCCATGTCTTTTTCCTGGAGCTCGAGCCCCCCGAGCCCTTGCGACACGACGGCCAGGGGGAAACGCTCGGAAAGGAATGCCGAAAGTGCCGCCGACAGCGGCTCCCCGAGCCATTCCCGTCCCAGGGGAAGAGAGTTCCTCCATCGGGAAACCGAAAGAGAAAGTCCGGGTTCCACCAGGAAATGACCGATTCCCAGAGAAGCGGCCCGGTAAACGAAGCCGGCGGTATCAGGACAGTCAGAAGGAACCTGGACCTTCAGCTCCCATGCTTTCTCCAGCCAGGCGCTACCTTTTCGCTCTGCCAGGGAACGGTATTCCCAGGGAATCCAGGGGGAAGGCGACTCGAGCTCCCGCAGCAGCGAAATGACAGTGGGGCAGGCATGGTCTACCCATTCCAGCCAGGCTGACTCCTCCCGCTGGACCAGCAAGGCCCTCATCCCGGCACGCCGAGCCCCGACAAAATCGTAGATAAAATCTCCGACCATCACGCATCGGGATGCGTCGGCTCCAAGAATCCGAGCGGCTTTCCACAGGGCTCCAGGATGCGGCTTCACCGGTTCCTCATCCCGGCTCATCACAACGCTGGGAAGCCGGATTCCGCATTTTCCGGCTGCCAACTCGATGGATTCGCGGCAATTCCTTGAAACGACCGCCCACGGGATCTTTCTCTGCTCCAGCCACTCCAGGAGTTCCTTCGCTCCGGGGACAGGTTCGGCTTTTTCAGCCCCGTGCATCTCCAGGTAATAAATATCTCGTTCCAGCCGGGTCCTTACGGACTCTGGAAGAAGACGGGCGGCTTCCAGGAGCGGAACCCTTTTGCCGTCAAAGTAGCGATTTCGAATCTCGGAAAAGTCAAGCGCGGTTTCGGCGAGGACGCCGTCCCAATCGAGGATGAACGCGTGGGAAAAAGCGGGGTGCCAATAGGGAGGAAGTACGGGTTTCAAGGAAATCCCTCCAGGGCGCTGCAAAAAAAACCCCGCAGTGTCGTGTTTCGAGAGCCTTGACCCTCTCCTCGAGAGGGGGGGAACCTGCCGAACCTTTGATTCGATGGCACCGGAACGGTGCCTTCTCCTCCGGAACGGACGTGGATCCCCATGTTCATTCTGTTGGCTCAAGACTCACCCAACAAACACGGGCACCGCAGGGGAGTTTCCGATATGATTATACTGCAAATTTCGCCTTTCAGATCGCCTTGAGGAGAGGTCATTGCCATGGATGAAACAGTTCGGCGAATGGAAATCGTTCGTGCCTACGCTGACGGAACGTTCGAGAAGCTTTCAGACGAAATCCTTTCAGAAAACAGCATGATCCTCGAAGTGGATGGAAGAGAAGATGCCGAGGTCATTTTGACTCGGGGCTTCGAAGCAGAATGGGCCCTTGGCCATTTGGCCTGCCGGAGGATGATCCTTTCCATGGAAGACGTTGACGCGGTATTCATTGAACCGGAAAGAGTGCGGGTCCAACGGAAGGTGGCCAGGGAGGGGATCCCGCTGAACTCGAGGTTTCTATCCACCGCCTCAACCCGAATGGTCAAAGGAGAGCATGTCAGGGAAGAATGGCCTTGCGCACTGCCCGTCGAATGGAGCTTGCCTTTCGAAACTCTACAGGCGGCGATTGCCGAGCTGTCCGAGGCCCCGCTTTTCCGCAGAACCGGAAGTGTCCACGTGGCACTGCTCGGCTCTGTTTCAGGGCATGTCCGCTTCAGAGTCGAGGATGTGGGGCGCCATAACGCCGTGGACAAGGCCGTTGGATGGACCCTGATGCAGGGCATCTCCCTTTCGGACTGTTTCCTGGCAGTTTCAGGCCGTTTGCCTGCCGACATGGTCTACAAGGCAATCGGGGCAGGAATCCCCCTGATGGCAAGCGTTTCTGCCCCCACAGCCAACGGAGTGGATGCGGCTTTACAGGGAGGGATAACCCTGATTGGCTTTGCCCGGGAAGGACGGATGAACGTTTATTCTTTTCCGGAGAGAGTCCTTGGGTACACCAAGAACTAGGGAAGCCGCGGATTCAACAGGCGAAGGAGTTCGCCCGGCGTATTCACGCCGCTGAAGGATCGCCGGTAGCCGGGAAGCGACCGGAAGGCTTCTTCTTCCACGACGGTCAGGGAGACCCCGCCGAAAAAACTTTTGATGCGCCTCTCGCCGGTTGCCAGGGCTTTCCTGACCGCCTGCAGGCAGGAGGCCGAGTAGAAGGCGTGCAGGGGTTCGAGAAAACCGCCCAGCCTCGCGCAAACCGCCTGGCTCTCCGGGGTTCGGGCATTCCAGAGGACCCGCATGACGGCCTCCTGGACGAGGGGCATGTCGCAGCCGATCACAAAGGCCCACCCGGTCCTGATCGCCGCCAGGGAAACGGCTAGCCCCTCCAGGGGCCCCTTCCCGGGTTCTGAGTCAACAACAATCCGGACAGGCAGGCGATCGCGGACTGGTGCCAGGAGTCTTTCCAGGCTCTCCAGGTCATCGGGTCCCACCGCGACCAGCGTTTCCTGAAACCAGGGCATGATTCGGCTCAGGACCCTTTCGATGAGGAGATTGTCCCCGGCTGAAAGGAAAAGCTTGTTTCCCCCCATCCTCCTTCCCCGGCCGCCACCAAGAACAACGGCGGAAGCAGGAAGAATCCTGCTCCCGCCGTTCAACTCAGTTTTTCTTTCCCGCTCCACCTTAATCCATCTTCTCCAGGTTCTGCTTGAAAACCAGGTAGTAAAACACCGCGACGAAGAGGATCCCACCGACCATGTTCCCGATCGTGACAGGAACGAGGTTGTGAACATATCCGCCCCAGTTGACCGCGGCAAGTTTAGCGGGGTCGAGCTCGGCAGCCGCAACGACAGCCTCGTTTCCCTTGGCGAAGATCCCGACGGACATGAAGTACATGTTGGCGATGCTGTGCTCGAAGCCGGAAGCGACGAACGCCATGATCGGGAAGAAGATGGCGAAGATCTTGCCAATGATGTCGGTGGCCGCCATGCTCATCCACACCGCGAGGACAACGAGCCAGTTGCAGAGGATGCCGCGGAAGAAGGCTTGATCCATGGGAAGGCTCATTTTTGCCGCGGCGATCTTGAGGGCGTTTGCCCCGACGGGGCCGGTGGCGAGGCCGGAAAGATAGATGATGACGGCAACGAGGATTGAACCGACGAAGTTGGCGATGTAGACCCAGAACCAGTTGCGGAGGATGCCGCTCATGGGGGCGCATCCAGCGAGAGCTCCCAGGGGCATCATGCAGTTACCCGTGAACAGTTCTCCGCCTGCGATGACGACGAGCATGAGTCCGACTGAAAAGACCGCGCCGCCCAAAAACTTCGTCACGCCGACACCGGCATATTTCGCAAGGTCCTGAGTCACGACGGTGTTGAGGAAACCGCCGAAGGCGATGTAGGCCCCGGCAAGCAGGCCCATGATCAGCATCTGAGGGACGGTCCAGGCACACTTGACCTTGGCGGTGGCGCAGGCGGCCTTCGCCAGTTCCACGGGAGTCTTGAAGTTCATGTGTTTTCATTCCTCCTTCTTGATTTCTGTGAAACGGCTGGACCGGGGGGATCGAGGTCCCGGCCCAGCCATTTCGATCGTTGAAAAAAATCGTTAAGCTTTCTCCACCCTGACCGCGCTGACCTTGTAGCCCGGCGTCTCGGAATCCGGGTCGATGACGGCTGCCGTGAGGATGTTCGCGGAAGCTTCCCCGAAGTGGAACGGCAGGAACACCATCTCGGGCGGGACGCGGTCGGTGATCTTCGCCTTGCCCTCGACCGATCCGCGCCGGGAGGTCACGCGGACCCTGTCCCCATCCGACAGGTTCATCCGGGCCGCATCCTTCGGGTTGACTTCCACGTAGAGCTCCTTCACGAACTCGCCCGGCGCGCTCCTCCGGGTCATGCTGCCGGAGTGGTAGTGGTAAAGCAGCCGGCCCGTTGTGGCCAGGAACGGGTATTCCTCGTCCGGCCATTCGTGGGGCGCCTTCCACTCGCAGGGCGAGAAGGAAGCCTTGCCGTTCGGCCGCGCGAACTTCTCCGTGTGCAGAATCGGCGTCCCTGGATGGTCCGGCGTGGGGCAAGGCCAGGCCAGCGGGCCCTCTTCCAGGCGCGCGTAGCTCATCCCCGCGTAGCTCGGGGTCACCTGGGCGATGGCGTCGAACACCTCCGACGCGCTCTTGAAGGTCCACGGGGCACCCATGCGCTGGGCGATGGAGGTGAGGATCTCCCAGTCGGCCCGCGCCTCCCCCGGAGCGTCCACGGCCTTGCGGACCCTCTGGACCGTCCTGCTGGTGTTCGTGAACGTGCCGTCCTTCTCCCCCCAGCAGGCGGCGGGAAGCACCACGTCGGCAAGCTGCGCCGTTTCGGTCAGGAAGATGTCCTGGACGACGAGAAGGTCCAGTTTCTCCAGCGAGTGTCTCACGTGGTGGGTGTCGGGATCCGTCACCATGGGGTTCTCGCCCATGATGAACAGGGCCTTGATGTCGCCTTTCCCTGCGGCTTCCATCATCTTGACGACCGAGAGGCCAGGCGTCGCTGGCATCTCGATGCCATTCCAGGCCGCTTTCATCTTTTCCCGCACCTCAGGGTTAGACACTTTCTGATAGCCGGTGAAAACGTCCGGCAGACAGCCCATGTCGCAGGCCCCCTGGACGTTGTTCTGCCCCCTTAACGGGTTCACGCCCGTGCCGGGACGGCCGAGCATGCCGCAAAGCAGAGCCAGGTTCGCCATGGTCCGGACGTTGTTCGTTCCCGTGACGTGCTGCGTGATCCCCATGGTGTAGAAAATGGCCGAGTTCGGGCCGGCCGCGTAGATCCGCGCGGCCTCCTCGATCAGCTCCGCCGGTACGCCGGTAATCTCGCTCACTTTCTCGGGCGTGTACGAGGCCACCGTTGCCTTCAGGGCGTCAAAGTTTTCGACCCGCTCGGCGATGAAGGCTTCGTTGTGCAGGTTATCCCTCAGGATGACGTGCATCATCCCGTTGACCAGGGCCACATCCGTGCCGCTCTTCTGCCGGAGGTACACGTCAGCGTACTTCGCCAGCTCGATCTTCCGCGGGTCGCAGACGATCAGCTTTGCCCCGTTTTTCTTGCGTTCCTTGATCATCGCCCCGATGACCGGGTGGGTTTCCGTGGTGTTTGATCCGATGACGAGCAGCACGTCGGCCTTCTTGATGGACTTGAAATCGTTGGTCATTGCACCGCTTCCGAAGGTCTCACCGAGACCTTTCACTGTGGCGCTGTGTCAGAGATGGGCACAGTGGTCCACGTTGTTTGTGCCGATCACCTCCCTTGCCAGGCGCTGCAGCAGGAAGTTTTCCTCGTTGGTGCACCGGGCGGACGAGAAGAAGCCGATGGTGTCCGGCCCGTGCTCTTCCCGGATATGGCTCAGCCGGCCCACGACGACATTCAGGGCTTCATCCCAGCTGGCTTCGCGGAACGTGCCGTTCTCCTTGATCAGGGGCTTCGTCAGGCGCTCATCGCTGTGCACGAACTGCCAGGCAAAGCGTCCCTTCACGCACGCGCGCCCTTCGTTCAAGCCAGTCTGCGAGGTGTAGTCCGTTTTCACGTTGGCGATCCGCCCGGTCTTCCGGTTCACGTGGATGTTCAGCTCGCAACCCACTCCGCAATAGGAGCAGACCGTCTTGACCTTTTCCATTTCCCAGGGGCGCCCCTGCCCGATCGAGGTCTTCTCGGAGAGAGCTCCCACCGGGCACATCTGCACGCACTGCCCGCAGAACGTGCAGTCGGAGTTCTCGAGGTCCTTCCCCACGGGAGGCTGCACCATCGTCTTGATCCCGCGGTTCTGGAAGTCGATGGCGTGGTATTGCGCCAGGCTGTCGCAGGTGCGGATGCAGCGGCCGCAGAGGATGCACTTGTTCATGTCGCGGACGTAGAAGGGGTTTGCGTCCTCCAGCGTGTAGCTCCGGCAGGTGTCACCCTCGTCCGCGAAGCGGGATTCCTTGATCCCGAGCTCGTAGGCCACGTCCTGCAGCTCGCACTGCCCGTTGCTGGAACAGGAGAAGCAGTCCAGCGGGTGCCGGACGAGCAGCAGTTCGACCACGGCGCGGCGGGCTTCCAGGACCCGCGGGGAATGCGTATGCACCACCATCCCCGGGTTCAATGGCGTGGAGCAAGCCGTCATCAGCTTGGGGTTTTTCTCCACTTCCACCAGGCAGACCCGGCAGGCGCCCACAGGCTTCAGCACCGGGTGGTCGCAAAGCGTCGGAATATGAATTCCGTTCGCGCGCGCCGCCTGAAGGATCGTCATGCCCGGTTCGGCGACGATCTTTTTGCCGTTGATGATCGCTTCGATGCCTTGCATCTCTTCCCGACCTCCTCGTCAGCGCCGGGCGATGGCCTTCACGGGGCAAGCCTCCGCGCAGGCGCCGCACTTGACGCACTTTTCCGTGTCGATGACATGGGGTTTCTTGATTTCCCCGCTGATCGCACCCACAGGGCAGATCCGGGCGCATTTCGTGCATCCGATGCACTTGGCGGGGTCGATGACGTAGTTCGTCAGTGCGCTGCAGACCCCGGCGGGGCATTTCTTATCGCTGATGTGGGCCTCGTATTCATGGCGGAAGTACCGGAGGGTGGTCAGGACCGGGTTCGGAGCCGTCTGACCCAGGCCGCAGAGGGAGGCTTCCTTGATCTGGGTTCCCAGGTATTCCAGTTTCTCGATGTCTCCGGGTTTTCCATTCCCCTCCGTGATCCGGATCAGGATATCAAGCATCTTCTTGGTCCCCTCGCGGCACGGTACGCACTTCCCGCAGGATTCCGCCTGGGTGAACTCCAGGAAGAACTTGGCCATGTCGACCATGCAGGTCTCTTCGTCAACGACGACCAGTCCTCCGGAACCCATGATGGCACCGGCTCCCGTCAGGGACTCGTAGCTGATGGGCAGGTCCAGATGCTGTTCGGTGAGACATCCCCCCGAAGGTCCGCCGATCTGGACCGCCTTGAACTTCTTGTCGTTGATGATTCCGCCGCCGATGTCGAAGACAACCTCCCGGATCGTCGTTCCCATCGGCACCTCGACCAGCCCGGTGTTCTTCACCTTCCCCGTCAGGGCGAAAACCTTCGTCCCCTTGGACTTCTCGGTTCCCATCGACGCGTACCAGGCACCGCCGTTGAGGATGATCTGCGGAACGTTGGCCCAGGTCTCGACGTTGTTGATGTTGGACGGCTTGCCCCAGAGCCCCTTGTTCGCCGGGAACGGAGGCCTCGGCCGGGGCATTCCACGCTCGCCCTCGATCGACGCCATCAGGGCCGTTTCCTCCCCGCACACGAAGGCGCCTGCCCCTTCCTTGATGTGCAGCTCAAAGGAGAAGTTCGTTCCCAGGATGTTCTTGCCCAGCAGTCCGTATTCCTCCGCCTGGGCGATGGCCCTCTTCAGCCGCTTGATCGCCAGCGGGTACTCGGCACGGCAGTAGATGTACCCCTCGTCGGCTCCCATGGCGTAGGCGCCGATCGCCATCCCTTCCAG
>JAJUIT010000075.1 GCA_029267465.1 Synergistaceae bacterium
AGCGACGCCCCCCTTTGCCAAGCCTCAAGGGCCTCGGCCAGCGCCAGGGCCAGAGGGTCTCCGTTTGAAAGGCATTTTTCGCGGGCATCGACTACCTTTTCGGAATTCCAGAGCGAATCGAAAAAATTGGGTTGAAGTTCTCCGTAGGCGTGCCAGCTAGGCTTTTTAAGGGGGTTGTGTCCGAGAGCCAAACCTCGAAGGACCAGCCGCGCGTTGTGGAGGTCCGACCGGTTCGTCACCACGCGCATCAGCTGTCTTGGTTCGCCCTGGGCAAGCTGGACGGTTTCCCGGATTTTTTTCGCGATTCCGAGAGAAACCGCCATTTCGATCCGGGCCAGAGGAGACGTCTCGGAAGAAACGAGATGTGCCCGGTAGCTTTCCGCGTAAGCGGAATCGAGGAGAAAAAGCTCCAGATCCCGAATCGTTCGTCGAGCAAGCTGCCGGAACAAGTCGGGTTCGATGAAAGCCCCCAGGCGTGCCCGGAGCCTCGAATTAAGATACTCGTAATTCGGGGAGTTGTTGCTGGACATCTTCGACCAGGGCTGCCAGCCGCCTGGAAAGCCTTTCCACCAGGAGCGGCCGCAGGCGTTCCCAGCGCGTTTGCAGGGAATTGTCTACAAGGATCGTTTCTGTTTCTGCGTCGGAAACGATGGGTCCGCCCCACTCCAGCGCTTCCGATTCCTCGATTTGCACGATCCGCGGATCCTTGCGAAGGAGGCTCCCCTCTCCCGTCCTCACACGGACGACTGCCCCCGGAACGGCAAGGACGCCCAGAGCCTCCTGCACAAGGCTGTTGAGAACCGGGCCGTATGCTTCAGGCTGCTTTTGCAGGGATTCAAGTCGATGGGCGAGTTCTGCTTCGACTCGCTCAAGGAGGTTCTCGATGGCTTCAAAGACGCGGCCGCGGAACTTGCTGACCGTCTCCTGCTTGTCAAGGGCAAGCCTCGCTTTGAACTCGTTTTGCTGTCTGCCTCGGATCTCCTGAACCTTCCGCTCGACCTCCATTCTCCGGGCGGCGACAAGAGAAGAAAACTCCTGCTCAAACGTTTCCCGCAGGACCTCAAGCTTTCGTTCATATTCCTGCCGGATCGCCCGTATGAAAGCCTCGAGCGCTTCTCTCTCGTTTTCTGCAGACCGCTTGCGGATCATCGCCGGGACGTTTTCAGGCAAGCTGAAGGATCATCATGATGGCCACGACAAAACCCAGGATGACGATCGTTTCGGGGATTGCCTCGAGGATGATCATGGTTCCGGAGGTTTCAGGTTTTTCTGCGACCGTTCCAGCACCCGCGGAGCCGATCCGTGCCTGTGCGTAGGCGGTCGCCAGTGCGGGAATCCCGATTGCCAGTGAAGCTGCTAGGGCTAAGAGGGCTTTTTCCAAGACAATCTCCTCCTTGTGAAGGGCCGGAATTCTTTTCCGCCCCCCTGATAGAATTTGCTGAAAAACTCCACGTAATGAAGGCGGGCGCTGTGAAGGCCCGATCCGCCGATCGCCAGGACGAAGTTCAGGAGGTGGATGACCAGGGCCATGAGGATCCCAAGGAGCGAGAGCCCCAGAACGTCGACAAAGCGCGTGGCGACGATCGCCAGGATGGCTGAGGACAAACCGATGGCCGCGATTCGGACATAGCTCAGGACGTTCCCGAGGGCGCTGAAGGTTTCGATGATCCCGCCGATCTTTCCCCCCACCAGCAAAAGAGCCGTTCCAATCACCAGAAGAATGATATTGAGCGAAAAGAAGGGACGCGGCAAGTTCAGGCGAACGAGGAGCGATAGTCCGACCAGAGAGCAGAGAACGATCAGGGAACCGAGTCTCTCCATCCAGAGATGACGATGTTTTTTCCGGAGGCCGTCTAGGAACCCCATGAAAAGACCGATGGAAATATGAGCGATCCCCAGGGCGACAGTGAAGATCAAAACGGGCAGGACAGCGTGCGACCGTTCGACCCATAGCGGCTTGATGTGGAAAATACGGTGCCCAAGATCACCGAAGATTTCGCCGAAGGCGATGCCCCAGGCGACGCTCCATCCTGAAACCCACAGGAGAATCTTCCCGACCGGGGAAAGGAGGGGATGCGCGTTGCTTTTGGAGAGCCGGTGTCCCAGTAGCGCGATCAGGGCTCCGTAGCCCGCGTCTCCTATCATGCAGCCTGCAAAGAAGGGAAAAAAGACGGCTACAAGGCTGGTCGGGTCAATTCCCTTGTATTGGGGGTGGGGCATCAGCCTTAGCAGGATTTCGAATGGCTGTGTTGCGGCAGGGTTTGAAAGGAGAGTGGGTACCCGGTGCCATTCTTCCGAGGAAGGGTATCGCCATTGAACCAGGACGCTGTCGCCGAAACGTTCCTTCAGGAGGGAAATGACAGTATCGAGGGAATCTGAAGGGATCCAACCCTCGATGAGGAAGGTTTCCCCCCGGGTTTGGCTTCCAGATTCGACGAGGGTTTCCTCGAGTCTCTCGTCCAGGAGAATGTAGAGGGAGGCCAGCCTCGGTCCCCACTCCTCCCTTGCGCGGCGAATTTCTTCAGCGATTCCCTCCAGGCGGGAGCTCGTTTCCTTGAGGCCTTCTTCCACGGCAAGCAGCGAGTTCCTTGCCGTTTCCCGCTGGAATCCTTCCGGGGCCTTCCACAGGACTGCCCCACGCTGACGCAGGAATTCCGCGACTTTTTCCCCCATCTCCAGGGCCGTGCTGACCGCCAGGACCGACTGCCCCTTTTCCGTGTTCAGCACGTGATAGCGCAGGGTTTCTTTCCGTTCCTCCCCGGGTTCCTCTTTCTGCAACTGGTTCCTGAGGCCAGAGAGGATTTTCTGGAGGGTTTCGCTCTTCACCCACCACAGGGACAGATTCAAATCGGGCCAGTCTTCGGTAGAAACAAAGGGAATGAAGTGGAACACAACCTGGTGGGCCCTTTTCAGTTCCGCGAGGGAAAAGCTGAGGCGCCTCCGTTCTTCGAGGAGAACCGCAAGCCTATTGCGAAAATCGTCAAGACTCCTGTCGATTTCCGCAATTACGCCCTCGATCCCGAGATCGACCCGGTCTCGAGCCCGGTCGACGATCTCATCCGTGAGGCTCCCCCAGTCCTTCCATTCCATGGCTTCCAGCATGCCGAGGACCTTGGCGCGAGTGAACCTCAGGGCTTCTTCTTCACAGGAAGGGGTGTGGGCTTCCGGAGGGCTCACCACGTGAAGGAGGCCGAAATCGTGCAGGGCTTCCACGACTTCAGACCGCTGGGGTGTCAAGCCCCAGACGGCAAGCCTCATCATTTCGCGGATCAAACGAATCCCTCCCCTTTAGGGATGGGCTTGGGAAGCAGCATTTCCATGCATTCCCCGGCTAGTTCCGCAATCAGGTCTTCCGCATTGAGCCTCAGGATGAACTGCTCGTAGCGTTTATCCAGGTGTTGTTTTAGGGTAGAAAGGATTTCTTCCCTGCGGCTTTCCGCAATAGCTTTTTCTGCCTCGACTTCGACAAGGGTGTTCTGCTCCATCCGGTCCAAACGGGCCAGGATTTCTGCGCGCCTGGCCTCGAGAGCTTCCTTTTCCTGCAAAAAGGAGGCCTCCAGTTCCTTCCTGCAGGCCTCGATTTCCAATTCTGCCAGCCATTTTTCTGGAGGATTTCCCTTTCCCTCAGCGTGTCCGGTCATGTGCCCTCTTCTCCATCATGTGTTCAAAAAAAGCCCCGCGGTCGATGATTCCCACAAGGCGTCCGTTTTCCACCACCGGGAGTCTCTTGATCCGCTTGCGAATCATCATGTCAGCCACGGTGACCAGGCTCGAGGTCGGTTCGACGAAATAGGGATGAGGGTTCATCAGCTCGCCAACAAGGCGGTTTGCCACCGAGGCAAGCCGATCCACCAGCCCCCCTTCCGAATCCTCCAGGAAAGAGCTTTGAGCCAGAAATTCGAGATAAGTCGGGAAAGCAGCCTTCAGAATGTCCGTTTCGGAAAGGAAGCCGACGAGGACCCAGTCCTCCTTTACGACCGGTAGCCCCGACAAGCGCTGGTTATAAAGGGCATGAAGGGCATCTTCGACTCGATCCTTTTCTGTAACGGCCGTCAGGTCCTTGTGCATGATTGCGCGGGCTTCCGTCTTCATGACTCCTCCGCACCATTCCAGCGGTCAAGACCCAACCGCTTCATTAAAACCAGCAGCGCAAACAGGAAAAGGCCCAGATCCTTACGGAAACGGCTTTTCGGTTCCTGGCAAAGGCGGAAAAGCCACTCCAGCCCCAGCTTCTGCATGAACACCGGGGCCCTTCGAAGTCTTCCTGAAAGGACATCAAAACTTCCTCCGACACCCATCGCAACCACAGGTCCCAGGTCGGGCAGGTTCCTTCGGATGAACAATTCCTGCTGGGGGACTCCCAGCCCAACGAGAAGGATGCGAGTCCCGGCCTGCCGAATCTCGCGGCAGATCGACTCTTCTTCTTCCCTTCGAAAATACCCGTGGCGAGTTCCGGCCACGACCATTCCCGGATACTTTGCGGAGAGTTTTTCCGCTGCAGCCTTGGCAACTCCCTCTTTTGCCCCCAGGAAATAGATGGGGCACTGTTCGGAAGCGGAAAGCCGGCAGAGCTGTTCAACGAACTCGACGCCCGGGATCCTTTGCTGGACGGGCGAACCCAGAAACTTGAGCGCCTGGATCAGGCCCATGCCGTCAGGCAACACGAGATCTGCTTCCCGGGCCACTTCTCGGTATCGCCTGTCGTAGCGGCTTCTCAGCGTTGCCAGCGCGTCGGGCGTAACGATCACATAGCCTCGGTTGCCGTGCGTGATCCAGGATTTGACCTTTGAAACGGCAAAGTTCAGGGAAACATTGTCAACCCGGATGCCCCAGAGGGAGGGATTTCTCTCGCTTTCCCGGTTCGCCGGGGTGAAAAGCTTTCGAAGGGCCGGCAGCACGAAAAGGGTGCTTGCCCCTGCCGCGGTGGCCGCGGCAGGCACGTAAAGATCCATCTGAAGAAGAGCGATCGAAAGGGCCAGCGAAGAACAGATACCCGCGACCATCCGAACCGCGGTCGGATGGTCCAGCCCCCTGTCCACCAGCTTCCGGTACAGGGATACTTCCGCCTGGGGGTTGGCCGCAACCGCCCGGCTGACGATCCGCAGGGAAAACTCCATGATCGGCAGGGCGAACAGGCCTATGGGAAGGATCATCAGCGTGGTGAAGGCGACTCCCTTGCTGACGCCGATTGTCGAGGCGCTGGCGGCAAGCATTCCCCACATGGCGGCAAGCGGCTCTCCCAGCCTACGGAAAACCTGACCGTGGCGGCTCCAGAAGACACCGAGGAAAAGGAGCGCCGCCACGCCGAGATAGAAGGATTCCGAGAAGGAATGCGTTGCCGGGAAACTGACGAGGAGGATCAAGCTCCAGCAGGTGGCAAGAAGAAAACCCGCCAGCCCGGGAACCTGGTCGAGCTCCTGTAGAAGCAGGGGGAAGAGTCCCATCCAGAGGGAAGTAACGATGACCGACACGATTGGCGACAGGTAGAGATATCGCCCCTCGGGCAGCCCGATGAAGAAGATCCTGGGACCGAAAAGCGCGATAAAAGCCCCAAGAACGAGAAAAGCCCACCTCAGGTCGCGGTTCCTGAAGATTCGCTGGCAGATTCCGATCATGCATGCCCCGGTTCCTGCGGAAACGATCAGCCGAATCGTGGGGCTCTCCGACAGGATGCCGAAGACGAGCCAGCAGGCCACGAAAAGGATATCCTTCATGTAATCGTACTGGTCACGCTCAAGAAAGCGTCTCAGCAGACGTTGAGCCGCAATCGCAACCAAGCCGATCAGGCCGATTTGAGCGAGAGCGTTCCATTGAACCAAAACCGGCGACATGGGATTCTCTCCTTTTGAAGGCACAAACAAAGTGACCCTAAAGGGCCATCTTCAGCGACATTTTACCATAAACAGCCGGCGGCCGGGGAAAGGCGAAACGAAAAGCTCACGAAACCGGCGGCCCTTGATTCGGTACCGTTCAGGCGATCTCTTCCAGTCCACCCATATAGGGAACGAGAGGTTCGGGAACCTTGACCGAGCCGTCTTCCCGCTGGTAGTTTTCCAAAATGGCTATCAGGCACCGTCCGATGGCGATCCCAGAACCGTTCAGCGTGTGGACGAACCGGATTTTGCCGGTGTCCTTCGATCGGAAGCGAGTATTCATGCGGCGGGCCTGAAAATCCTCGCAATTGCTGCAGGAGCTGATTTCCCTGTATTTCCCCTGCGAGGGGAGCCAGACCTCGATGTCATAGGTCTTGCTCGAGGCGAATCCCATGTCCCCGGTGCAGAGACAAATGACCCGATAGGGAAGGCCCAGGATCTGAAGCACCCTCTCCGCGTTGCTCGTCAGCTTCTCGAGCTCGTCGTAACTCGAATCGGGATGGACGATCTTGACCATTTCGACCTTGTCGAACTGGTGTTGGCGGAGCATCCCCCGTACGTCGCGGCCGTAGCTGCCCGCCTCCCGGCGGAAACAGGGGGTGTAGGCGGTCAGGTAAAGGGGCAGTTCCTCCTCCTTCAAAATCTCCCCCGCCCGCAAGTTTGTCAGGGGGACCTCGGCGGTGGGGATCATCCAAAGGTCGTCACCTTCACAGCGATACAATTCCTCGGCGAACTTCGGCAACTGTCCGGTCCCGCGCATCGTCGCGGAATTGACCATGAAGGGGGGCGCTACTTCCTCGTATCCGTGCTCCCGGGTATGGAGATCGAGCATGAAGTTGATCAGCGCCCGTTCCAAAAGGGCTCCGGCCTTCCTGAGTACCGTGAAGCGGGCCTGGGCCAGCTTTGCCCCGCGGTCGAAATCCATGATTCCGAGTGCCTCGCCGATCTCCCAGTGAGGCCTGGGGGGAAAGGGAAAAGAAGGGGGCGTTCCCCAGCGCCGGATTTCCGGGTTGTCGTTTTCGTCCACTCCGACCGGAACCGATGGATGGGGCATGTTGGGAAGCTGGAGGAGGAGTTCCTCAAACCGCTCTTCGACTTTCGCAAGTTCCGCATCGAGAGCCTTCACGCGAACGCCTGCCTCTCGAAGCGTTTCCATGAGCCTGGCCTTTTCCGGATCTTCCTTCTTCAGGGCGGCGACTTTTCGGGATCCCTCATTGCGCATGGCCTTGAGGGATTCAGCCTCGGCCAGCAATTCTCTTCTCCGGGTGTCCAGGGCCAGAGCCTCCTCGATCGGCCACGAGGCCCGGCGGTTCTCGAGCATCGTACGGATCGAATCGGGATTTTCTCGGATCAGTTTGGGATCGAGCATGATCAGGCCTCCGTACCGCGCCGGACTTCCCGGAGGAGATCCGCCATCTCCAAAGCGGCGAGGGCGGCCTCGCTGCCCTTGTTGCCGGCCTTGCTCCCGGCCCGCAGCAAGGCTTGTTCGAGGTTGTCCGTGGTCAGGACCCCGAATGCGACGGGGATCCTCTGCTCGAGCGAAATCAAGGCAAGTCCCTTTGAGACCTCGCCGGCCACATAGTCGAAATGCGGGGTGTCCCCCCTGATCACGGCTCCGAGGGCTACTATGGCATCGTACCGCCCTCCCAGAGCGATCTCCTTTACAGCGAGCGGAGCTTCCCAGGCCCCGGGTACCCAGAAAACGTCGATATCCTGCGTTTTGACCCCGTGGCGGATGAGCGCATCTTTCGCTCCGTCGAGAAGCTTGCCGGAGATCAGCTCGTTGAACCGAGAGATGACGAGAGCGAAGCGAAGGCCTGAACCGATCAGTTTTCCCTGGAATGTCTGCACTGTTTGATCTCTCCCCTCTGAATACGGCCGTTTATTCCCCCTCGGCCTCAGCCGGGGGGTCTTCAAGATGCAGGAGGTGCCCCATCTTTTCCTGCTTTGCGTGGAGGTAGAAGGCGTTGAAGGGATTCACCGCGACCTCCAGGGGGACTCTCTCGGTGATCTTGAGACCGTAGCCCTGGAGCCCAACGATTTTCCTCGGGTTGTTTGTCAGGATCCGGATGCTTTTCAGCCCGAGATCGGCCAGGATCTGGGCTCCAACCCCGTAATCCCTCAAGTCTGCGTCATACCCGAGGGCCACGTTCGCTTCCACGGTGTCCAGCCCCTTTTCCTGGAGTTCATAGGCTTTCAGCTTGTGGAAAAGGCCGATGCCCCGCCCTTCCTGCCGCATGTAGAGGATCACGCCCCGGCCTTCCTCCTGGATGATTTCCATGGCCTTGTGTAGCTGGGGGCCGCAGTCACACCTGAGAGAGCCGAGAACGTCCCCGGTGAAGCACTCGGAGTGGACTCGGACCAGCACGTTCTCCTGCCCCGCGACATCGCCCATGACAAGGGCGATGTGCAGCAGGTCCTCGTTCTCGTCCAGGACGAAATGGTAGGCGTGGGCAGCGAATTCTCCGTAAGGAGTCGGGAGACGTACGCTGGCGACCCTTTCGACGAGTTTGTCCCTCAAGTGGCGGTAACGGATGAGGTCTTCGATTGAAACGATCCTGAGGTGGTGGTGGTCCGCGAACTCCAGCAACTGGGGCAGCCGCGCCATGGATCCGTCCGCGTTCATGATCTCGCAGATCACTCCCGCAGGCTGCAAGCCGGCCATTCTAGCCATATCGACCGCGGCTTCCGTATGCCCGGCCCGCTTCAGGACGCCTCCTTTTTTGGCGGCGAGGGGGAAGACATGGCCGGGGCGTCTCAGATCCTCCGGCCTGGAGTCGGGGTTTGCGAGCACGCGCGCGGTAAGTGCCCGTTCGGCAGCACTGATCCCGGTCGTTGTTCCCTCCCTGGCGTCGACGCTGACGGTGAATGCCGTCCCGTGAGGGTCGGAACTCTCCCTCACCATTAGGTCGAGCTTCAGCCGGCGGGCCTGGTCGAGGGTGATCGGGACGCAAAGAAGCCCCCTGGCGTGAGTGATCATGAAATTGATGTCCTCGGGACGCGCCAGTTCAGCCGCCATCACGAGGTCTCCCTCGTTCTCCCGGTCCTCGTCATCGACGACGATAACCATTTTACCCATCCGGATGTCCTCCAGGGCATCCTCGATGGGGTGAAAAAGAGATCCTTCGGGTTTGTAGATCAAGCGTTGCGCCTCCTTGGGGATTGAATTACATCCATCCGTTTTCCCGGAGCGTTTCCCAGGTGATTTCTCCCCTGGAAGAGTTTTCCCGGGAGTCGTTTCCTGCCGGCGCCAGAAAGCGCCGTACGTATTTGGCGATCAAGTCGGTTTCAAGGTTCACCGGGTCATTGACGGAAAGACCGCCAAGAGTTGTCCTCCGGAGGGTCTCCGGGATCAGGCCCACGGAGAAACGGCCGGTTTGGGGATCGGCGTCGATCACCGTCAGGCTGACCCCGTCCAGCGCTACGGAGCCCTTGGGAACGATCAGGCAGGTCAGATCTTTTCCCGCCGTGAACCTTGCGAGACGGGTTCTCCCCTTCCCCTCCATTCCTTCCAGGAAACAGATTCCGTCGACATGACCCGTTACAAGATGGCCGTCCAGTCTTCCTCCCAGTCGCATGGCTCTTTCCAGGTTGACCGGGCAACCCGGCATCAACCTGCCCAGTTTGGTCTTGCGGACCGTCTCCTCCATCATCTCGACCCTGAAGGAGTCCCTTCCGAGGGATGTTACTGTCAGACAGGCCCCCATCACCGCCACGGACTCCCCCGTGGCAAGCGAAAAGGCGATCCCCGGGGCTCGGATTTCCAGTTCCGTGACATCCCCGGCAGAAAGGATCCGGAGGATCGTGCCGACTTCTTCTATAAGGCCGGTGAACATTGGGGTCTGACCTCCAACCACAGGTCCCCCTCGACCTGCTTTATTCTAGCAGGCGAAAGAGCAATCGCGTCCTCCATGCGCCCCAGGGAAATCTCGCCTGCCAGCTGGACGCCGCGGCCCAGCAGGGTCGGAGCCAGGAAAAGCGAGTACTCGTCAACCACCCGGGCCTGGATAAAAGCGCTGATCACCGAGCTCCCTCCCTCGACCAAGAGCATCGAGATCCCCTCTGAGGCAAGGGTGGAAAGGACACTGTCCAACGGCAGCCTTCCCGTTGCTTCGTCG
>JAJUIT010000182.1 GCA_029267465.1 Synergistaceae bacterium
ACAGCGTGAGGCCGAAGACGAGGTAGGCCAGCGCGCCCCACCCCGGCAGGGAGAGGGGCGTTCCCGGGAAGGGTTCGAAAAGGATCGCCGCGGCACCGACAGCCAGGGCCGCGAAGTCTACCTGGAAGACCGCCAGGGCCATGGGGTCCATGATCCGGCAGAGGTGCCCGATGACGAGAACGTCCAGCGCGATAAAGAGAGCCAGGAGGCAGGAAAGGACGTCTCCCTGCCCGAAGGACAGGCCTGGCGTGAAGGCCATCACCATCAGGCCCGCCGAGCAAAGCAGGGCCGCCGCCAGTCCCCCGGCGGCAGGGGGCTTCCGGTAAAGGAGGCTGTACAGGAGGGGGACCATGACCACGTTGGTCCCCGCGATGAAGGCTTGCCGACCGGGCGTGGTGAAGAGGAGGCCGAAGATCTGCAGGAGGAAAAGGGCGGCGATGATGAACCCTGCACCGGCGGCAGGCAGCAGCAGGCCTTGATCGACGGCGGCAATCCGCCCTCGGAACAGGATGGACATGAAAAGCGCGGCGATCCCGAGGCGGATCGCGGAGAGCCACAAGGGCCCCAATTCCTGGAGGAGAAAATCGCTCACCGGGTAGCCGGCTCCCCACAGGAAGGCAACCAGGAGCATCGTCGCGTCCGCTAGAATGTTCTTGCGCATGCTGGTTATTCTACACTCTGTCTTCGAGCGGAAGGGAAGGGTTCTGGATGATCACGGGAAGGATCGAAGAAATGCGGCAGTACCGCGTCCCCGCGGAGGGGGTCGAAGAGGCCCTGGAATGGCTGGAGAAGGCCGGCATTGAAAAGCTGGAGCCGGGGCGATACCCGATCGAAGGGACGGAGGCCTTTGCCATCGTGGCGGAGGGAACGACGGTCCCGGAGGAGGCGGAGGAATGGGAAGCTCACCGGCGCTACGCCGATCTGCAAGTGCTCCTCTCCGGCGAGGAAGTCATGGGGTTTGCCCCGGTTTCCGAGATGATCCCCAGGGGGGAGTACGACGAAGAAACCGACTGCCAGATTCTTTCGGGAACCGGGAATTTCCTGCGTCTAAAGGCCGGCGGGTTCGCCTTCTTCTCCCCCCGCGACGCCCACAAGGCCATGCTCTCCCCGAAAGAAGGAGCCGTCCGGGTCCGGAAGGTGATCTTCAAGCTTCCGTGGAAGCAATGAAGAAAAGTCTTCAAAAGGGTGTGTCTCTGAAAGCCTTTCTGTGTTAAAGTAATATTGAAGCGTTCGAGGGTTTCCCATCTCGAGTCCGATGCCGGAGGTTGGGCCCATTGAAGAGCAAAACGCCCAGCATCGCTTTTCTTCTCGTTGTCGCTTCGATCGTGTTTTCCGGGTTCTTTTCCCCGCCCGGGGCGGCGGCTGTCCAGACGGTGCGTGTGGCTGTCTATGACAATCCGCCCGTGATCTTTCAGGATGCCTCGGGGCGTCTCCAGGGGCTTTTCGCCGACGTCCTCGCCGCGGTTGGGGAAAAGGAAGGCTGGACAGTCGAGGCGGTTCCCGGCACCTTTCTTGAGGGGCTGAAGCGGCTGGAAACCGGGGAGGTCGACCTGATGGCGGGTGTGGCCGTCACACCCGAGCGGGAAGCCCTGTTCTCCTTCAACCGGGAAACGGTTCTCTCCAATTACGGGATTTTCTATGAATCCGGGGAAAACCGTTTCAATTCCCTTCTGGACCTCGACGGAAAACGGGTGGCAGTGGTCCGGGGGGACATCTATGCCAAAGCGTTCCGGAAACTGGCCGAGCGCTTTGGGATCCGCTTCGAGGCCGTGGAGGCGAACGATTACCCGGACGTCTTCAGGGCACTGGAATCGGGGATCGCCCAGGCGGGCCTGGTCAGCCGTTCCTACGGGCAGGCC
>JAJUIT010000084.1 GCA_029267465.1 Synergistaceae bacterium
AAAAGAAAAGGTAATTACTCAACATCTGGCACGAAATCGCACAGGAACTGACAGAGTTTATCGAACAAACGATGTTGTCTATGGTTATACCTGAACTCCATCTCCTTGAGATAAAGGGGGAAGAACTTCCTGGACACGCCGTGATGTTTGATCAACAGTTCCTTGGCGAAGCTCCAGAAGCCCTCCAACCCGTTTATGTAGACCTTGCCGCTTGAGAAGTATTTCCCGTGATCCACGGCAAGGTGCCTGAAACCGCAGAACATGAGCGAATCGTAAGCCTTGTACTTGTCGGTGTAGACGATGCTCCCGCGGCGGACCTTCCTTACGGTCAGACCGAGAAGCGTCTCGGCTTTACAGTCTGGAACGACCTGGACAAACACCTGGCTGCCCCGGGATAAGATACCGAAAACGGGGACCTTCCCTGCAGCTCCGCGGCCTCGTTTACCTTTGCGCTTGCCGCCGAAGTAGGACTCGTCCAGCTCTATTTCGCCGGAAAGGAGGGCTTTGGCGTCCTCGCTGTGAGCCAGAATTGCCATCCTGAGTATCGTCACGGCCCTGTGGGCCGTGTTGTAGGCGATGCCGGTCTGCTTCGCGATCATCCTTGCCGATACTTCAAGTTCGAAGAGCTTGACGATCCGAAGCCACTGGTCCGGGCTCAAACGGCTCAGGTTGATCCAGCGTCCGGAAAAGTCATGATAGGTGTAGCCGCATTGTTTGCATCTGCGTCTGCCGTCGTTGAGCTTGATGAAGGATCTGGACTTACATTCAGGGCAAAAACGCTGTTGGTTTTTCCAGCAAAATCCCAACAGGTATTTCCTGGCGGCGGACTCGCTCCGTACAAGGCATTCATAGGCTTTTAGATCCATGACACCATCCTAGTTCGGTGTCAGTTGTTAAGCAATCACCATAGTTTTAAGATTAAAGAATGTGCCTTACTTCAATCCCTCCCCACTTCCCCTTCAGCCACTCCGCCGCTAATCTCCGGTGGCAGTGGTCCGGCTTTTCCTCGCTGCAGAGCAGGCAGGCCCGGTCGAAGTCCTCGGGTTTCAGCTTTGTCAAAACCTGGCGTTCCTCCAGCAGGTCCAGGTAGGCGGCTTCGTACTCCTCCCAGGAGATCTTTCCGCCCCGGAACCCGTCCATCAGTTCCTTGGTGGCGGCAAGGAGGGGCACGTACTCGTACTCGATGTTGGCGATCACCTTCAGGAAGTACTTCAGGTCGTTTTTCCTGGTGAAGCCGGCGAGCTGGGAAACGTTGTTCAGGCGAACGTCGATCACCTTCCGCACCTTGTTTTTCACCAGGCTTGTGAAGAATTCCTCCGCGCTCTTCCCGGCAAACCCGATCGTGAACAGTTTCATTCCTCTCACCCCTTTCCACCTCCAGTTTATCCCGGGACACGAAAAAACCGGGATCCCTTTCCGGGATCCCGGTTTCCTGCTTTTTTCTCCTCTATCCTGTTTCCCCCTCGTGCACGAGGGGGGCGAGTGTTCGGCGGATGGAGCCCAGGCGGGCGCTGACGGCCTGCTGGGTCAAGCCCAGCTCCCGCGCGATCTCGCCCTGGCTGGCGCCCTCGGCGAGCCGCAGCACGATCAGGCGGTCCCGGGGGCTGTGGATCTTTTGCAGCAGCAGTTCGATTTCCATCGGTTCGTCGAACAGGGCGGCCAGGTCGTCGGGGGCCGCCAGGTCCCCGTACAGCTCCATGTCGGCCGGGGATTCCTTCCAGCGCAGGCGCCGGGCGGCGTCGCGGACCGCCCGTTTCACGCCGAGCCGCAGGAAAAGGGCCAGGTGCTCTTCCCGGGTGCATTTCTCCAGCAGCCTGAGCACCGCAAGGCTGCCTTCCTGGCAAAGGTCCTCGAATTCCGCGCCGCGCCCCTTGTACTGCCGGGCGGCGGCCTTGATCAGGGGTCTGAAATCCCGTACGATCTGCTCCTTCCGCTCATCCGAAATCATTTTCGCTTTTTTCCTCCTCCCGTCCGGGGAGGCCTCTCCCTAGGAAGAGGCGGCCCCGGAACGGTTGAGTGCGGCCTGCAGGTCCCGGATGGCCAATGTCAGGGCCTCGAGCTTGCTTTCCATCCGAACCAGCAGGTAGCTGGCCACGGCGATGGAAAAACCGCTCTGCAGGGCCGCTTTCACCAGATCTTCCACGGGATCACCTCCTCGGGGGCAGCATTGGGGCGGGGAGCGGGCAGCTCCCCGCCTTCAGGCTTGACCGTCCATCCTGCGATGCCGGGACGGGGCGGAGCCTTGCCGGTTGGAAACGGGGCGCTAGTCGCCGAAGACGACGGTCACCGTGCGGTCCACGATGTCCGCACCCATGCGGCTGTTGGGTCCCGCAACAAAGACGTTGCGGTCGATGACGGCCTGCATGGCCGTTTCGATCTCGGCCTGGGTAAGTCCTTCCTTGGGGTACGGAAGGGACAGGACCATCCGCTCGTTCGCCACGGGGGTTCCAAAGGTCATCCGAAGGGTCTTCATGGGTTCACCTCCTCTCGTTCATCGTCGGGCACGGGCCTTGCCGCGCTAGGCCACGAGGTCGCTGTCGATCTTGCTGACGGCGGATACGGGGTACGCGAGCAGGGCCCCGAGGGCCGAGGCCACGGCGGCAACGTCGTCGGCGAGCGCGGCGGCGTCGAGGCCGGAGAAGTTGACGGTCCGGTAGACGGGTTTCCCCTGTTCGCTGGTTCCCGTCTGGATCTTCAGGGCCAGGCGGGACGCTTCGGGTGTGTAGGATGCCATCGTTGTCACCTCCTTTCCCGGGTTTTCAACAGGTAAGAGTGGAATCGAGTCCCGATTTCCACAAATGACAAAAGCGAAAAAAAGCGTTCATTTTTCGCCGGGGATGGGCGGCGGATCAGAGAACTGTCATAATGAAGCGAACCAGGGTGAGATCCATTTCGGGGGAGGGTTCTTCGTGAGGGAAATGCGCCGGAAGGACAAGCAGATCACGGACAGAAACGAAATCGAGGCGATCCTGAAGCGGAACAACGTTTGCCGGATTGCGCTGTTCGACGAGGAAGCCCCGTACATCGTGCCCCTCTGCTACGGGTACGAGGACGGCTGCCTCTACTTTCACGGTTTCGCGGGAGGGACCAAGCTGGAGCTGATCCGGAAAAACCCCGCGGTTTCCTTCGAGGTGGAGGAGGACGTCCAGGTCGTGACGGACCCGGACCCGTGCGAGTGGTCGGTGAAGTACCGGAGCGTGATCGGCCGGGGGGTGGCGGAGATCCTGGAGGACCCGGCGGAAAAGAAGGCCGGGCTGGACGTGGTGGTGAAGGCGTTCGCGGGGATGAAAAAGGAATTCCCGGAGCAGGCCCTGCGGGCGGTGAGCGTGGTGCGGATCCGGGTGACGGAACTGTCGGGGAGAAGCTCGGGGTACTGAGAAGAGGCGGGATTTTTTAGAGACGTTCCGCGAAATCCTTCGGCTGGAACAGGTAGGCCTGGGAAGGAGAGGGGGCGGCGGGAGCCAGCGGGGCTTCCGCGGCTTCCTCGAAGGAGAAGGTCCCTTCCGAGATCAGGGCGCGGCAGGTTTCCACGACTTCCTGGTTGAGAGCGGTCCCCGAAAGACGCTGGATCTCCAGCAGGGCGGTGTCCACTCCCAGGGCAGGGCGGTAGGGACGATCCCAGGAGATGGCCTCCACGATGTCCGCCACGGCCAGGATCTGGGCGTCCAGGAGGATCTCCCCGTTCTTCAGGCCCTGGGGGTAGCCGGAGCCGTCCAGGCGCTCGTGGTGCTGGTAGACGATGTCCGCCAGGGGCCAGGGCAGCTCGATCCCCTTGAGGATCTGGTACCCCGACTCGCTGTGGGTCCGCACGAGGCTGCGCTCCATGTCCCCGAGCAGGCCGGGCTTGCTCAGGATGTCCGTGGGGATGTTGATCTTGCCGATGTCATGGACGAGGGCCGCCATCCGGATGCCCCGGATGCGGTCCTCGGGCAGGCCCATGCGGGCGGCGATGGCGCAGGCCAGCTCTGAAACGCGGCGCTGGTGTCCCGCGGTGTAGGGGTCCTTTCGCTCCACCGTGTTGGACAGGGCGACGATGGTCTGCTCCCAGGCTTTCTCCATCCGCTCGAGGCTGCGGCGGAGCTGCTCCCGGCTTTCTTCCAGGTTTTTCTCGGCTCGCTTGACCTGCCGGGTGCCCCGGTAAAGGGTGTAGAAGCCCAGGGAATTGTCCCCGTCGCGGATGAGGGCCGACTGGATGGCCACGTCCAGGAGGGTGCCGTCCTTGCGGCAGCGCACCGTTTCGAGGGGAGCCGCCTCCCAGTCTTCGGCGGCCCGCCGGTCCAGGAGGTCCCCCTCGTCCTTCAGGAATTCCGGCACGACCAGGTCGTTCAGTTTCTTTCCGATGGCTTCCTCGCGGGTGTAGCCGAACAGCTCGCAGAACCGGTCGTTCACGTTGACGACCCGGAGGTCGGAAAAATTCTCGATGGCGATGGCGTCCGGGGCGCTCTGGAAGAGGCGTTCCCAGTAGGCTTTCTCGACGCGGAGTCGTTCTTCGGCCTGCTTGCGGTCGGAGATGTCCCGGATGAAGGCGAAGTGGATGGGAACGCCGTTTGGATCCCCCGCGACGGCGTGGATGTAGATGGAAACGGGGACCAGGGAACCGTCCTTGCGGATGAGCTCCTTCTCGTATCCCTGGACCTTGCCGGTCCTCCGCGCGGCCTCGTGTCGGCGGGAGTCGAGCCGGTGGTGCCGGGCGGGGGTCAGGTCCTTCCAGGTGAGGCCCGCCAGCTCTTCTTCGGTGTAGCCCAGCAGTTCCTGGAAAGCCCGGTTGCTGCTCAGGATCCTTCCCTTTGCGTCCCCGGCGGCGAAGGGGTGGATGGAGCTTTCGGCGATGTCCTGCATGAAGCGCATGCGGGCCTGGGCCTGCTCCAGGGATTCCTCCAGGAATTTCTGCTCGGTCATCTCCCGCCCCAGGGCGAAGAAAAGGCGGGGACTGCGGCCCTGCCGGAGGGTCCAGGAAAACCACTTGTAGGTTCCGTCGGCGCAGCGGAAGCGCGCCTCGAGGGTCAGCAGGCCGGTGCGCATGCGCCGGATCTCCCGGAAGAAGGGGCGTGAAGTGCGGACGTCGGAGGGATGGAGGAACTCGACAAAGGGACGCTCCAGGAGCTCTTCGGCCCGAAAACCCAGGTGCCGCTCCCAGGCGGGATTGAGCCACCGGATGAAACCGTCGTAGCCCGCTTCGCAGAAGAGCTCCTCGGAAAGGTTCAGGTAGGCTTCCAGGAGGGTCAGGGGCGGCCGGACAGGAGCATCCGGCTGTCGTTCGGCGGGTTTCGCAGCCGGCACGGCGGGGAAGACTTCTCTAAAGTAGTTTCCCTGGGCGGTCGCGTCGTGGCGCATGTCTTTATGGTAGCACAATCCGAACGGGACGGAAGGGATTTTCAAACGTGGCATTTTCGTGAAAGAAAGGCTAGAATGGGGGCGCGTTCATCTCCATCGTACGGGATTCGTTGAAGGAGGAGTCGGCAATGAGCCAGGCGTTCGTCCGCCATGACGAGGATACCGAGGCGTTCAAGGGCGAGCTCGAGAACCTGAAAAAGCTCCGGGATTGGCTGAAGATCCAGGAGAAGAAGAAGGCGGCCCTTGAGTCTCCCGAGAGCGTCGCGAAGATCGACCCGGCCACCCGGGAAAAGTGGCTGCGGGAGGTCGTCGCGGACATCGAGAAGACGCGGGTCGAACTGGAGAAACTGGAAAAGGAAATCAAGAACCGCTAGGCGGGCGCGGAAAGCCGAGAGAAACGGGGTCCGGCCCCCGATTGGGCCGGACCCCGTTTTTTTCGTTCCGTCAGGCTTTCACGGCTTTCGCGATCCGTTCCAGCCCCTCCCGGAGCAGGGACTTCGGCGTGGCGACGTTCAGCCGGGCAAACCCCGCCCCCTCGGGGCCGAACATCGTGCCGGCATTCATGGCGACCCCGGCCCGGTGCGTCAGGAAGTCCGCGAGCGCTTGCGGGTCCAGCCCCATCCCCCGGCAGTCCACGAAGGGGATGTAGGTTCCCTCGGGCTTCACGAGTTTCATGCCGGGGATGTTTTCCCGCATGAACCGGTCCGCAAAGGCAAGATTTTCCCCGAGGACCCCCAGAAGGGCTTCCAGCCACGGGCCCCCGTGCCGGTAAGCGGCTTCCATGGCGACGATGCCGAACAGGTTCACCGAGAGGTCCAGGTTGTCGTGCAGGAACGCCTTGAAGACCGCCCGTTTTTCCGGTTCCGGGAGGATGGCGTACGAGCTGGCCAGCCCGGCGATGTTGAAGGTCTTGCTGGGAGCCATGCACGTGATCGTGCGGGCAGCGATCTCGGGGGAGAGCGATGCCATGGGGACGTGGCGGTGGGGGGCATAGACGATGTCCGAATGGATCTCGTCGGAGACGATCAGCAGGTTGTGGCGGAGGCAGATCTCGGCCACCGCCGAAAGCTCCCCGCGGGTCCAGACGCGCCCGGAAGGGTTGTGGGGAGAGCAGAAAAAGAGCACCTTCGCTCTCGGGTCGGAAGCGCGCCGTTCGAGGTCCTCCAGGTCCAGGGTGAACCGCTCCCCGTCGAAACGCAAAGAATTCGCGGACACCCGCCTCCCGTTCGATTCGATCACCCACCAGAAGGGATGGTAGACGGGCGTCTGCATGATCACGCGGTCCCCCGGCTGGGTGAAGGCCAAAAGAGTGACGGCCAGGGCCGGCACAACGCCCGGGGTGGGGGCGTACCAGTCCGCGGACGGGATTTTCCAGCCGTGGCGGGTTTCGATCCAGTTTGTCACGGCTTCCCAGCAGCTTTCGGGGTGGAAGGTGTAGCCGTAGATCCCGTGCTCGACCCGTTCCCGGAGGGCCTGGATCACCGCCTCCGGAGCCTTGAAATCCATGTCCGCCACCCACATGGGGAATAGGTCCTTCACGCCGAACCGTTCCCCGGTCTGGTCCCACTTGACGCAGGAAGTTCCGCGCCGTTCGATCACCGTCTCAAAGTCGAACCGTTCCATGCTTTTTTGCCTCCCATCCGGCCTTTCAAGGCTTTTGCCCCTCATTCTACCATCCTTGCCTCTAGTCTAAAGGTCCCATTAAAAGCGCCATTTTCTAGGTCTTAAATCTCACTGTTGTTATGCTAAATCGCCACAAAAGCGCATAAAACCTGCGCGTCATGTCGACAATTCCCTGCTATTTCCCGCTCAGCCGGTTTCCTGCCCCCTGTGGGGAACTCCGTCGCTTTGCCTCTTTGCCGCCCTTCGGGTAGGATAAAGTCGTCAGGCAGGAAGGGCAAAAGGCAAGACACCTCGTGAATCTGGACGTACCGGAGAGGGATTTCCGGGAAGCCGCGGAGCGAGGCGGACAAGCCGGAAGAGCCCGGAAAGCCTGAGAAGTCGGACTACCCGGTGCAACACCCGAAACAGAACCCTGCAAAACAGGAACCAGGCAGTTCGGATGTAAAAAGAGGCAGGAAACGGAAGTACGCAACACATGCAGGGCAGGCACCAAAGGCAACACCAAGGAGCTGGTAGCTTGAAGGAGAAAAATGAAACACCCGGGTAGTCCGGCTTTCCTCAAAGGGGATGGGCGAAAAATAAGAGACGAAGTGACGGACAAGGTTCGACAACTGAATAGCGAAAGCCTGTGTGGGGCGAGGTTCTCGTCCCCGATAAAAGCCCCGGAGGGGTTTCGCGAACCGACTGGCCGCGAAGCTGCGGCAACGGGTGGTTAAAAGGGATTCGAGCAAGGAAACGGCTCGAATCCCTTTTTTTTGACTTTTAGAGCCCCAGGGCGGCTTTCGTTCCCGGGAGGGGGTTGCCTTCCTCGTCCCAGCCCAGGATCGACCAGGCCGTCTTCAGGGCGTTCTCGAACGTTTCGGGGTCCAATGTCCGGCGGCCTTCGAGGGGGCCGCTGCGGAGCGGCTCGTATAGCCGCTTCGGCAGGACATCGTCCGCCGGACCGAATCCCAGGTTCCGGTTCAGGATCCGCGCTGCGGCCAGGCTCCTCTGTCCCATCCGCATGAGTTCCCAAAGGCTCGTTTTCCATCCCGTCGCGGCTTCCACGAGAAGGGGGATGCCTTCCACCGGGAAGGCGCTTCGGGGGGCAAAGACGAAGTGGCATCCGCCCAGGTGGTTCTGGAAGGTCCAGAAGGTCCAGAGGGTCATCAGAGCGGAGATTTTTTCGGTGGGCAACGACAGGGGGTCCATGGGGCCGAGGATTCCCAGGGGAGCAACGGATTTCGTCCCGAACGCCTCCGGGTCGGACATGAGGGTGTCGTGCGCCATCTGCATGTGGTCGGCCCCGCCGGGGGCGAGGGCGTAGCCCAGGGCAACCCCCACCTTCCCCCTGGGATCGTGCATCGGAAGTTCCTGCCCCTTCACCTCCATCAGGAAATCCGCTCCGAATCCGAGGATCGAGGAGGCGCGCTTCGACCCCTCGGCCAGGATGTCCCCGATGCCCTGGCGGAAGGCGATGGCCTCGACGAGGGAAAGCATCCCCTCGGTGTCGCCGAAGCCGCCGACGCCGGCCTTTTCCGGGGAGATGAGCCCGCGTTCCACCGCCTCCATCAGCCAGGCGATCGTCATCCCGGTGGAGATCGTGTCCAGGCCCAGGGCGTTGCAGCGCTCGTGGGCCTTGGCGGCAGCCCAAAGGTCCGAGCATCCGCAGGCGGGGCCGAAAGCTGCGACCGTTTCGTATTCGGGACCGCCGTAAGCCGGGTCAAGGTTCCTTGCGCCCGGCCGGGGG
>JAJUIT010000009.1 GCA_029267465.1 Synergistaceae bacterium
ACGGCGAATGTCGATTCATAGAGAAAGAGCTTCGAAACGAATCCGTTGAACGGCGGGAGCCCGGCGATGGCGGCAGCAGCGATCATAAACAGGGCCATGGTTTTCGGCATCTTCCTGCCCAGCCCTCCCATGTCGTTGAGGTTCCGGCAGCCGGTCGCGTAGTAGAGAGCACCGGCGGAAAGGAAGAGCAGCCCCTTGTACATCGTGTAGTTGACGATATGGTAAACGCCTCCCTTAAGGGCCGTGAAGCCGTATTCAGCCATGGCCCTTGCGTCGGAGAGTGCCAGAAGTCCAACACCGAACCCCAGAAGCATGTAGCCCACCTGGGAAACGGAATGATACGCGATCAGCCTGCCCACTTCCTTCTGAATGACCGCCATCGAAACCCCGATGAACATCGACAGCACTCCCAGGACGATGATGACCCAGGGAATGACCGGGCTGCCCATGAAGGCTCCGAAAATCGTGTACGTTACCCGGAAAAGACCGTACAAGGAGGCCTGGCTGACCGCGATGAGGGCGCAGGTCACACCCGCGGGGGCCTCGGCGTAGGCATCAGGCATCCACATGTGCATGGGAACCGCCCCGCATTTCATGGCCAGGGCCGTCAGGAAAAGGACAAGGGCCGTCTTTTCGACAATCCCCCATTCGATCACCTTGCCCAGGGTCGCCATGTTCACGACGTTGTATTTCGAGTACAGGAACGCAACCGCGACCAGGACCATCAACGCCCCCAAAGTGGACACGAGCATGTACTTGAACGCGGCTTCCAGGGCTTCTCCCCGGTCACGCCAGAAGGCCACCAGGCCGAAAGAGGCAACCGAAGAAATTTCCAGGAAGACGAAAAAGTTGAAGAAGTCCCCCGTGATTTCCATTCCGAACATGCCGGTCACCATCAGGAAATAGAGAGCCACGAACTTTTCAAGCCCCGAGAACCGGTCCATGTAGGCGATCGAAAAAACCGCTCCCGCCAGGGCCGCCACGGCGCTGAGGAGAACCATGAAAGCGGAAAAGGCGTCGATTTCCATCAGGATCCTGACGGGAATGGACATCCCGCTCGGCAGAGCCAGGTTCCACCCCTGGCCACCCATGACATAAATTGCTGTTCCGGTACTGCCGACCCGAGTCCATAGCAGGAACGCGATCATCGTGAAGGCGGCACTGACCAGAACGAACCACGCGTTTCGGAGCCCCTTTCCCCCTAGGGCCGTCAAGGGAGCCAGAAAAGCCCCGAGCAGAGGGACTGCAAGCAAAAGCGCCGGTAGATGCACTTGCCAGCTCATCCTTGTAACCTCCTGACGTCACGGACGTCCAGTGATCCGTAGTGACGGTAGATCGTCATCGCGAAGGAAAGCATGAGGGCCGTGGTCGCCAGGCCGATGACGATCGCAGTGAGGGTCAGGGCCTGCGGCGTGGGAAGGACCATTCTGGAAGAACCACCGCCCGCCATCGTCCACACGGGGATGCTTCCTCCCGAACGGTAGCCGAGGGTAATGATGAAGAGGTTTGTCGCGGCCTCGACTACAGAGACGGCGATGGCGATCTTCACGAGGTTCTTTTCGAAGATGATTCCAATAAACCCCATCACAAAGAGGATGCCGACGACAAGATACGGGAAATTACCGGTCATGCCCGGTTTCCTCCCTTCCAAAGGGTTCTTCCGGGTGCACGCCGGAAAACATGTACAGAAGAATCATCGAAAGGCCTCCGACGACCTCCAGTCCCACGGAGAGGTTCATCAGGGCGATCGTTCCTGAAGTGTTCAGGGCACCCGGATTCGGGCCCAGGGGAACGGTGCTCCCGAAAAGGCCGCCCGCCTTGGCCAGAAAGTTGAAGAAAAAGGTATTCGACATCCCCAAGAGCCCGGCGGAGATGAAGATCGTCAACCCCACGCATTCCATGAGGGTGAAAAGCTCCTTCCGCACCCAGGATTGCATTTTCCTGCCCCCATGAGCGACGAGAAGGAACGCCATGAAAGTTGCCACGACTGCCCCCCCCTGGAAACCCCCGCCAGGGGTGAGATGTCCGTGCACGATGACATAGATTCCAAACACGGCTAGAAACCATGCGAAAAGGTTGCAGACCGTGCGGGCCACGACAGAAAGCGGATTCATCAGTGCTGCCCCCTTTTCCGGAAAAGTGCCGCGACGGAAATGACCGCCGTGAAGAGAACAGCTCCCTCCCCGAGGGTGTCGAAACCGCGGTAGTCGAAGACGATTGAGGTGACGACGTTGTTCGCGGCCGCCTCGGACTGGGCGTTCGCAATGAAATACTCGTCCATTGGGGCCGAATTCGGCTCGCCGAAGGGATGAACCGCCTGAAGGCCAGACCAGAGGAGGCCACCGACAACGAGAATGGATACGAGGAAAAGAATGCGTGCTTTCATCAGCGCTCTCCCTCCTTGCGGAACTGCTTCCGGCCGCAGGCCCGAAGAGCGATGATGTAGATCGCGGTACTCAGTCCCGCCCCAATGCCCGCTTCCGCGATTGCAACGTCCGGAGCCTGCATGTAAAAGAATTCCAGAGAGATGAAGAGGCTAAGGACGGCAAGCGAGATGACAGAGGATAGAAGGTTCCTGAACCAGATGGTCAGAAAGCCGGAAACGACGATCGTGACAAGGATCGATAAATGGAGGACTTCGATCAACTGACTCGCCTCCCCATGGTTTTTTCATCCTCGGCGAGACGGTCGAAAACCGCCCTCACCGGCATGATTCCGCTTCGATGGGCCGCACGGGCAATGGCGTTGGCTCCCGTGGCGTTGCTGATCAGAAGAGCGAGAACCGCGACCATCACATGCAGGGAAAGGGTCACGAAACGGCCTTCGAAGCCTTGGAAAAATTTCGTAAGCCCGTAGACGACAACCGCCGCCGAAGTGAAAAGGCTGCCGAAGGTCGTACATTTCGTCGTCCCGTGAAGACGCGTGTAGACGTCCGGGAAACGGTAGAGCGAAACCGTCCCCAGAACGTTGAAAAGAAGGCCGATCCCGAGGAGAATTCCGATGGCCGTGTTCATGCTACATGCTCCCTTCAAGGTATCGCGCGATAAACATTGTTCCGACAAAGGATAGCCCGGCATAGACGATCGCTACATCGACCATCACGACGGAGTCGAAAATCACCGACAGGATGATCATTAGCGCGACAACCAGCGTGTTCATCGCGTCCAGCGCAACTGCCCGGTCCGCCAGGGTCGGCCCGGCAACGAGCCGACCGAGCATGGCAAGAGCGGCCAGCCCAAGAACCGCTGCCGCGTAGGAAAAAAGAGCTTCCGTGGTCATTCCGCAATCCTCCTTGCCCATTCCGGAAAAGTCCCGCAGATGTCCGAGGCTTTCGGCTCCTCCGTCGTAACGTTGATCCAGTGAACGTAAAGTTCGCGGGATTCGTCATTGGCATCCACCGTTAACGTCCCGGGGGTCAGGGTAATGGAATTCGCCAGCAGGGTCAGCGCCCCGTCGCTGGCCAGCCCGGTGGGGATACGGACGATCCCTGGATTGATCTTCCCCGTGATAACCCGCATGGCGACGTCGAGGTTTGCCTGGACCAAGGCCACAAGAAAAGGCCCAAAGAGATAGACGACGAACCGGACTAGGCGTACCGGGTTGAGCCAGGAACGGCGAAGCGGCAGTTCGGGATTCCAGCGCTTGGCCATAATCGAGATCAGGCCGGCAAAAACGAGGGCAATCACGACCTCCAGCCATTCGATGGAGCCCCCGGCCCAGACCAAAAGCAGGTAGGTCAGAGCCGAAGCAACAAAAATCACCAATCAACTCACCTCCCTGAGGAAAATATACTTTATCCAAAAGAAAACAACGGCTATTCTACACCTCTTACTCTTGTGAAAGGATTCTTTTTTACCTCCCTGACCCCATTTTTGCGTTCCGGTGGCCCACTTTCCGAAAAGACTCACGAATTACGTCGATCCGTTCGTTGCGAAGAAGGGGCCTTTTCTCCCGCGTGTTCTCCAGCAAGGAGGCTTCCAGCCTCACTTGAACCAGTGCCTCTTCGAAAAGCGGCAGGCGCAGCAGAATTTCCCCTTCCGGCGTGACCACATGCGACCCACCTAGAAAGAAACGGTTCGATTCGGTTCCCACCAAGGCCGCCATGATAACATATGAAGTCTGGAGAAAGGCGGTCCCTCGGGTGATCGTTTCCCACCGTTCGATGCAGGGCTTCCCTTCGGCCACGTCCTCCACGCAGGGAGCGGACGGCACGAGAAGCACCTCCGCCCCAAGAAGGGTTTCCGCGATTCCGTTGACCGCGTGCCAGCAATCTTCGCAAAGGAGGATCCCGAATGCAGCCTTCCCTCCCGTTGCGACCGTGGGGGAATTCCCTTCCGCGAAATGAAGATGTTCGGTGTAGTGAGCATAATTGCAGAGGTTGATTTTTCTGTGCAGGGCCACCCTTTTCCCGGATCGAAGGTACTCCGCGGCAATAAACACCCTCTTCCCGGAAAAAAGCGGGTAACTCAAGAGGACATCTAGGTTCAGCCTCTTTCCGGCTTTTCGAATCTTCGACAACGACGAACGGGTCTCGTCCTGCAGCGCCTTTCGAATGGCGGGATCCTCGATCGCCTCTCCGATTCCGTATCCTGTGACGGCCATTTCGGGCAAAAGAAGCAGGTCGCTACCGTTTCCTGCAGCGTTTTCCATGAGTTCCAGAATCTTGCGGGTGTTTTGCCGGATATCCAGAGGAGTCGGGTACAGTTGCGCAATTGAAAGGGTCAGGTCTTGCATTTCAAGCCTCCCCGCATTCCAGAGCGGAAGAATGAAGAATATTGATAGAATAGTCTTTACTCGCTGATTCGGGAAGTGTCACGATGAGGAACCGAACCGTTTCCCTGAACCAATCCATGAACGTGGGGCCCAACCCTTCGTCTTTTAAGGGAGCTCGATCACCCTCGCCTTCTCACTTCCGAATCATGAAGCATTTTTCTTCTCCTCTCCTTTTGGGACCCGCACCCTCCGAAAAACTGCTTGCCCTTGTCGTCCACCTTTTCACCGAGGAAGAGGCCGATCTCGTGCAGCACCTGCATCCCCTCCGCCCCCTCTCTGCCGACCGGATTGCGCGCATGAGCGGAAGGAACCTGGAGGAAACGGAAAGAACAATGAACTTTCTTTCTCTGACGAAACGGGCAGTCCTTTCGTACGGGAATCCGAGAAAATACACGCTTCTTCCTGTAGTCCCGGGCACCTTCGAGATGGTCCTCATGAGTCCAAGTCCAGGGACCCGGAATGAATGGCACAGGCAATTCGCCGTCCTTTTCGAAGAGATCTGGAACGAGGGCTACATTGCAGAATACACGCGAAGGGTGATCCCAGGAATCCGCTACCTCCCGGTATCGGGTTCGGAACCCTCGCTTTCCCTTGCGTTACCCTCGGACCGGCTGGAGGACATCCTCTCCCGGTACTCCGAATTCGCCGTCGGAAATTGCCAATGCAGAATTGCCATGGAACTGATCGGGAAAGGATGCGGACGTCCCCTTGAAAATTGTGTGGTGATGGGGCGCAATGCCCAGAAGTTCATCGAGCGGGGGCTGATGAGGCGTTCGGATGCACAGGAAATTTTATTCCTGAAGAAAGCCGCGGAGGCAGCCGGATGTGTAAGCTGGATCAACCGTGAAATCGGCCCGACCTCCTCCGGGAATTCAAGCTGTTCCTGCTGCGGATGCTGCTGCCATGCGATGCGGAGCATCACCCAGTTCAACGCGCCCGGCTTGATCTCGCCCCCCCGTTTCATTCCCGAACCGGTCGTCTCCCGTTGCCTATCCTGCGGGAAATGTGTCCGGATTTGTCCCATGGGGGCGCTGTCCCTAAACGGAAGAAAGGTTTCGCTGGACAGGGCTCGCTGCATCGGTTGCGGTCTCTGCGTCCGTTCCTGTTCCTTCAAAGCGCTTGCCCTGAAGGAAAATCCCCTGCCTGCAAAGCATACAGCCTCGCTTGCCGGAGTCTTCCTCGATTTGGTCCCCGGATATCTTTACAACGCTTTCCGGGTTTGGCTGAAGCGCAAGATCCGCTTCCCCCGGCATCCTTTCTAGAGCCCGGGGATGTTGATCCTGCAGCTATCAAGGATGTGCCTTTCCAGGAAAGAAACCGCTTCTTCTTTTTTTCCGGCTGAAATCAGGTCGAGCAGTTCCTGGTGCTGACCGGGGTGCTGAGAAGCAAGCCTGTGCCGGGCGGGTTCGAGAAGGACAAGGTAAACAAAAGACGCCGTCAGGGTATTGTTGATATAGGAAATCAGCCGGTCGTTCTCCGAAGCTTTCGCCAGTTCCCGGTGAAAATCGAGGCCGGCTTGGATACAGTTGATCTTCTCCCCTGTTTCGAAATACTCCCTCTCCATCCTGACATAGGATTCGAGCTGGATCACCACGGGTCTCGTCACCCTTTCGAAACCGAGCCTCAAGCCGAAGGCCTCCAGGTGGGCACGTACGAGGTAGGTGTCCCAAATTTCCTTGGCTGTGGGGTTGATCAATTTCGCTCCGCTTCCGAGCGTGAAAGTGACGATTCCTTCGGCTTCCATTCGTTTTAGAGCTTCCGTGACAGGAGTTCGGCTCACGCCGATCCGCTCCGCCAAGGGCAGGGTTGGCATCTTCTCACCGGGCCGGTACTCCCCTTCCGATATCAGGTGCATGATCTCCCTGTAGGCCAGTTGCGACGGCGAAAGGTTTTCCTTCTTCATAGAACGAACCCTCCTGTACAGTTTCCGAAGCGTGGTTTGACATTTCCTCTGGCTCACCCTAGGATTATACTGCATGCATGAATGCATGTCGTCATCTTTTGGAGGTGAGCAATCTTGAAGATCGCTGAATTCAAGCTCGAACGAACGCTGGCCCGTTTCCAGAACGAAGTGGAGTACGATCTGAGCGCCTCGGGTATCTACCCCCTCTTCATCCGTGAAATCCTGTCTCCGGAAGAAATGGAAGAAGTCTACAACAACCTCCACCTCAAGTATGTCCACACCGCCGGGACGAAGCATCTTCGCCAAGCCGTTTCGACCTTTTACGAAGGGATGGACCCGAATTGTGTCTTCATGACGAACGGGTCCGCCGAGGCCCTCTACCTTTTGGCCTGGAGCCTGATCGAGCCGGGAGACGAAGTCGCCTTCATGCTTCCAAACTTCATGCTGCTTTCCCACGTCGTGGAAGCGAACGGTGCGGTCGTGCGCAACTTCACCCTCGACCCTGCAAAAAAATGGTCGCTTGACGTGGAAAGCCTCAAGGATGCCGTTACGCCGAAAACAAAACTGATCTGCGTCTGCAACCCGAACAACCCCACAGGGACTGTCCTTTCCAGGGAGCACATGGCCGAAGTCGTCAAAGTCGCGGAAAGCGTCGGGGCCTATGTCCTGTCCGACGAGGTTTACCGGGGTGCGGAGCAATCGGACGACATGACTCCGACTTTCTGGGGGCTCTATGACAAGGTCATCGTCATCAGCGGCCTGTCGAAATCCTTCGGGCTTCCAGGCCTCAGGGTGGGCTGGATCGCAGGGCCAAGGGACATCGTTGAAAAAGCCTGGTTCTATCACGACTATCTCTCAACGACCGTGACGACCTTCAGCGATATGCTCGCCACCCGGGCGCTGCAGCCAGAAATGAGGGACCGGATCTTCAGGCGCAACCGCGAGATCGTCCGCCAGAACCTCGCGACCTTCACAGACTGGGTGAACTCCCACAAGGGCGTTCTTTCCTTTACCCCACCCCAGGCCGGTTGTTTCGCCTTCGTGAAGTTCGACCTCCCCGTGACCTCCTGGGACCTCGTCATGGACATGGTGAAAAACGACAGCGTCTTCGTCATTCCCGGGAGTTGCTTCGGTATCGAGGGACACCTGCGGATGAACTTCGGCGTCGAGAAAAACTTTCTCGCCAGGGGGCTCGAACGCATCGACAGGACACTGGCCCGTTACGCCAGGTAACGAATCGGTGGTGATCATGTATCCCCTGAGACTGCTGGATCGTTCCCAGTTCGAAACGCTCGTGGGAATGGCAGAAGCGATCGATGGAGTCGACCGGGCCTATCGCCTTTTTTCCCGCAACGAGGCTGGGGTTTTCCCCGTCATCGTCCACCAGTTCGAGCCGGGAAAACGGGAAATGGACCTGAAAGCCGGGCATCTTGCGGGCGCCGGAGTTTATGGCATGAAAATGCTCGGCTGGTGCGCAGAAAACCCTGCCAGAGACTTGCCTCCGCTCGCCGGCCTAATCGTCGTCATGGACGTCGACACGCAGCAGCCCTTGGGTATCCTTGACGGCACACCGGTCACTTTCCTTCGCACCGGAGCGGCGGGGGCCGTCGGGGCAAAAACTTTCGCCCGCAAGGACTGCCGGACGGTACTGATCGTAGGGGCAGGCAACCAGGGACGGGCCCAGCTCTGGGGCCTGAGTCTTTCGATGCCGGCCCTGGAATCGGTTCTTGTGTGTGACATCGTGGACGAACACGCGACCCGGTTCGTCTCAGAACAACAGGCTCGCTATCCCGCCTTCAAGTTCCGGGCGGTGCCATTCAAAGAGCTTTGCGAGGAGGCCCCGTCAGCGGACCTGATCGTCACCTGCACGCGGTCAAGGGAGGCCTTCCTGAAAAAGGAATGGGTCTCTCCAGGGACCCATATCAACGCCATCGGAGCGGATATGCCCGGGAAACAGGAACTCGAACCCGCGCTCGTCGCCTCCGTAAAGATTTTCGCGGATTCCGCCGCCCAGGTGGTCGCGAAGGGAGAATGCCAGCATGCAGCGAAACTTGGCCTTATTTCCTTGGAGCATATCACGGAGATCGGGGCCGTCCTGGAGGGTGCGAAGCCCGGTCGCACCGACTCTTCTGACGTGACGTTGTTCGATGCCACGGGAATGGCGATCCAGGACCTGGTCGTGGGAGCCATCGCCCTGAAAAAGGCGGAAGAATTGAACGTCGGTACCGTGGTCAACTTCTAGGGGATTCTTTCCGTGATAAAATAATTAATAGATTTCCAGGGAGGTGAAAAAGATGGAGCGAACCGGAATCATCACCATGAAAGGGAAGCCCCTGACCCTCGTTGGTCCGGAACTCAAACCGTTCGACAAAGCCCCGGACTTTACGGTCGTCGACCAAAACCTAACCCCCAGAACCCTCGCGGATTTCGAGGGCAAGTTCAAGGTCATCTCCGTGACCCCTTCCCTCGACACGCCTGTCTGTGACCTCCAGATCCACTGGTTCAACGAGGAGGCCGCCACCCAGCCCGGGGACGTCGTCGTGATCAACGTCTCGATGGACCTCCCGTTCGCCATCCGGCGTTTCTGCACCACCTCAGGGATCGACAAGGCCGTGGCGCTTTCGGACCATAGGGACGCCTCTTTCGGCACCAACTGGGGCGTCCTGATCAAGGAGCTCCGCCTCCTGGCGCGGTCGATCTTTATCGTCGACCCTGCCAATGTGGTCCGCTACGTCCAGATCGTACCGGAACAAAGCAACGAGCCGGACTATGAAGCCGCGATCGAGGCCTTGAAAACCCTCCTGTAGAAAACAAAAACAAGATGAATCCCTCTCGGTTGAGGATGTTCCTTGCGGATACACTATCAATGACCCTCTTCTCGACCGTCCTGTGCATGACGATCGAGATCCTTCTGGCAGGTCTCACTTTCGGGCAATCCTTCACCGCCAGGGTCGCCGCTGTCCCGACGAACATCCTGACCGGGCGTGCTTACGGTCTTTACCGAGACTGGATCTTCAGGCTTTTTCGCATGAGGGAAGATTCTTTTTTCCAGGCCGCCGTAGTGGACACGGCGGCTTTTCTTTCCTTCCAGGTGCCTCTCTATGGTATCGTCCTGATGATCGCAGGGGCTTCCCTTAAGCAGATGGTCGTTTCAGCCGGTAGCATGACCCTGATTTTCGCCCTTGCGGGGCGCCCTTACGGAATCTTTCTTCAGGCCTGTAGAAAATGGATCCTGTCTCATTTCTAGGTGCCAGTAAAAAAAAGCCGTTCCCGGCTAATTGCCGGGAACGGCTTTTTCAATTTTGGTGGAGGCGCGGAGCATCGAACTCCGGTCCGACAGTGGCCAACCAGACAGGCTCTACGAGCGTAGCCGCCGTTTTGGTGTCGGATTCGAGCTCCCGGCGACCGGATCTCTCTTCCCTAGCTCCCTGGTCTTAGCCGGAGTACGGGTGCGGCTCCTCCGGAGCGGCCCTCCTGTTTGACGTCTTTAGGAACCCGAAGGGCGGAAGCTCCTATCGACGTGGCTACTCTTTAGGCAGCCAGTGCGTAGTTTTCGTTGGCACTTCTTTTTTGCCCCGCGTTTTACAAGGTCTCGGGAATCTTGGCTCGCTCCTCTCGGCCCTCCGACTGCCGTCGAAACCAGTCGCCCCCTTTATCAGTCGCTCTCCTCCCGCCCGCGCCTCACCGCCCTGGCCATTTCACGTTCGGCATCGCGCTCGGCGATCGAATCGCGTTGATCTCCCTTCGTCTTATGCTTCACGAGAGCCAACTCCACCTTGGCCCATCGCCGATTTTTTATATAGATCCTCAGAGGGACCAGCGTCAATCCTCTTTCTTTGAGCTTCGACCCCAGGCGGATGATTTCGTGCTTTCCCATCAGAAGCTTCCGAGGCCTCTCAGGATCCGGGTTGTAATAGGACCCCTTTTCATACGGTGAAATATGAACTTTGAAAAGCCAAATTTCTCCGTTTTCGATCCGTGCATACCCGTCCTTGAGGTTCACCCGGGACTCCCGAATCGACTTGATTTCGGTTCCTGTCAGGACGATCCCGGCTTCGTACGTTTCCAGGATGAAGTATTCATGCCTGGCCTTCCTGTTTTGTGCTACGGTATTTTCTTCTCGCAACCGTTGATCGACCATGGTTGTATTTTACCCGTTTTTCTCAAGAACGTCAAGAAAGGTCAATAACCAAGAAAACCAAAAAACGGGACCCGGTTTGACCCGGATCCCGATAAAGTCCTGGTCGGGGCGAGAGGATTTGAACCTCCGACCTCATGGTCCCGAACCATGCGCGCTAACCAGACTGCGCTACGCCCCGGCTGCCTGCGAATTTTAACACCCCAAAGGGAGTGCGTCAATCAAAGGGGGTTTGTGCAATCTTGCGCTTGTTCCTCCCCTTCTGTATACTTAATCTTGCCGTCGAAACGAGCAGATTCGTTCAGACCGACCAAGGGGGGATCATTTTGAGGTGGCTCAAAACGTACGTGGAAAAGTGCATCAACTGCGGGAAGTGCATGGAAACCTGCTCCAAAACTTACTTTAAAGAAGAAAACCCGTCTCTTTCCAGGGTCGTGGTGACCAATCCCGGAGCTGGGCAGAACATCAGTGTTTGCAACCAGTGTGGAGCCTGCATGGCTGTCTGCCCAACGGAAGCTCTGTACAGGGATAAGAATGGTGTCGTACAGCTGGACAAATCCAAATGCACTTCCTGCCTGATGTGTGTCGGGTTCTGTCCGACGGGGAACATGCTCTACGCCGCTTCGAAGCAGACCGAGCCCTTCAAGTGCGTGGCTTGCGGCCTTTGTGCCAAAGTCTGCCCCACTCAGGCTTTGGTGCTCGTCAACGATTAGGATAATCAAAGAAGGAGGGCTGGGTTTCTGATGGAAAAAATGAAAGTTATCGCGGAATGGACCTACACACCTGCCCCAATTGAAAGGGGCTATACGCGCAAGACCCTCTACGTCAATGTCGGCGAACCGCGCATGGAAATCAAGGATGTGTCCCAGGACATGATCGACACCTTCACCGGCGGGCGCGGTTTCGATCTCAAGCTGCTCTGGGACGCGGTCAAGGACACCACGAAATGGAACGACCCCGAGAACGAGATCGTGCTGTCGGGCGGGCCGCTCTGCGGAATCACCCAATATCCCGGAGCCGGGAAGTGCTACGCCGCTTTTATCTCCCCGCTTTCCGGCCAGACCTATGATAGCAACTCCGGCGGATATTGGGGCCCTCTTTCCAAATTTAGCGGATTCGACGCCGTTGAGGTCCAGGGAAAGGCTGAAAAGGACATCATCCTTTTTATCAACGGGGATGAAGGCAAAATTCAGATCCTCGAATCGAACCTGAAAGATCTGAATGCCTACGCCGTCACCGAAACGCTTCACGAGTATTTCGCCGTTGATGAAGCCGACAAGCGAAATATTTCCGTCATCTCCACGGGGAAGGCTGCCGAGACCTCCTACTACGGCTGCATGAACATGAGTTTCTACGATCCACGCCGTAAGGTGGCCCGCCTGAAACAGGCCGGCCGGGGCGGCGGCGGTTCCATCATGCGGGACAAGAAAATTGCGGCGATGGTTGTCAAGTTTTCCAAAATTGGCGGGAACCTGAACAACGTTGTCGACCTTGACACCCTTCAGAGAGTCGGGGTAAAGCTGCATAAGGAAATCCATGACCTGGATGACGTCCAGTGCAAGATGCGGAAGGTGGGCACCGCCCACCTGAACGAGATCATGGACGAATACCATCTCCTTCCGACGAACAACTACAAGTTTGGCCAAAACGCGGCGGAGATTTCAAAAATCCACTCTGCGGTTTATGAGCGCCTCTTTACCCAGGGGATGCCCGACGGTTGCTGGTACGGCTGCTCCATGTCGTGTGCAAAGGCCGTCGACGGTTTCACGGTCCAGACTGGGCCCTGCAAAGGCGAAAAAGTGACGGTCGACGGCCCGGAATACGAAACGGTCGCCGCACTCGGTTCCAACATCGGAGTCTATGACCCGCTCTGGACGATCGAGGCCAATTTCTATGCAGACCATTACGGGATGGACACCATCTCTCTGGGAACCGCCATCGCGTTTGTCTGCGAGTGCTACGAACTCGGTCTGATCACCAAGAAAGATACGAACGGCCTTGAACTGAACTTCGGAAGCAAAGACGACATCATGGAACTGATCCACCGGATGGCCGACGGGAAAGACGAGTTCGCATCCATGGTGGCTAAGGGCATCCGCTACATGAAAAAGGCTTTCGCCGAAAAGTTCAAGGCTGACGCCAAGACCATGGAGGCAATTGGCATGGAGGGACAGGGTGTCGAAACTTCCGAATATGTCCCGAAAGAGTCGATTGCACAGTGGGGAGGCTATTACCTGACCCTGAAGGGGCCCCAGCATGACGAGGCCTGGCTCATTTTCATGGACATGGTCAACAAACAGCTCCCGACTTTCGAGGATAAGGCCGAGGCGCTTCATTATTTCCCGAATTTCCGGACCTGGTTCTCCCTTGTCGGCCTTTGCAAGCTCCCCTGGAACGACGTTGAGCCGGCCAACAACCGGATCGTGAACGAGCCCAAGGAAGCCGCCAAGGTTCCAGAACACGTTCAGAACTATGTCGATATCTTCAATGCCGTGACGGGGAAAGGCATTCGGAAAGAAGACCTCATCACGATGTCCGAGAAGGTTTACAACTTCCAGCGGGTGTTCCAGGTTCGCATGAAGCAGGGAGAGGCGAACCACAATATCCCCCTTCGCGCCCTGGGTCCCGTTTTCCCGGATGAGTGGGAAGCCCGCAGGGAGTACTACGACGGCAAGCTCAGGGAAATCGGCATCGATCCCAGCGCCCTGTCGACGGAGGAAAAGATCAAAAAGCTGCAGGAATACCGGCTTGGGATGTGGGAAGGACTCAAGATGGCGGTTTACAAGCGGCGGGGCTGGAACAAGAAGGGAATCCCGACGGTGGAAACCCTCAAGCGGCTGGGCATCGACTACCCCGATGTTGTTGCCGTCGTCGAGAAGTACAGCAAGCCGGAGGACAATTTCGATTAAATGATCACCGTGAACGGAGAGCCGCTTGACTGGAAACCCGGAATGACCGTCCAGGATGTTCTCGACGCGAAGCGTTACACGTTCCGGATGATCGGAATCTGGATCAACGACAGGCCCGTCCCTAAAAACGAGTTTTCAACAACCGAAGTGCCTGACGGGGCAGTTGTGCAGGCGATCCACATGGTCAGCGGCGGGTAGCGGCTAGGACAGCAGAAGCAAGAGAGGGGCGCTCGAAAGCGCCCCTCTCTCTTTCATCCGGATCGGGCAGGTCAGTTTTCCTTCTTTTCTTCTCCCCTGTTCATCGGTCCGAAGTTGAACCCCCTGGCCTCGTTCTTCCAGCCCAAACCGGAAACCCTGCCCGGGTCCTTTCCGATCGGGATTTCAACCCATCCCCAGGGACAGACGAGGAGGACCCTCAACAACACCCCCTGTTCCTGGAGCGCCCGGACATGAGGCAGATAACGGACAACATCTTCAGCCAGCCAGCTGTCGCAAATCAGCCAGACCCTCCGACAAAGACCACGGGCGAAAAGGGTTGCGTGGTCGATCGCCAACCGCATCCCCTCATCGAAGTCCATGGGACCCAGGCACAGCACGATAGCGTCTCTGTTTTTCGGGACGATCCCGAAATTGGGCAAAAGGTCGGCAAAAGGCCCGATCCAGGAAAGCCTGGACAAGATTGAATCGGGGTCTCCCGAAAAACGCCGTTCATCGTAACCATAAAGGAATTCTTCGTCAGAAAACAGCGGCCCTTCTCCCCTGAGCGCCGAGACCATCCACGAACGGATCTCATCCACCAGTTGAAGGACTGGCGAAGGCAGGTCCTCACCCGACATCGCTTTCAGGATTTCCCCAACTGTCATCGAAACATCATCCATTTTTGCTCCGTCCAAGGCGGGACACCCCCCTTTATTGCCTTGTACTCTCTACCGGCAGAGAATACCACAAACCCGCAGGATTTTTACGGCCCGAATCCGGTATAATTCTCTCGAAACGAGATTCCCCCGAAGGGAGGCCGTCCATCTTGAAACCGTTTCTCCTCAAAGCCGATCAGGCTCAGTTTCTTCTGATCGACATGCAGCAAAAACTCTTTCCAGCGATCCACAATGGTGGGAACTTGCTGAAACAGGCCTGTTTTCTGCTTTCTTCCTGCAGGATCCTGAACGTCCCGGTCAAATACACCGAACACTACCCTAAAGGACTGGGCGGAACGTTGGAAGAGATCCTTGATTGCATGCCGGAGGGGGCTTCACGTTTCGAGAAGATTCATTTTTCATGCTGGGCCGAACCTGGGTTTAACGCATTCTTCCACAAGGAGGGAAGGCACCAGGTCATCGTCGCCGGAATCGAAGCCCACATCTGCGTTTTCTCCACGGTGATGCAGCTTCTGGATGTCGGCTATGAAGTGGTCGTCGCTTCAGACGCCGTCGGGAGCAGAAACCCGGAACACCACAGCGTTTGTCTCGAAACGCTTCGTCATGCGGGAGCCGCCGTTCTTCCTGCGGAGTCGATCGTTTACCAGCTGCTGGAGAGGGCCGGAACGCCGGCCTTCAAGGAAATTCTGGCCGCAATCAGATAGGGAGGAAATCCGATGCCAATCGACCGCATCCGAGCCATGGAGCTGCACCGGCGAGCCAGGGGAAAAATCAAGATTTACCCGACGATCAATATCGTGAATGAAGAAGACCTTTCGATGGCCTATATCCCTGGAAGCGTAGGTCCTTGCCAGGCAATCCAGGAAGACGAAGAGGCGAGCTTTGACCTGACGGGCCGGGCAAACCGGATCGCCGTCATCACGGATGGAAGCGCCGTCCTGGGATTGGGCCCGATTGGCCCGGTAGCCGCCCTCCCCGTGATGGAAGGGAAATGTCTTCTTTTCAAGATTTTCGCGGATGTCAATGCACTTCCAATCTGTCTCGACAGCACGAACCCGGCCGATGTCATCCACACAGCCGAGCTGCTGGCCCCTTGCCTCGGGGGGATCAACATCGAGGACATCTCCAGCCCGAACACCTTCACCGTGGTAAAGGAACTCCAGAAAAAAGTCTCTATTCCCGTCCTTTGCGACGATCAGCATGGCACCGCCGTGGTCATCCTGGCGGCCTTATGGAACGCTCTGGAAGTCGTGGGGAAATCCATTGAAAAGGTTTCGATCGTCATTAGCGGGGCCGGGGCTGCTGGGCTTGCAGTAGCGGACCTTTTCCTGAAAGCGGGCGCAACGGCCATCACGCTTCTGAACAGCGCCGGGATCCTTTGCCCCTCAAACCCGAAGATGAACCACCTTCAACTCGATTTTGCCTCCCGCACGAATCCAGAAGGCAGGAAAGGCGGACTCGAGGAAGCGATCAGAGGAGCGGACGTGTTTATCGGACTTTCAAAGGGCAACGTGCTCAACCCTGATTGGATCCGAACCATGGCAAATGACCCGGTTATTTTCGCCCAGGCCCTACCGGAACCGGAAATCATGCCGGAAGCCGCCCTTGCCGCCGGAGCAGCGATTGTCGCCTCGGGCCTGTACGATTATCCCAACGTCATTTCGAATCTTCAGTCCACGCCCGGAATCATGAGAGGGGCTCTCGACGTTAGGGCCGCCTCCCTGAACGACTCGATTTTCCTTTCGGCAGCGAGAGCGCTTGCCAGCACCGTGGATCGGCGTAGACTCGGCCCCCGTCACATCATGCCGGATCTATTCTGCGATGAAGTTGTTCCAAAAGTTGCTGAAGCAGTGGCTCAAACTGCGATCTCAGAAGGAATTGCCGCGCATCCTCTTCCCAAGGGGCAAGTTTACAACGACACCTGGGAGCGGCTTTTCGGGGGCAGGGCTTCCCGTCTATAAAGCTTTCCTTCCATCTATAAACTCTATAAATTAGAAAAGGCAGGCTGACGGATCCCTGGGTGCTTACAGCCTGCCTTCCTTTTTCTCTTTTTCGTATTCGATCAGCCACGCCTTCAGGCCAACCCCCGCCTTGCCTCCATAGCCGCAAAGCTTTCCGTTTTTCCCGACCACACGGTGGCAGGGAAGAAAGAGAGCCCATGGATTTGATCTCATGATGGAGCCCACCGCCCGCGCTCCATCGGGGATTCCCGCCAATAGGGCCACTTCGCCGTAGGTGCGTGTCGTGCCAAAAGGGATTCCCAGAACGACCTTCCAGACGGCTGCGGTCGATGGGGAAGGCTTCTTCTCCGTGCAGAGGTTCACTTCGAAAGGCTTCCCGTCCCAAAAGGCATTCCAGGCCGTTTCGAGCCATTTCGGACACCCGTTTCCTCCGATTGGTTCATAAGATTTTTCCAACGCCACCAGCCGGTACAAACCCGACTTCCCGTAGGTGGCAAGCCAGGTTCCTTTCGGAGCGTGGAGAGGAACCTCTTTCTTCTCTTCCCTGAAATCACAGTACTTCCAGATCATCGTCAGAACACCTCCAGGGATTTCAGAAGGAAAAGGACCGTACCCAGGGCGGTTACATAGAGGGAGTGGCGTTCACTTTTCCACAGGCGGGATTTCTGGAACGGGCCCTGCAGTCTGTTGCGCCCGGGAAACCGGAAGGGGAACAGCCGGGGCGTGGATTTCCTGTAGTCGATGTACTTCTGCCCGAATTGTTCTTCCAGGAAGCTCTCTTCGTAAGGAATGATCAAAAGGCAGTAAAGAAGGAAAAACGCGAACAAAAAGAGAAGAACCGCAAGAGGTCCCGCCATGAGGCTCCAGCCCAGGCCAATCAGCCCGTTTCCCAAGTAAAGAGGATTCCGGACAATCCCGTAGGGTCCCCAGGTAACAAGGGCATTCGCGTTCACGTTTTCACTTCGGTATCCTTCGATTGTCCCGGCAGCCCAGAATCGGATCCCTTGCCCAAGGACAACCAGGAAAATCCCTGGAACAATCCAGCCGCTCCCTCCGTTTCCCAGGCATAGCAACAGGAGGGCAAGGACCGTCCAGATTCCGCCCCTCATGCGGAAAGCCCAGCCGCGAAAGGTCCTAAGATTCATGGTCTTCACGCTTCGCCTCGTCCAGAATCTTTTCGGCCATCCCCCACCCCAAGAACCGAAGCGCCACAAGGGCACCCAGCCCAATCGCGAGGTATTCGGTAAAGAACCTCCAGCCAATCGCCATCACTCCGGCGAGATTCCAGGGAATCAGGTAACGGAAAATCGTCGCTCCGCCTGCTTCGGCAAACCCACTCCCCCCAGGTGTGGGGACGAAGTACATCACAAAATTGAAAAGAGCCTGGATCAGGACTGCCTGGCCGAAATGAATGGGCAGGCCAATCGCCTTGACGAGCGTAGGCAGGACGCCCCAAAGGCAGAAAAGCTGACCGAAAGAAAGGGCGATCCCGGACATGAACCAGCTGAATCCGGTGGTGAAAAACAACCGGAAGTTTTCGGTGTAGTTATCGATCTCCCTGTTGAGAAGCCTCACCACCCTAAGAACTTTCATCGGCTTCACGAGTCCCACCCTTTTCAGCAGAAGGGTGACGATCTTGCCCATTTTCTTGACCGCTCTCGGATAGACGAGGCTTAGCCCGATCACGACCCAGGCCAGTAAGACAAATGCTGCCACGTAATAAAAAACACCCGTAACAAAAGAACTACCCGAAAGGATATCGGGGGCAAAGATCAGCGTCATCGCCACCACGCACCCAACGATGAAAAGGGTGACCATCGTGCGGGTCAGGGTGATCGCAATTCCCTTGCCTACTGGCACGCCGTTCCGGTAGAGGACGTACACCTGGAAAGGGCCTCCCCCGCCCTGCATCGGGGTTATGGCAGAACCGAAATAATTCAGCCAGGTGAGACAGATCGATAGTCGAAAGCCAATGCGTTCACCGGCGGCTCTCGCAAAGGACATGAATCGAAAGGCATCGAATATCCAGGAGAGGATGACTAACCCAAGGGCTTGAAGAAGTTGCGCTTTCCTTGCGGAAAGAAGGAAATGCAGGGTTTGGCGGTCAACCGTCAGAAAGAGAACCAGACCAACGGACAGAAAAGTGATCCCGAGAAAAAGGGCGATCCCTTTACGCAATCTCCTACCTCCGCATTTCCTGGCAGTGGTCAGGGGCCTGAGGAAAAGCAAATCCGACTCGAGAATTGCCACCCAAAACCGCGCAGGAGAAACTGTTTTTCAAGAAAGCCCTACCCGATCCGGTCCCTGCTGGGGGAGTCCCAGTTTCCAGGCAAGAACCGCGGCCTGTGTCCGGTCCTTCACATCCAGCTTTTTCAGGAGGTGGCTGATATGATTCTTCACTGTTTTTTCGGAAAGGACCATCATCTGGGCGATTTCGGCGTTGCAAAACCCCTGCGATACCCAGTAGAGGACTTCTTTTTCCTTCGGGGTCAGCTCCAGAAGCAGGGAAATTTCGTCCCGACGGGGATTTAGCCCCCCGCTACAACGGTTTTTCAGTTTCGGGTCAACGTAGCGGTCTCCCCGAGCAACTGTTCGGATGGCACAAAGGAGCTCGAAAAAGTTAGAATCGGGAAGAATAAACCCCTGAATTCCCAGGGAAACAAGGCTTGCGATCCTCTCCTCGTTCTCATCACCGGTTATCGCTAAATAGCGCATGGACCTGCACAGGGACGACAGTTCACCGATGACCCCCTTCAGGTCGAGATTCGGCATCGCGGCGTTGAAGAGAAGAAGATCCGCTGGTTTTTGGCGGGCAATTCGAAGAAGCTCGGGTCCGTCCCCTGCATCTCCGAGAATTTTGAGATCCGACTCATGTTCTAGCGAGTGGCGCAGGCTGTCCCTCACGAGACGGTGGCGATCCGCCACTAGGAGAGTGATCTTCTGCAAGCAGGGGACACCTCCGGCATGGGCCTTTGGTACTATTATAGACGATGGAGGACGACTTTGATGAATCTACCGGAACTTTCACGCAACAGCCGGAGAAAAATCGGGGAAGCGATTCACGAATTCGGGTTGATCCGTGAAGGTGACCGTCTCCTGATCGGGCTTTCTGGAGGAAAGGACAGCCTTGTCCTTCTTGTGGCCCTGAGGGCGCTGCAGCAGCGGAGCCCTGTTTCTTTCACGCTCCAGGCCTGTACGATCGATCCGACCGAGGGAGAGGACCGTTTTGACTCCCTTCGTGATTTTTGTTCCTCACTCGGGGTTCCCTACCATTGCGTCAAAACCCCGATATTTCGAATGATCGAAGAAAGGGCCGAATCATCTCCCTGTAGCTTTTGCGCAAACTTGAGAAGGGGAGTTTTGAGTTCTTTTTCAAGAAGTCATGGCTGCACCACCCTTTGCCTGGGCCACCATCTTGACGACGTCGTTGAAACTGCGCTGATGAACCTGATCTTTTCCGGCCGCTTTTGTTCTTTTTCGCCCTTGACCTGGCAGGACCGAACCGAGCTTCGGGTTATCCGTCCGCTGGTCTTTCTGGAGGAATCCCGCATTTCCGCGGAAGCTGAGAGACTTTGCCTTCCAGTCGTGGATTTGAAATGCCCCTTTTCCTGCAACAGCATGCGCGCCTGGATCAAGGTCCAGATTTCGGGAATGTCGATTACTGCGCCCAACCTGCGGCACAACGTACTTCGGGCGTTACGGCGGGAAAAACGAAAGGACAATGGCTGGACTTCCCCGGTTGTCTCCCTTGATCCCCCTTCCGGGCATTCTTCTTTTCAACTAGAATCGTAAGGGAGAGAAGGGGGAAAAAAGAAGAAAGAACAAATCCTCACTGAGCCAGACTGAGAGGAGAGAGTGCATGACCTTTGATTCCGGTACGATCGAGCGCTATTTTGCGTGGGATCCACAGGAAGAAGAGGAATACCGGGGGAATATCACCGGTACGGGAACGATCGGCGGAAAGGGACGGTCTCTCCTTTTCGCGCTGAAGAAGTTGAAGGAAAGCGACGAACCTCTTTTCGAAAAAATCGAAATTACCCCCAGCACCTTTTTCGGAGTGGGAGTTTTCCATGATTTTTTGTCTTCGGTTCCGCGGCTCGATTCCCTCCTGCGGGAAAAAGACCCTGAACACCTGGAAAACGCCTTCCTTGCGACTCCCTTCCCTGATTATGCCGTTAGGGCGGTAGAACGATACCTGTCCGGGATGACAGACCCTGTCGTCGTCCGGAGCAGTTCCAGGCTGGAAGACTCCCTCAAGCACTCCTTTGCTGGCAAATACCTTTCCACCTTTTTGATCAACCGACCGGAACAGCCACTTGCGGAACGGGTGGAAGCCGTGGTGGAACAGATGAAACGAATCTACGCCCGTACCTATTTCCCCACAGCTTCAAGCTATCGGAAAAAACACAGCCTCCCGGAAGATGAAATGGGACTGATCCTGATGCGCATGGCCGGGAAATGGCGAGGCAGGTACTTTTATCCCCCCATGGCGGGTGTGGGTTTTTCCCGGAACTACCGAAGATGGACCACAAGAATCAAGGCAGAAGATGGTGTGCTGAGGGTCGTCTTCGGTCTCGGAACCCTTAGTACGAAACGGGGATATGCCCGGACATTTTCATTGTCCAACCCGATGCTGAGGCCAGAAGGACTAAACCCTTTCAATATCATGCGCCACTCGCAGGAGGCCTTCCAGATAGTGGGCAGTGAGGAGCGTCAATTGCTGACACTGAACATCACGAGGGCCTGGAAGGAAATCATCCCCTACGTCCCGAATTTCCGTCTTTTTGCGCAAATTTACCACCCCGACAGTTTCGGAGGGTATTTCACCGACATCGGGACTTTCCCCTCCTTCCAGTCGCCATCTTCAAAAATCTGCTTTACATTCGAGGACTTCCCTTGTCGTCACAAAATTTTCTTCGATCTCATGAAAAAATTGTTGCCTTTCCTTGAAAGCGCCATGGGAGTCCCTGCAGACATTGAATTCGCATACGAGCCGATGGACCAGAAACTTCAACTGCTGCAATGCCGGCCCCTGTGGAAGGGAGAAAATTCCGGCACCGGGCAGAAACCAGACTTGGAAGGGAGAAAGATCCTTTTCAAGGCGGACCGGATGGTAACGAACGGGTACGCGGAAGGGATCCCCTATCTTGTATACGTCGACCACCGGGTTTACGCCCTGACGGACCAGTATTTCGAGATCGCTAGGGCGCTGGGTTCCATCAACTCAAAACTGGAGGGGAAGCAGTTTATCCTCGCCGCCCCTGGACGTGTCGGCTCCAGCAATCCGCAGTTGGGGGTCCCCGTAAAGTACAATGAGCTTACGAACTGCCGATGCATCGTCGAAATCGGCATTCCCAAAATGGGTTTCATGCCGGAATTGTCCTATGGAACTCATTTCTTCTCCGACCTGGAAGTGGACGACGTGCTTTACATGCCGGTCTATGACGGGGAAAAGAATAACATCTTTGACGAGCCGACCCTTGACGACAGCCCCTATGAACTGGGTCTGCATCCGGCGATCCGGATCTACCGTGGCAGCTTTTCCGTTTACACGAACGGAGACGAAAACATCGGAGTGGTCGTCCAGGACGCAATCTATCCGCACCTTTGATTGGCTGGCGGGGGCGGAACCGCCCGCCCCCGCCAACGCTTACCTCAGCAGACCCGATACCACAAAATCAATCGCGGCATCCGCCGAAAGCCCCTTCGCCATCAGCCCTTGGATCTTTTCATCCGCGATCCTGCCGATCGCCGCCTCATGGGTCACTTCCGCTTCGGGGTGCGATGCCTGAACAACCGGGGAAGCCACCGCCCTGGCTTCTCCCTGCACCACTTCGGTGCAATCGACGTGCCCCCTGGCTCCCGGAGCCGCACCGTCCACAAGGCCCAGGAATTTGCCCTGGCTTCGGTCCTTCAGGACGACTCTCGCCTTGATCAACGCCGTGCTCTCTGCCCCAGTTAGGCGCACGATGTCCCGAACCTGGCAGAAATCATCAAACTTCCCGTAAATTTTCGACGTCACCTCGACCCTGCTTCGCCTGCCATGAGCTTCGACATCGATATCGATCGCCAGGTTCCCGACGCGTCCTTCAACGAGCGTGAAATCCCCGCGGTAAACCGCCCTTTCATCAATCCGGACCCGGGATACGGGCCGGACATCGATTCGGCCCTCTGGACCGTGAACGTGCACTTCCCTGTAGCTGAAGGCGGATCCAGGACCCAGGTGGATTTCTCCTTCCATCGCGTGGAGAAATTCGATGGCGTTTGGAAAAATGCAATGGGCCTGGAATTCTGCGGAGGATCCTTCTTCCAAAAAAATCCGGCTGCGGATCACTTGGCGCCCCGAGTCGGCCAAGTGTCCGAAGCAGAGGTGCACGGGCTTTGAAACCTTGGTTTGAGCCTGAACGATGATCCTTGCATCGATCCCGTCCCCGGTTTCCGAGGCCTCGATCAGGACGCCCGGCAAGGCATGGGAGGCCAGAATCCGGTTCCCATGGACCACGATGTAGATGACGTCTTCTGAGCCGAAAGAACCTGGCTGACCGCCGGTCCTTTCCGCAATGGATACAAGGGTCTTGTACTCTTCGCTGAGGTTATGCATGGTTCAATGCCGCCTCTCCCGTGTTTTCCGGCTTCTGTTCAACGCAAGGCTCGCATTGCGAGAGGAAATACCTCTTTACAGCCGCCGCGCTGCCCTCCAGGATCATTTTCCCGGCGCACATCAGGTAGGACCGGTCACAGGCCGCCGCCACATCTTCCCGGTGAGTGATGATCAGGACACTACTTCCCCCGGAAGCAAGAAGCTTGAAAAGCCCCATGACTTCTCCAAGAGCAAGAAGATCCACGCCGGAATCGGGTTCATCTAGAATGGCAAGGCGAGGCTTCATCAGGTAAATGGAGGAAAGCTCGATCCTCTTCCTCTCTCCACCGGAAAGCCCCTTGTCGACCATCCGATCCAGGTAGAAAGGCTCCATCTGAACAAGCTTCAGTGCTTCCTCCAAGTCCTCCTCCCCCGCATCCGGTTTGGAAAGCTTCAAATAATCCCGGACCAGGATTCCCTCGTAACGCGCGGGATGCTGCCAGGCCAGGGTGATCCCTGCCCGTGCCCTTTCCGTAACCCCCCATTCGGTGATGTCCTCTCCATCGAACCAAATCCTGCCTTTTCTGGGGGCATATTGCGGAAGCCCCATGATGGCGTAGGCTAGGCTCGATTTTCCTGCCCCGTTTCTTCCAAGAACTCCGCAAATCTCACCGGGGTGTACCTGCATGGAGATTCCCCGGAGGATCCGGTTTCCTTCCCTCTCCACCTCAAGGTCTTTCACAAAAAGCATCTGGGGTTCCAGCAAGTCCCTCTTCCCTCCCTTCATCCAGGCCCCATTTCCGACGCCTTTTCAACGGCCCTGATCAAGGCATAGAGCGTTTCCATCCGGATCAACTCTTTCCCTTTTTCCCGGGCGTACGCCAGGAGTCGTCCCAGGATCGCTTCGATTTCGGTCCGGCGGCCGCTCTCGACATCCTGGAGCATCGAGGTTTTGTTGTTCGCGGTTTTCTCGAGAACCGACCCGACCAGGTTTTTCATGGGTTCCGTCGCAACTTCCACTCCCGCGGACTGGGCCGCCTTCACTCCTTCTTCCACCAGTTGAAACACCAAAGCCAGGGTTTCGGGGGATTCGAGAAGAACCCCGTTCCTGGTGCGAACCAGAGCGGAAACAGGGTTGACCGAGGCGTTGAGGATGACCTTTTCCCAGAGGGCTTTTCGCGGATCCCTCTCCAGGAATGTTTCCATCCCTGCCTGCTTGAGAAGGGCCTCCACCCAGGAAAGATCCACTCCGGCCTTCCACGGGCCGAAACGAATCATCCCTTCCCCCCCCCAGGCGATTTCTCCCGGTCCCCTTCGATGAGAACCGTACGTGCAGATCCCGGCGGCGACCCTTTCCGCACCGAGCGTTTTCTCTAGGATCTCTGCGTTTCCAAGCCCGTTCTGGAGAGTCAATGCAACGCCGTTTTCGGAAAGCCGCCCCCGAAGAACGGAAGCCGCCTCTTCGGTCTGGTAAGCCTTTACCGTAACGAGCGCCAGGTCCACGGGTTCGATCCCGTCCAGAGTCGGAACCACTTCGCAAAAGACCCGCTCCATTCTCCCCTCGCGATCAATGAAACGGATCCCGCCCGTTTTCAGGGCATCGTACTGGGCTCCCTGTCTCTGCAGAACCTTGACCGGGATCTTGGCCCGCACCATTTTGAAAGCCAAAAGGCTGCCCAAAGCCCCGCAGCCCACGACTAGGACGTTCATTTCAATTCCTCAAGCAACCCCGCGTCCATCGTGAACCCATGCTCCTCGCCCGGGAATTCGCCTTGCTTAACTTCCAGGACATACTTTTCGAGTCCTTCCAGCAGGATTCGCCCCCCATCGGCAAAAACCTTGACGAACTTCGGACGAAACGTCCCGTAAAGGTCCAGCACGTCATGGAGAACCAGGACTTGTCCATCGCATCCAGGGCCCGCCCCGATCCCAATGGTCGGGATCGAGAGTTTTTCGGTGACGAGCCTGGCAAGGGGGGACGGCACGCATTCCAGCACGATCGCAAACGCACCCGCTTTTTCGACCGCCATGGCGTCCTCCAAGACGCGCCTTGCGCTCTCGCGGTCCTTGCCCTGCACCTTGTAGCCCCCCAGGGCAATCGAGGTTTGCGGAGTCAGCCCCACATGCCCCATGACCGGAATCCCCGCTCGGACGATCGACTTGATCGTTTCAAACCGGTTTACTCCACCTTCCAGCTTGACGGCCTGGACCCTGCCTTCCCGGATCAGGCGGCCAGCGTTTCGGATCGCTTCCCGTTCGTCCACCTCGTAGGAAAGAAAAGGCAAATCTCCGACCAAAAACGCCTTTTCCGACCCCCGGGAAACCGCTGCACAATGAAGGACCATCATATCCAGGGTCACATCGAGAGTATCGGGAAACCCATGTTCGACCATCCCGACGGAATCCCCGACCAGCAGCATCTCTGCACCCGCGTTTTCCGCCAGTCGGGCCTGCCATGCATTGTAAGCGGTCAGCATCGTGATTTTTTCTTTCCGCAGTTTCATCTCCCGAAAGAGATTCAACCCCAGGCGGCTTTTCATGCTTCGCCCTCTCCCAGCTTGACGTTGTCGATCAAACGGGTCTTTCCGACCCGGACGGCAAGGGCAAGAACCGCCGGCCTGTCCACCGTTTCCAAGACCGACAATTCTTCCGCGTCCCTCAGTTCGATGTACTCGACCCGCAGGGCGGGATCGCTGAAAAGTCCTTCGCGGACACACCCGACGAGCTTTCCGGCGTTTCTTTCTCCAGAATCGTACAGGGCTTTCGCTGCCTTCAACGATCGGTTCAAGGCGAGCGCCGAAAGCCTTTCAGAGGGGGAGAGGTATACGTTCCGGCTGCTCAGAGCCAACCCGTCCTTTTCCCTGACGATGGGACATCCCCGGATTTCCACCGGGACATTCAGATCCCGGACCATCCTCCTGATGACCTGGAGCTGCTGAAAATCCTTCTCGCCAAAATACGCCCTGTCCGGTCCCGTGAGGAGAAAAAGTTTCAGCACGATGGTGCAAACCCCTCGAAAATGCCCCGGCCTGCTGGCCCCGCAGAGATCCCGGCTCACCCTTTCCTCAACGACATAGGTGGAGTGATCCGGGCGGTAAAGGTCCTCGGGTTTCGGGCAATAGACGACATCGACCCCCTCCTTTTCCAAGAGGAGGCAATCTTTTTCCAGGTCCCTGGGGTAGGCTTCATAATCCTCGTTCGGACCAAACTGCAGCGGGTTGACGAAGATCGTCACAACTGTCGACCGGTTCTCGGAAATCGATTTTCTTACCAGAGAAAGATGCCCTTCGTGCAGGTAACCCATTGTCGGGACAAGGCCGATCGACCCCCTGTCCTTCCTGAGAATACGGACCGCTTCACGCAGTTCTGCGACATTTCCGTCAATCCGAATCAAAAGGACTCCCCCTTTAAACCGTGAGGGTTTTGGCCAGGAGACTCCCAAATTCCCGCAAAACCTCTGCCGCATCGGGCTCATACCCGGCCCTACCCATTAGCCCATAAGTATACCGCTTCCCCTGCTCTACGCCAGGCTGGTCGAAGGGGTTGATCCCCATCAAAAGTCCCGTCAAAGCCGTCACCCATTCGTACAGGAAAATGAGCGCTCCAATGCAGGGGCCGTCAATCCTAGGGATTTCAATCCAGATGACCGGTTTTCCCGCTTTCTTCAGCGCGGCTGCGGTCGAGCGGGCCTCACAGCCAAGGAGCTCGTCAAAAGAATGCTTTCCCAGGTAATTTGCCGGGGCGAGTTCCTTGATGGGTGAGGCGGGAATGCCCCAATCAGGCCCCCTTTTTTCAACGTTCAGATAGGTGAATAGTTTGTCATCCGGCCCCTCAGCGTACAATTGCACCTGGGAATGCTGATCAATCGCCCCCAGTGCCCTGACGGGAGTGCTCCCCCTGCCTTCTTTCCCCAGGCTTTCGGCCCAAAGCTGGGCATGCCATTCCGCAAACCGTTCCAGTCCGTCAGCATAGGGCATCAAGACAGCCATGGGTCTCCCCTTGCGGGAATGGACCGTGTGAAGCGCCGCAAGGACAAAGGCGGGGTTTTCCCAGATTCCCCTTGTTTCTTTCAAAACGCTGTCCAAGTGCCGCGCTCCTTCCAGGACCCCTTCCACTGGCACCCCCAGGGCCATTGAAGAAAGCAGGCCGACCGGGGAAAGAACGGAAAAACGCCCTCCCACATCTTTCGGAACGGAAAGGCTTCCAAGGGCACCCTTCGAAGCCAGCTCCCGGAGCAGGCCCTCATCCGGATCCGTGATGAAAACGAAACGGCCGAAGGCCTTTTCTTCTCCCAGTAGTCTTCTCAGCTCTTCGAAAAACCAGAGGAAAATCGCCAGTGTCTCGGCCGTGGAACCGGACTTGCTCGCCACGATGAACGCCGTCCTGGCGGGGTCAATGCAGTCCCAGATCCCCGCAAGGCCTTGCGGATCCGGGTTATCTGCCATGTAAAACCGCGGGGCTTTCCTCTCCTTACGGGTCAGCTCGTTGTGATACGGATGCAAAAAAGCGTTGTGAAGCATCAGGTTCCCGAGGGCGGAACCCCCGATCCCGATCTGCACCACCGAATCGAAGTCCGCGATTTTTTCCGCGACCGAACGGACAGGCTCGAGGTCTGCGTAGGGAAGCCGGATCCAGCCGGTTCCGTTCAGGCTTTTCTCTGCCCCGGCTCTGAGATGCGCCTCCGCATCCCTCAGAGGGAGCTCCAGGAGTTCCACATCCTTTTCCTCAACCCGCAAGGCCCCGGAACCGACACAGACCGCTCCTCCGAGCCCGATTTTTAGAAGTGGATCCCTCATCGGCAAACCTCCTGTAGAAAAATTCAGAAGGGGCTGGACCAGCCAGCCCCTTCCCCTTCGAATCGGAGAAATCCGCTACCCTTTTAGAATTCCGGCGTCCTTCAGGGCGCTTTCGATTTCGGATGCATTGAAGCCCACGATGAACCTCTCGTTGATCTGGGTAACCGGGACCCCCATCTGCCGTGTCTTCTTGACCATTTCCATTGCGGCTTCACGATTCGAACTGACGTCGACCTCTTCGTAAGCGACGTTCAGCTGCTTCAGAAATTCCTTGACCTTCGTGCACCACGGACATGTCGGTGTCGAATAGACTTTTACGTTCATGCGGTATCTCCTCCCGTGATCAAAGTCCGGATTCTGTCATATATACCACTATGGGGATATTATCATAGTGTAAATGAATGTCAATCTTCAAAAGTTTCTCATTAAACTTACCGGATGCATCTCCGTACCTTTATTCTTTTTTTCACAGTTGGCTCTTTTTCCGAAAGATAGAAACTTGAAGGTATAATGTCAAGGCAAAGAGACATGGGACGGGGAGGGAGCCTGAAAGCTCCCCCCCAAATTTGTGTGGAATCGGCAAGGAGGGAACGCAATGCCAACGTTGGTTACGGGCACGCCCGAACTCGACGAGGCCTTGAGGCCGATTGTCGAGCGTTTCAAGGGAGGAAAGGGCATTACCATCCCCCTACTGGCAGCGGTCCAGGAAAAGCTGGGGTACCTCTCCCCGGAAGCCCTGGATTTCCTGTCAAGGGAATTGGACATCCCTGCTGCAGAGATGTTCGGCGTCGCGACATTTTATGCAATGTTCCGCCTTCAGCCGCAGGGGAAGCACGTGGTGCGTCTTTGCAGAGGCACAGCATGCCATGTCCAGGGATCCCTCCGCGTGGGGGAAATGCTCCAAAGGCACCTGAATGTCAAAGAAGGCGAAACGACCGGAGATGGACTTTTCACTCTCCAGTTCGTCGCCTGCCTTGGCTGCTGCAGCCTGGCGCCGGTGATGATGGTCGATGGCGAGGTTCATGGCCGCTTGACCCCGGAGAAGGCCGTCGAGATCCTCGAATCCTACCGTAAGGCCGAATGAACTGACTGGAGGTGTCCGGATTGGCAAAGATGATCGTCAAAGTCGGGATGGCAAGCTGCGGAATTGCGGCAGGTGCCGGACCGGTTTACGAAAAACTGGAATCCCTTCTGAAAGACCGTGGAGATGTAGAACTCAAAAAAGTCGGATGCATCGGGCTCTGCTTCCACGAACCGCTGGTCGAGATCGAACGCGACGGCAGGAGAGAGGTTTACGGCGAAGTCACCGCGGATTCGGTCATTTCCCTCCTGGAGGGGTCCTCTGCGGTTTCCCCGATCCTGAGCGAAAGGGTCGAGGAAGCCCCCGAAAACCTGATGATGGGAAAGCAGGTTCGTATCGTTCTTCGGAACTGCGGTCTCATCGATCCTCAGAAAATTGAAGAATACGAAGAGCGCGGAGGATACGCTTCCCTGAAGAAGGCCCTCTTCGAAATGTCCCAGGACCAGGTCATTGATGAAGTTCTCAAAAGCGGTCTGCGAGGCCGTGGTGGCGCCGGATTCCCGACTGGAATGAAGTGGCGTTTCGCCCACGATGCAAAAGGGGACTCCAAGTATGTCGTGTGCAATGCAGACGAAGGGGATCCTGGGGCGTTCATGGACCGCTCGGTGCTCGAGGGAGACCCCCACAGCGTGATCGAAGGCATGGCCATTTGCGGATACGCGATCGGCGCTTCCCAGGGCATCATTTATTGCCGTGCCGAGTACCCCCTGGCAATCAAGCACCTCAACAAGGCGCTCGAGCAGGCGAGACAGAAGGGCTACCTGGGGAAGAACATCCTCGGTGGCAGTTTCTCCT
>JAJUIT010000122.1 GCA_029267465.1 Synergistaceae bacterium
CCTTCGAGGAGCTTCTTGGGGTGTGCGTTGGCGAAGGCAATGGCGGCCGGAATGTCGAGGCCTTCGGGAGCATAGTAGGCCCCGGTGATATCGCTGATGGCCACGACCTTTGCGCCGTGCTCATGCAGGGTCAGGGCTGTGAAAGTGCCGACGTTGCCGAACCCTTGGACGGCGACCGTGGCACCCTTGACTTCTTTCCCGACGACCTTCAGCAACTCCATGGCGCACGTCGCGACACCCACGCCGGTAGCCTGGGTGCGTCCCTTGGAACCCCACAGGGAGATCGGCTTACCCGTGAAGATGGCGGGTTCCATGTTGCCACGCATTTTGCTGATGGTGTCCATGAGCCAGATCATTTCCTGCCCGCCGGTGTTCACGTCCGGGGCCGGCACGTCTGTCCATGCGCCCACGATGGGCTCGATGCGGGCTGCCAGTCCGCGGGTGATGCGCTCCTTCTCTCCCTTGGAGAGCTCGAGGGGGTTGCACTCGACGCCGCCCTTCCCTCCGCCGTAGGGAATTCCGGCGAGGGAACACTTCCAGGTCATGAGCATGGCAAGGGCTTCGCACTCATCCATGCAGACTTCAGGGTGGAACCGCAGGCCGCCCTTGTTGGGGCCGAGAGCGGAGTTGTGCTGAACGCGGTAGCCGTTGAAGACCTTCGTCGTCCCGTCATCCATCACAACGGGGATGGAAACGGCCAGTTTCCGGTCGGAGTGGCTCAGAATCTCGATAAGGTCGTCCTCGAGACCCATTTCCTCCGCTGCCGCATAGAAATTCTTCAGGGCGATGTCGAGCAGGACGTTATTGGAAGTACGCTTGACCACGGGCATGGAACAAACACCTCCTGATAGGTTTCCCCTCTTCTGAGGGGATATCTGGACACAAGTAACCACCGGCATTGCCGAATACATTATTCAAAACCCTGCTTATGATATGTGAAAGGAATCTCTTGTCAAGGGGACAAAATCCGAAGAAAAAGGGGCCCTTTCGGGCCCCGGAAGCGCTCGCGGTTCAAAGAATGGCTGTTTCCACAAGTACCATCGTGCTCCAGAACATCCCCTTCACATCGATCCGGACGACGTCTCCCTCAAAAGACATCTCCTTGGGAATCCAAAGAGTAATGTCGTCCTGGCGTATTTCCATGAAATCATCCGGGGTTTCCGGCTTTCCTCCCTCAACGAGGGCAGCACTGTGGGCGCATCAGCCCGATCCAATCCTGACAATTTCGATGTGGCCTTCATTGTTCCACTTGGAAAAGGTCTCCCGCGCCTTTCTGCTCAGCTCCAGCACCAGGTTCGGCATCCCTGCTCACTCCTTTCGGACTTTGTCTTCCGTATTATACCCCCAGAATGTATTCTAGCCAACCCTTGAACCGAAGAACCTCCCGTATGTCCTTCGGCGGAGGGCAAATCAGGTTCCGCCCCGAAAGATCCGCAAGGCAGGGAGGCAAGTCCGGGAACTCGACCATCCAAGCGTGGAGCAGGGGGCGATGGACCCCTCTTTCGGCCCAGAACCGGTTGGGGCCGAAGCGTCCGTACTTGGGGTCCCCGAGGATCGGAAAACCGCGGTGCGCCAAGTGGAACCTTGCCTGGTGAGAAAGTCCCGTGACCAGCTCGACCCGGAGAAGCGACATTTCGTCATCCCCCACGACCTTGACGAAGTGCGTCAGGGCGGGTTCGCCGTCCGGAGCGGTTTCGACGCGGTTTTTCCCCGGATCCTTGCGGATCGGGGCATCGATCCTTCCCGACGACGGGGCGTTTCCCAACACGATCGCCAGGTAGGTTTTCTTCACCTTCCGGGCTCGCCATGCCTCCTGGAGCGCCCGCAGGGCCGGCCCGCTCAGCGCGACGGTCACAAGCCCAGAGGTGTTACGGTCAAGGCGGTTGACCGCGCTTGGCCGAAACCCGTCCCCTTCGCCCTCGAAGCGGTTCCAGACCCGGCCGATCAGGCTGTCGTCCCCGGGCGCAGCGGGCTGAACCAGCAAGCCTGCCGGCTTATCGAGCACCCAGGCACTTTTGCCTTCGAACACGAACACAAGATCTGCCCTTCCCGTTCCTGGCTCCTTCGTGCGCGGGGCTTCCCACGGCACCGTGATCATTTGGCCGGATACCGGCCTCGCGGAGGGTTCCGCGGGTTCTCCCTCCAGCAACACCTCCCCCTTCCGCAGGGCTCCCATGATCCTTCCAAGCGGCACCTGAGGCCAGCGGGTCCTCAGGATCCGGTCGAGCCTTCTACCGGCATCGTTTTCCGAGGTTCTGAATGTGTAGGTCATCCGCCCCTTGCCTCCTGAGCAAAAAAAGTGCGGCGAAAGGATCTTTCGCCGCTTTCGGCCGAGAAACCCCTCTTATCCGACGAACCGTTCGACTTCTGCAAGGAGCAGGTCCGGATCAGCATGCAGTCCTGTCGATTTCTTGCTGTAAACCAGCTCGCCGTTGGCGTAAAACTCGAAAACCCCTCCGGTGGAGGGAACAAGTTCGAAGGATTCGATCTGATTCCTGTACTTGCCAAGGATCGTCCCGGCAACGCCGAGAGCCCGTTCAAGGTACCCTCATGCCGTGCAGTACTCGAGGCGGATTCTCACCATGGCGCACACCTCCCCCGAGCCATTTTTGCTCTTTCTCTCTGTCATTTTACCATACAAGATCTTTCCCGCATTATTCCTGCCACTTCCAGAACCGGCGCTGGGCGGAATAATGAAAGTCGCTGACCTGTTCGTCGTCCGGCAGATTTCCGGTCGCGTCGCCCCAGCAAAATAAACGGAAATCCAGTTCGTCCGCCGAGGAAATGATCAATGCCTCGGGCGTCGCTGGAAGAACGGCGGCTCCAAACTCTTTCTGGCCATGATGGCTCAACAGGATGTGCCCGATGGCCAGCGTCGAACGCTCGTCCAGGCCGAAGGCCTCCGCAAACCGGAGGAAGAGGGCGAAACCGGGGCCCACGTGGTCCAGCACGGCTCCGGGCAGCGTCATCTCCGGGACCGGGGAAAGGCGATAGGACTCGACCTTGCCCAGATCGTGGAGAAGGGCCCCGGTGACCACCACTTCCAGGTCGATCGACGCGTGCGGCGACGCGGAGGCCGCCTGGGCCATGGCAACAGCCAGGCGGGTTACCGCCACCGTGTGTTCAAGCAGGCCGTGTGCGTAGGCGTGGTGATGCGTGACGGCTGCTGGCGAGGTCCGGAAACGTTCCCAGAAGTCACCGGAGAAAACCTGGCGGAGAAACGGGCGGAATCGCCCGGCCCCGGATTCGACGAAGTCCCAGAACGACTTCTCGAGGTCCTCGAGGGAAACCGGAGCCGCCTGGACATAAAGGGAAGGCGGGTATTTCTCCTGGTCCAGCAGGTAAAGGGCCGTCACGTTGACCTGGGGCTGGCCTCTGAATTCGACCATTTTCCCCTGGACCCCGATCGATTTCCCCCGCAGGGTGCGCGAGAATGCCTCCGAGGAGGACTCCAGGGGCTTTTTCGACCCTTCCGACAGGTCCCACCAGGCGGCGTCTCCCCAGATTTTCCCGTCGAAACTTCCGGAGGAATCCGAAAGGGTGAGTTCCCAGAAGGGCTTTCCGTTCTTGTCGCTTCGGCGGCTCAGTTTCTGAACGACCCCGATTCCCTTGAACGTTTCGCCGGCTGAGAGCCACCGAATCGCCGCGCAAGCTGTCGGTTTCTCTTCCATTTCTGTCCTCATGCACCGAACTTGGCCAGCCTCAACCCGTGAGCCAGCATCAACCCCATCAGGCTCGAGGCCGGGATGCGGCCGTGGATCCCCCGGGCCACCATCCGCTCTCCGAATGCCAGGACTTCGTCAGGCCGGCACCATGCACTTTGAAGGAGGAACGGAACCGGGTGCCAGGAATGTCCTTTCATCTGGCTGGGCGTGCTGTGGTCGCCGGTGATGACCAGAACGTCGGGATGGAGGTCCGTCAGCCTGGGGATGAGACGGTCGACTTTTTCGATCACTTCCCGCTTTGCCCTGAAGTCTCCATCCTCTCCACGGCTGTCGGTGTACTTGACGTGGATGAAGAAAAAGTCGTGCGCGTCCCAATGGGCTTCCAGGGTGGAGAAAAGGTCTTCCATCGTCCTTCCTGCATCGAGGACTTCCATGCCCACGAGCCTGGCGAGTCCTCGGTACATGGGATAGGTGGCGATGGCCGCCGGATTGATCTTGTACAGTTCGGGAAGACCCGGAATCAACGGGGCCCCGGAAAAGCCTCTCAGCAGGCAGCCATTGGCGGCGGGTTCATCGGACAGAACCTGCCGGACACGCCTGACGAGCGCGTTCACCGCATCGGCCGTCTTTTCTCCCCCGGGACGGGAAGGACTTGCCCACTTCATGGGAAGTCCCTCCTTTTGCGGGTCCGCATCCGTTACGGCCTCCGAAAGGCCTTCCCCGGAAAACACAACGACGAAACGGTGCTCCTCTCCGGGGTAAAAGCGGACGCGGACGCCCTCGATCTCCGAAATTTCAGTCCTGAGGCGATCGATGATCTGCCGGTTCTTTTCCGAAGAAATCCGCCCGGCCCTTCGGTCGGCAATCGTCCCGTCCGCCGTCCATGTCGCAAAGTTCCCCCTTGCGCAGACCTCTCCGCTTTTCACTTCTGCACCCACGCCGAGGGCTTCGAGGATTCCCCTTCCGATCTGGAATTCCAGGGGATCGTAGCCGAAAAGTCCCAAGTGCCCGGGACCGCTTCCCGGGGTGATCCCGAGATCAACCATTTCCAGAAGGCCGCATTCCGACTGAGCGGCAATCTCGTCCATATTCGGCGTATAGGCCCTCTCAAGCTCCGTTTGACCGTTTTCGGACGGCAGGCCGCCGAGCCCGTCCATCACCAGGAGAACCATCTTCGACGTCCCCTTCTGGGCCAAAGATCTCAAAAGATCCATCCTCGCTCCCATGTTTGCACCCCCTGCAAAAGAAATCCCGCATCAGCCCTATTGTAAGCCAACGCCGTCATGAAGGACCTACGCGGCGTCGAAATCGAGGCAAACCGCCCAGATCAGGTCGGCGTCCCGGCGGAGGGCTTCGACGATTGGCGCCGGCACCCCTAGATCAATCTGCAGGGCCCCGAGGGCCTGGCCGCTTCCGTTCTTCCGGCCAAGAGCGAAGTTCGCGATGTTGACACCCGCCTCGCCGAGGAGAGTCCCAACCCGCCCAATGACCCCAGGACGGTCGAAATTGCTGAATAGCAGAACGGCCCCCCGTGGAACGAAGTCAATCCAGAACCCGTTGATTTCCACGATCCGCATCTTCCCTTCTTCGGTGACCGTCCCGGTGACGGTCAGAGGCATTCCCCCCGACACAAACACGGCCTCCAAGCTGTTGCGGTAGGTCGAGGGCTCTCCCCTGGCCTCTTCGACCCGGATTCCCCTTTCCGACGCCAGAAGCGGGGCAATCATGAGGTTGACTTCAGGCCCCTGGTGAACCTCGAGAAACCCCTTTAGCATCGAAACGGTAAATGGCGCGAACCGGTAGGGAAGCTCGAACGAAACCGCGTCCTCCTCCTCAAAAAGGGGTCCCCGGCGGGTGATCCGGACATCGGTCAGCGCTCCTGAGCAC
>JAJUIT010000129.1 GCA_029267465.1 Synergistaceae bacterium
CCGTTCTTATCCGCATAGACCATCAAAGCGGCGGCCTTTGCGCTCCTCAGGTTGCTTACGATCTTCGTGGCGGTTGCCTTGTCCGTTCCCGCTCCGGCGACCAGCAGCAGGGCTCCAGCGAGAATTCCGATGATGATCAGGACGATGAGCAGTTCCACGAGGGTGAAGCCCTTTGCCTTCCTGTTCTTCAGAAACTTCTTCATTCACTTCGCCTCCTTTATTTTTGTGAAAAAGGTTTCTCCAATTCCCTGCGGACAATTTTCAGCCCCTTTCCTCACCTCCTGGATGAAGCCCCAATACGGATAAAAACGCTGTGACCCTCGAATACATCGGGTCGCTAAAGCAATGAACGCGGTTATAATACCACTCTCATTTTCCCCTGTCCAGAGGACCTGAAATGAATTCGATCAAGGCTTCTAGATCAGCGCCTGGATCGCTCCGACGATCGGAAGGTAGATGGCCGAGGCGATCATCGCGACGACCAGCCCAACCGCGATGATCAGGGCGGGTTCCAGAATCGAGGTCAGCCGCTTGATCTTTTCGTCCAGTTCGCTCTCGAACCAGTCGGCCACTTTGTTCAGCATGGCGTCAACCTTCCCGGTCTCCTCCCCCACAACGATCATCTGGGCCACCATCAGCGGGAAGATCGGCATCGTCTTGGCGGTCTCGCCCAGTCCCCTGCCCTTTCGGGCGGCATCCCGTAGCCCGATGAAGGCCTTTTCAACAGGAGCGTTGTTTGCCACGCCTGCCGCCATCTCCAAGGCGTTGAGAACCGGAATGCCGGCCTCCAGCAGGGAGGAAAGCGTCCGAAGGGAACGCGCCATGATGCTCTTGTAAAAGATGTCGCCGACCAGCGGAAGCTTCAGCTTGAGAGCGTCCATCATCGGCCGCGTCCGCTTCGTCCGGTTCAGGAGGATCACCAGCAGCACGAAGAAAAGGACCCCGCCCATGAAGATGTACCACTTCTCGTTAAGCCAGATCGCAAAACGGAAGGTGAGAGTGGTGATTTTCGGAAGCTCAACGTTCAGGCTGCGGAAGGCCATGGCGAACTTGGGAACGATGACGGTAATGAGGATCCAAAGGACCAGAAGGGCAAAAAGGCTGACGGCAGCGGGATAGGTGACGGCCGAGATGATCTTCTTGCGAAGCTCGTCCTGCCGCTCCAAGAACGTCGCCACCCGCTCGAGGCTACGGTCCAGCATGCCCCCGTCTTCGCCCGCTTCGATGATCGAGCAGATCAGGGAGGAGAACTCTTTCCGGGAGCGGAGGGACGAGCTCAGGGAATTCCCGCTGTCGACGAGGCGCTTGACTTCCCGCATGGAGTGGGCAAGCCGGACATTCTTGGTCTGGTCGCTGACGACCGAAAGGGCTTGCCCCAGAACCACCCCGGCGCCAAGAAGCGTCGCCATCTGGCGGAAAAGCACGGCCTTGTCCTTCAGGCTGACCCCCATGTGCATGCGGATGCGGTTGACGATCGGGATGCGAGCCCCCTTTCGGTTCTCCGTCACGCTGATGGGGACCAGGTTCTGCTCCCTCAGCCACTGGACGACCTGGTACTGGGACTGGCCGGCGTGCTGCCCCTTAACGATCTTTCCCTCGGCATTGCGAGCTTTATACCTGAAATCCACGGCTTGTCCCTCCCCCCGCTATCGGATTTGCCTTGAGGCCGGGGACATGTCCATCAGGATGCGTTCCAGTTCCTTGGGATCCATGGAAAACTGCATCGCCTGTTCGCTGCTTAGGAACCCGTCCCAGACAAGCCGCGCGAGGTCCTGGTCCATGGTGTGCATGTTCTGTCCGCCGCTGGTTTGCATGATGCTGCGGATTTGAGCGGTCTTGCCCTCCCGGATGCAGTTGCGGACGGCAGGCGTGGCGAAAAGGATCTCCGTCGCCACGATCCGGCCGCCGCCCATCAGCGGGATCAGCTGCTGGTAGCACACCCCGATCAGGACGTGGCTGATCTGCATCCTCACCTGCTGCTGCTGGTGAGGAGGAAAAACGTCGATGATGCGGTCGATGCTCTGCACGGCGTCCGGCGTGTGCAGGGTTGTCAGGACAAGGTGCCCGGTTTCCGCGGCGGTGATGGCGGAAGAGATGGTCTCCAGGTCCCGCATCTCGCCGATCATGATCACGTCCGGGTCCTGCCGCAGCACCCGTTTCAGGGCGTTGGCGAAGGAACGGGTGTCCAGTCCGACCTCCCGCTGCTGGATGATGGCCTTCTCCGACTTGAACAGGTACTCGATCGGGTCCTCGATCGTGATGACATGGCAGCGCCGGGTGGTGTTGATCTGCTGCATGATCGCGGCGAGAGTCGTGCTTTTCCCGGAACCGGTCGGTCCCGTCACAAGGAAGATCCCCCTCTGCTTCGTCGCCATTTCGTCAAGGCATTTGGGGAGCATGAGCTGCTGGGTGCTCCTGACCTGGGTGGGGATCATCCTGAAGGCGGCGGCAAGGCTTCCCCTTTCAAAGAAACAGTTCCCGCGGAAACGGGCGCTTTCCCCTCCGGGGATCTTGAACGTGAAGCTGAAGTCCAGTTCCCATTCCTCTTCGAACTGGGCAAGCTTCTGCCGTGTGAGGACCTCTGTGACCATGCGCCGGATATCCTCGTTCGTTAGGGTCGCGGGGCCGCCGATGTAGTGGAGGTCACCGTCGATCCGAAGGGCCGGCGGGAGGTTGACGCTCAGGTGAAGGTCGCTGGCGTTCCTCCTGATTACCTCGTTCAGCAGGGTGTGAATGCTCTGTTCGTAGGCCACGGGTGCTCACCTCTTTCTTTCTTTTCCCAGCTCCAGGCGGCCGATCAGTTGATCGTCGTTTCCTGGAGCACTTCCTCCATGCTGGAGATACCCTCGAGGACCTTCAGGAGGCCTGCATCCCTCAGGGTCTTCATGCCGTTTCTGAGGCCGGCTGCCTCGATTTCGCGGGCTTGAGCCTGATCGGCGATCAGCCTGCGGATTTCATCGTTGATGGTCATGATCTGGAAGACCGCGGTGCGGCCCTTGTACCCGCTCCAGCGGCACTGTTCGCATCCGGCCGGCTTGTAGATCCGGGAACCTTCGGGAATGCCGTATTCCCGGCAAAGGTTTGGCCCGGGTTCAAAGACCTCCTTGCAGGCCGGGCAGAGCTTGCGCACGAGACGCTGGGCGATGACCCCGATGACGGACGAGGAGATCAAAAAGGGCGCCACGCCCATGTCGTTTAACCGGATAACCGCGCTGGGCGCGTCGTTGGTGTGAAGCGTGGAAAGGACCAAATGGCCCGTCAGGGCGGCGCGGACCGCCAGCTGGGCGGTTTCCGTGTCGCGGATCTCCCCCACCATGATCTTGTCGGGGTCCTGCCGCAGGATTGACCGGAGGGCATCCGAGAAGGTCAGCCCCGCTTTCTCGTTGATCTGCACCTGGTTGATTCCCGGGATCATGTACTCCACAGGATCCTCGACGGTAATCAGGTTGGATTCCGGTTCGTTGATCTTCTCCAGGACCGAGTAGAGGGTCGTGGATTTACCGCTTCCCGTCGGGCCGGTAACGAGCATCATGCCGTAGGGTTTGCTGATGATGCTCTCAAGGGCGGCCCGGTCCTCGTCCAGGAGGCCGATCCGCTCCAGGCCGACGGCGCTGGAAGCCTGGTCGAGGACCCGCATGACCATCTTCTCCCCGTAAATCGTCGGAAGCGAGGAAACCCGCAGATCCACCTTTCTGTCCTGGAATTTGAGCAGAATGCGGCCGTCCTGTGGACGCCTCTTCTCGGAAATGTCCATGTTCGCCATGATCTTCAGGCGGGAGATGACAGCCGGGTGCAGGTTTCTCGGGAAGTCCAGCGCGTCGAAAAGGTTCCCGTCGACTCGATAGCGTACCCTGGAGGACTTTTCGAAGGGCTCGATGTGAAGATCGGAAGCGGCCTCGCGGACCGCCTGGTCAAGAAGGCCGTTGACTAGCTTGACAACCGGTGCGTCATCGATGGAGGCTTCGGCCGCCGCGTCAAGGTCCTTCCTCATTTCCTCGGCCGCGCTCATGTCGACGATCTCTATGATCGCGTCGTCCACATTGCCCCGGACACTATAGAAGCTGTCCATGTCGCGCCGGATCTCCGAGGGAATCGCCACTCCGACCTCGACTTCCATTCCTGTAAGCATCCGGATCTCGTCAATGGCGATGATGTTCAGGGGATCCGCCATCGCGAGGAAGAGGCGGTTGTTGTCGAGAACCGCCAGCGGAAGAACTTCCAGGCGGCGTGCCACGTTCTCGGGAACCATGCGGAGGGCTTCGATCATCGGTCGGTACCGTGCCAGGGATACCAAGGGAAGCTTGAGCTGGCTGCTCAGCGCCTCGGCAAGCTGCCTCTCGGTGAGAAATCCGTTCTTGATGAGGATTTCTCCCAGGCGCAAATTCGTTAGTTGCTGCTCCATCAGGGCCGACTGCAGCTGCTTTTCAGTGATTGCACCGGCGTTCACCAGAAGGTCACCGAGACGGACCGGGTTCGGGCTGTCGACCAAGAAGCGTTCCCCCTCTCCTGTTACGCTGAATGCCTAAAAGGTTTTTTTGATTTTAAATGAATTGAGCAAAAAATGCTACAGGGGGAATGAAGATTGAAGGAAAAAGCGAAAAGCGAGAGAGGGGAGTCCTTTTCAGGACTCCCCTCTCTCGAGCGATGAAAAAGGTTTCCGGCGGCGATCTACTCTCCCACGGTTAGGACCGCAGTACCATCGACGCTGGAGGGCTTAAC
>JAJUIT010000114.1 GCA_029267465.1 Synergistaceae bacterium
ACCGTGTCCTTCATCCGCCGGAGGGAACCGCCGGCTTCGAGGCGCTCCACGCCAGGAACCTTCAGGAGGCGGTCCCGGACGGACTGCGCCAACGACCAGGCCTCGCCGAGGGGAGTCCGCACCGCGATCTTCCTCGAAGCCAGGTCTTCCAGGCCTTTCCGGATCTTCGCCTCCGATTTCGCGCCGAGGCCGGGCAGGTCCTTCAAGCGCCCTTCGGCCGCCGCGGCGGAAAGCCCGGCGAGGTCTTTCACTCCGAGGCTTTTCCAGACCAGCCCCACTCGTTTCGGCCCCATGTCCGGAACCTCCAAAAGCTCCAGGAGGCTTTCCGGGACTTCCTCCCGGAGGCGCTCGTAAAAATCGAGCCGGCCGGTGTCGAGCAGTTCCTCGATTTTTTCAGCGATGGCCTCCCCGACCCCCGGCACCTGGCGCAGGGCTCCCTCCGCCCGGATTTCTGCCAGGGGACGGCCGGCCTCGCGGATGTTCTCGGCCGCCCGCCGGTAGGCGTTCACCTTGAACACGTTTTCCCCCCGGATCTCGAGGAGGTCCGCGATCCGTTCAAAAAGGGAAGCGATCTCGGCGTTTCCCGGGGCCTGCTCCATCAAGCGCCATCCTCCCCGGCCAGGGCCGAACGGCCGTAATGGGACATCCGCCGCAGGGCGTCCTCGATCTGCCCGGGAGTCATCCCCTGGGGGACGCCGACGCACGAAACTCTCCAGGCGATCTCGGCAACGAACTCCACCGCCTGGGCCACGGAGAAGGCTTCCGCCAGGTCGGCCCCCACGGTGACCAGCCCGTGGTGCGCAAGCAGGACGGCTTTCCCGCACCCGATGCCTCGCGCGGCGCTCTCGGCAAGGGCTTCCGTCCCAAATGCAGCGTAGGGCACGCAGGGAACGTGCGTCCCGGCAACGGCAATGAGGTAGTGGACCGGCGGGATTTCCCTTTCGAGGCAGGCGAATGTCGTGGAGTAAGGGGAATGGGTGTGGATGACCGCCCCGATGTCCGGCCTTTCCCGGTAGAGGGCCAGGTGCATCGGCGTTTCGCTGGACGGTTTCCAGGGGCCTTCAACCTGCTTTCCTTCCAGGTCCAAGACCGCGACGTCCTCCGGGACGATTTCGAGGTATTCGACCGCGCTCGGCTTGACGGCCACCAGCCTCCGCGCGCGGTCGATGACGCTGAGGTTCCCTGCCTTGCCCTTCGTCAGGCCTTCCATCAAGAGCATCCGGCCGTATTCCGCCACCAGTTTCCGTTCCCTTTCAAGCAGCAAGGCGCTCCCCCCTCCGGGATCCCCGCCTGACGGGTTTTTTAGATTTTATCCTCAAGAGGGGGGGTTAGGAAATTTTCCTCTTTCTTTTGCTCCTTTTCGGAAGTAGATCCAGCCGCCGAGAACCGCCGTCAGCGGGGCGACGGTGACGAGGCCAAAGCTTCCCACGAGCGTGTGGAGGATTTCCGACGCCACGTACTGCAGGTTGAGAACGTTCTGGATCGGCGTTCCCTGGGCGATGAAGACCATGAGCATCGCGCTGAAACCTCCAGAGTAGGCAAGAAGCAGGGTCGTCGTCATCGTTCCGATGACGGAACGGCCGACGGAGAGCCCCGTTGCCACGGCCTGGGCCGCGGTGAGCCCGGGGTGTCTCGCCTTCATCTCGTCCATGGCGGCCGCGATATCCATGGCCAGGTCCATGACCGCCCCGGAGGAGGCCAGGAAGATCCCGCCGAGAAAGACCTTGCCCAGGTCAAGGTTCGGAAAACCGCAATAAAGAAGGGTTTCCGAAAAGGGCTTGACGGCCCCGTGGATCTGGAAGGCCTTCCCGAACAGGACCGAAAGAGCGGCGGTGACGGCGAGTCCCGCCATGGCGCCGGAAAACGCCGTGAAGCCTTTTTTCGTCAGCCCCGCGACCAGGAAGATGATCACCGCGGTCAGGCCCCCCACGACTCCGAACGTGAGGACGAGAGGATCCATGCCCTTGAGAAACCCCGGGAGGAGGATTTTCCAGATGGTCAGCGCCGAGAAAACGAAGGAAAGAAGCGCCGAAACGCCGGTCCACCCGGCAAAAGCCACAAGGAGGACGGAAAACAGGCCGAAAAGGAGCAGTTCCGTGTCCAGGCGGTAATGATCCACGACGTTCGCGTGAACCACCCGGTTCCCGTCCAGGTCAAGGACGACGAGGACCCTGTCTCCCGGGGCGAAGAGCTTGTCGAGTTCCATTTTCCCGACGAGCTGGTTGGCCGCCTCCGCCTCGATCCCCTTGAAGGGTCCCCGGAGTATTCTCACCTTGACCTCCTGGGTCCCTTCCCTCACGATTCCAAACCGGAAGACCCGGGAGTCGTCGGTTTCCAGGACAACGGCCTTCGCCCGGGCTGAAAAGCCCGCGTCCTGCCGTTCGAAACCGGTTGGAAGCCACAGCAGAAAAAGGCTGGCCAAAGCCAGGGCCAGGGCCAGCAGAACATGCCGTTTGTCTTTCATCGACGCACCCTTCCCGTATTGTGAATTGGGGAGGGGGAAGCTCCGTACGGAACTTCCCCCTCCCGGGGACTTTCCTTACAAGCTGAACCGCTCTTTACTTCGAAGCAAAGCTCGGGTTGAAGCCCATGACCGCCATGATCTTCTTCGCGACGTCCGTGTTGTCGTAGTACCCTCCGAAAATCTCCTGCCCGCGCCCTGAAACGAACACGGGAACCGGAACGCCGGTGTGGGAGTAGGAGGTCCAGCCGATCCCGGCCTTGTTGTTCAGGATATGGGTGAGGGTGATCGTGAAGGGTTCATAGCCGCCGTAGACGAGGTACGCCGATTCGTCGTCCGCCTTGACCTGGTTTCCCGCCATGCTCGCCTTGAAGGCCTCCTCCAGCGCCTTCATTTCCCTGGGGGAAAGGGCCATGGCCAGTTCGTCTTTTGAAGCCCGGTCCCCCAGGGCCGCCAGCTTCTCCAGGGTCTTCTTGCGGGCCCCGTCCAGCTTTTTCAGGCCGAAGAAGGATTCCACGAGGGGGAGCACGTCCTCGAGCCTGCCGTTGGCGCTCGCGCGGCTCTTTTTGTACGCCGCCAGCTTCGCGTCGAAGGCCTGGAACGACCCTTTCTGGGCCAGGAGCTTTTCAAAGAAGCTGTCGTACTGGGTTCCGGCAAAACCGATGCTCATGCCGCCGCACTCGTGGTCCCCCGTGACCACGATCAGCGTTTCCCCGGGGTGCTTCCCGGCAAAGGCCAGGGCTTTCCGCACGGCCTCGTCGAACGCCAGGGTGTCCCGGATCGAGGCTGCCGCGTCGTTGGCGTGGCAGGCCCAGTCGATCTTCCCGCCCTCCACCATCATGAAAAAGCCCTTCGGGTTCTCCAGCAGCTCGATTCCCTTTTCCGTCAGCTCCGCCAGCGACATGTCGGATCCGTCCCGGTCCATCGCGTAGGGAAGCGCGGCGTCCTCGTCAAGAACCGAATTGAAGACAAGCACCTTGCTGGTTCCCTTTTTCAGGTTCAGGAAATCCCGCTTGCTGTTGACAAAGAAGTATCCCTTCGATTTTGCGTATTCGATGCTGCTGGGCCTGTCGTTCTTCTTCCCCCTGGGCTGGACGAACCCGCCCCCGGCAAAGTATTCGAAACCCGAATCCGCCAACTGCCTCGAGATCTCGTAGTAATCCTTCCTGGACGGCTGGTGGGCGTAGAAGGAAGCCGGTGTGGCATGGTCGAGGGAGACGCTCGTCACGATTCCGACCTTGAGCCCCTTTTCATGGGCCATTTCCGCGATGCTTTTGTAGCGGATGCGCTTGGAAGGATCCATTCCGACGACGCCGTTGTCGGTCTTGTAGCCGGAAGCCAGGGAAGTGGCCGCCGGCGCGGAATCCGTGATGTAGGAGTTCGCGGAATAGGTCGTCGTCATGCCCTGCACGGGGAGCGTGCTCAGCGCCAGGCGCTCGACGCCGGGCTTCCTGGATCCCGTTTTCACCTCGAGCATCGCTTCGGCGGCGTTGATCTGCGGGATCCCCATTCCGTCGCCGATGAACAGGAACACGTACTTCGCCGGTTTGCCCGACCAGGTGTTGACGGTCTGGGCAAACGCCCCCCCGGCCGCCGTGCAAACCAGCGCGGCCGCCAGGCTCAAGAGGACCAGTACCCGGGACAAACGATTGCTTCTCATCGATCTTCGACCTCCCTGCCAGATTCTTTCTCTGCGGGTTTTTTATAGAACAGGACGAGTAACAGCCAGGTTACCGGTTCGGCACAACTTGGATTTCGTTGTAAACTGGCAAAAGAAAAACCAGACTGGAGGTCGGTTCCCATGGCGGCTTTCCGCATTCCCGAAAAAACCCGGATCGGACACGTGGTGCTCGGCGTCACGAACCTGGAGGAATCCCTCCTCTTCTGGAGGGACCGGCTCGGCTTCCGTGCCGAGCTCCAGGGAGGGGAGAAGGCGGCCCTGCTCTACCCGCAAAAGGGAGCCGAATGGCTCCTGGCCTTAAAGGAGGACTCCAGGTTTCCCCAGGATCCGCGTTCCACCGGCCTTTACCACGTGGCCCTCCGGCTGCCCTCGAGGAAAGACCTGGGCCGGCTTTTCCGGTCCCTGTCTGAGGCGGGAATGCCCATCGGCGGGCTGAGCGATCACGGCGTCAGCGAGGCCCTTTACCTGGAGGCCCCGGACGGAATCGGCGCGGAGTTCTACATCGACCGGCCCCGCGAGGCCTGGACCTTTTCGAGAGGTCAGCTGGTCATGGTCACGAAGCCTCTCGAGAGCCGGCGGCTTCTGGCCGACGCTGAGGGTCCATGGGAGGGGATGCCGGAAGGGACCTTCGTAGGGCACGTGCACCTCCGGGTTTCGAACCTCGACAAGTCAAAAGCCTTTTACAACGGCCACCTGGGGCTGTCCGTGACCCAGAAAAACTACCCCGGGGCCCTCTTTTTCGCGGCGGGCGACTACCACCACCACGTGGGGACGAACATCTGGGACAGCCGAAACGCGCCCCCGGCGCCCCCGCAGAGCGCGGGGCTCCGGCGCTTTTCCCTGATCCTGCCCGAGCAGGCGGACGTGGAAAGCCTGAAAAACCGGACCCTCCAGTCCGGGTATCCCGTTGAACCCCTGCCCGCGGAAGGCGGCTTTCTCCTCCGCGACGCGGACCGCATCGCCGTGGGCATCGAGGCCCTGCCGTGAGCGAGTTCGGCCGGAGGCTCTCCCTTCTCATCGCCGCTGCCTTCGGCATCTTCGCCTACTCGAACGTCTACTACTTCCTGGCGAACCTGCTGGGCTCCCGCGGGGTTTCCCCCCAGGCCGCCGGGGTGGCGGTCAGTCTCTTCTACGTGGCGACCACGGTCTTCCGCCCCGCTGGCGGCTGGCTTGTTGAAGGGTTCGGGCTGCGGCCGACGCTGGTGGGTGCCGCTCTCGTCGCCTTCGCCGGCAGCGTGGGAATCGCCTTTGCCGGATCGAACCTTTCCCTGGTTTTCGCCTGCCGGATCCTCATGGGACTTGGCTACAGCGCGTTCATCGTGGCCTTCACGGCCTACCAGAACCTGTTCGTCCCGCCGGAAAAGCGCGGTTTCGCCTTCGCCCTGATGACCGCGGGATCCATGGTTCCCCACGTGTCCGTCATCCCCGCGGCGGACTGGCTGATCCGGCACGGGCACGTCGCCGCCTACCTTTCCCTTTCTCCCCTCATGGCGCTTTTCTGCGCCGCCCTGGGAATCGCCTTCGGGAAGGTTTCCCTAGCCAAGGGAGCCTCCCGCAAAGAAGCCTGGGGATCCTACCAGGACCTCTTCTCCCTGGCCCCGGTCCGGGCTCTGCTGGTCTCCATGTTCCTGCTCTCCCTGACCGACTCCATGGTGCTCTGCGTCGGCGCCCTCCTGGTTCCCCGGGGGCTCGTTCCTTCGGCCTTGCTGGTGTCCAGCGCCGCTACCGCCCTGGCGGTCCGCATCGCCACCCTGCATTTCGTGGACCGGATCCCCCGGCCCCGCATCGCCGCCCCGAGTTTCGGCCTCATGGCCCTGGCCATGGCGATGCTGAGCCTGATGCGTTCGAATGCCGGAGCGGCGCTTTGCGGGGCGATGTTCGGCCTGGGAGTCGGCATGGGCTTTCCCGCCCACCTGGCCATGGTGGGGGACATGACCCCCGAGCGCCTGCGCCCGAAAGCGACCGCCATGGTGTGGTTCGCCATGGACTCCGGCTGGGCCGTGACCCCCTTCGTCTTCGGGCTGCTTTCCCCCGTCCTGGGAAACGCCCTGGCGTTCGGGGGGTTCGCGGCCGTCATGCTGGCAGGAGCG